>NZ_JBUDXA010000004.1:0-311330 GCF_054956755.1 Rufibacter sp. JT3400010 | reverse complement strand
ATGCGTGACCAGAAGCGTCACATCCGAAAAATAATAGGGGGAACTGACCATATTTTAGTTCAGTAGCAGTTATTTTTTAATTCACAAAAGACATCCGCTAGTACAAAATGCCAGACCTAGTCAACTCTACAATTAGCCACAATCATTAGCTACATGCGTTTGCAAAAATTAGCAAACTATTACCGCCCTATCTTAGACTTAGATCTGTAATTCAGTTAGCAGTTTCTGAGGTTTATTTTCAAAAACTCACCAAAACTATTCCATCATGCTCATATCTTTTGGCATACGGGAGTTGAAGTTACCTTTGAATCTTTTGGCTTCAATCAAGATTCTTTCCTTTACAACTTGTGAGAATGATCCGCTTCGTTTTAAAGTTCTTGGCGCAGTCCAGGCTCTTGCCTTGTTAGAGCGAACTTGTTTTATTTTGCCATATTTCATTAGACCCAGGCATAGCATACCATCATCTCCCCTCCATTTAGATGGTACAAAACCCACCTTCATGCCATACTCTTTCACAAAGCCCATACTTAAGCCAAATGAATTATAATACGGACGCTTGATATGTCTTACTTCAGCGAACATATCTTTCATAAGTTCCAGCAAAGACAGTTTCCATCTTGGGAACCCTTCTTCACTTATAAAGGAGTAACGGCCATATACACAAACCACATCGGGTTTCCTGAGCACATTTAGCATTTCATCTACCCAACAAGATGGATAGTAGCAATCTGCATCCGCTAACAAGATATATTTACCAGAGGCATGTTCCATACCTTGCTGGCGAGCAAACCCACAACCCTGCTTGCTCTGGAATAAACCCGTGATATGAAGTTTATCTATTGTATCTTGGGTCCTATCCTGAGAATTGTTGTTAATCACAATTATTTCAAATGGAATCTGCGTTTTCATTCTTGACAGACTCGCAATTGTTCTAAGTAAGTTCACTTCCTCATTCCAGGCAGGAATTAAAATACTCACCAAAGGTTCTTTACTTAGCACCTTATCCAGGTCACTATTTATCTTGTCAAATACATGAGCAGGTATTTGATCAAAGTTCTCATAATCAAACTTCATCTCATCTAGCCACTCCGGATTTCTTAATTGTCTCATAACAAAATATTTAGTGTTCAATTCTGGCTATTTTCAGGCCTAATATCTAACAAATGTAAATGCAACCATCTGATTCCACCCTGAATATCTAATAAGATCTCAAAAGCAGAATACTTTAATATAGCTTGTAACAATACGCAAGAGTTCTCTTTACTGAAGCACTTCTTGCCTCTTCTCTACTTTGGTAACCCGCTCCCATTTAGCTGAAACGGGGTTATATTCTTTTAACAATCGCGCCGGATTACCTCCAACTATGGAGAAGGGAGGAACATCTTTCGTAACCACACTACCGGCCGCTACTACCGAATGCTTTCCTACACGCACTCCGGCCGTAATTACCGCATTAGCACCTATCCAGCAATCATCTTCAATGACAATCTCAGCGGTGGTACAAGGCTGATTTTTTATAGGTGAATGAACATTTTCATACCCATGATTCAATCCTGAGATTACTACATGCTGGGCAATAATAACATTATTACCAATGGTAACCGGACCTATAACCACATCAAAAAGACCTACAAACGTATTGTCACCAATGTGGACATGTCCCATCCCGTTATTTACAACAGCATAATCTTCTATCACAGCACCGCTCCCTACTTTAAAGGGATTGAAGGGTAGTACATCTAATCGGGATTTACGACGAAACACCGCATTAACGCCCTTCTTATGATAGAAGGGGTTCAAAAACTGTTGAACCCACCAACGGGGTCTAGCCTGGTTCCTGGGCATCAGTAAATACAGTACCAATGCCTTCAGTTTAGGATCTGACTTAATCTTTTGTATGTAGCTCAATTTGTTGATTTTAAGTATAAATCAAGAGTATACCTTTTCTAACTCAGGAAACTCAGCCCTATTGGCTAATACTTGCAGAAGGAATTACAGCCCTGTCGGCCTTCTCCCAAGCCGCTGGTTGCGCATTTCTCACAAATCTTATGAACCCTGCAAAAACGGCTACATTCATCATACTAAAATATAGCGGGATCAATAAAGCTTTTATCTTCTTACCCCTTAGCTCAGCCTTCCACCCTAACCAAGAAGCTAAGTAGAAAAGCACTTGAGAAATAAACAGGAAGGTATAAAAACCTCCTTTATTAAAAGAAAGCAACAAGCTCAAGGGTAGCAAAAGGGCTAGCATGAGAGGTGCTAAACTCCAGCGTAGCACCCGGTGGGAGATGTAAAGGAAAGTAACCAAAGGTTGATTCAATGGATTTAAGAGCGAACTTAAACGAACCATTGACTGCCACCCCCCTGCACATATCCTTACTTTACGCTTCATCTCTTCAGCAATTGAAGTAGAAGGGGTTTCTGATGCATAAGCACGTGGTTCATACACCACTTTGAATCCTTTTTCTACTATTCTCAAGGATTGTATAAAATCATCTAAAATAGTATCCTTCTCCAACGGTTGGTAAAGGTCTGTTCTGAAGGATACAAGCTCTCCGGCGGCCCCCATTAAACTATATATATCTGAATCGCATCGTTTCAGGAAAGATTCGTATTTCCAGTACATCCCTTCCCCGGCGCCAGGAGAAGAGTCTAAGGAAAGGACTTTTTTCTCACCAGAAACGGCACCTACCTTCTCATCTTGGTAATGCTTTACCATTTCTTTGACTGCTTCCTTATTCAGAAAAGAATTACAGTCAGTGAAAATTACATATGGTGTCTTCACGTACTGCATGGCTCTATTCTCAGCCATGGCCTTGCCTCCCCGTATAGGAGAATGCAGATGCAGTACTTGTGGGTAGTTCATCAATACATCAGCTGCATTGTCGGTAGAGCCATCCGTGATAAAAACAATCTGCAGTTTATCTGAAGGGTAATCCAGAGACAAACAATTCGCTATCTTATTTTCAAGTATTGAAGCTTCGTTATACGCTGGTACTACCAGGGTCACTTCAGGCTCATATACCTCCAAAGCCTTTGGTTTTCTTACTGTTTTTTTAATTTTAGCTAAAAACCAAGCTACTATCGCATATCCAAAATAGGTATAGAATACAATAGCTAAAGCAATCCAAAGGGTAATTTCAAGAACTTCCATTAGGTCTATTCCTTAAGCAAAATTTTACTGATCTTTTTTACTAGTATTCAACCCACTTACGAAGCCTACAATTAAGAAAATCAAAGCCGGAATAGTGAAAATTTCAAAAGGCATACTACTTGAAGTTAAAGGAATTAAATATTTACGTCAGCTGAAACAGCCTTTACCTTATGTGGCGTAGAAAGGAAAGACGTTTTGGCTTTCTTTATTTGAAACAAGGCCTTAACCATGCAGAACAATGCGTAAGGCAACTGGCACATTGCTTGCCATAATTTTTTACTCTTATAGAAGCGCCCTGGCAGGGCAATGAAAAGAGCTGCGCTCAACATCAGTAGCTGAACTACCCAAAACAAAGGAGATGGGCCAAAGGGCAAGATGAGGGAAGACAGGAAGAACATTCCCAGAACTCCTATCAAAAGAACCCTAGGAACTAAGAAAGCTTGTACAACTTTATTAAAGAACTCAAAGTTACCATGCTTTACTAATTGTAGAACCCCTTCCAAAGCATACTTCTTCAGGAACTCAACTTGTGCGGCAATCCATCTGGTTCGCTGTTGAGTAAACACCTTGGCATTTTCTATTTTTTCATCATAGACAAACACCTTATCCAGATAGCAGATTCTTTCATGGTCTTTCACAATTCTAAAATCTAACTCTTTGTCTTCCCCTACTGTTTCACCTATCCCCACTAATAATTCTTTGAGATAAGTGAAGCCAAAGGCCATACCGGAGCCAATCAAGGCAGAAGACATTCCAACGGCAAAATGGCCTTTCCGGTAGATATGGTTGTTGATTTCCTCATTACATGCATCTAGAAAAGCGAAGGAAGAATCCATATTCTTTGCAGTTCTATGTGCTTGAACTACTCTGTACCCAGCCCCAAACGCCATGTTGACCTCCTGCATGAAATCAGGTCCCATTATATTATCCACATCTAAAATTGCGGCAATGTCATACGCATTTTCAGGAAGTTGATTGAGAGCGGCAGACAGAGCTTTTCCTTTCGTGCTTTTCTCAAAGGTCACTTCAATCACTTTCGCACCAATGTGTTTCAGTTTTGTGACGGTATCTGCTTCTAAACCATCTGCTATCACATACACATCATACTCGCCATTGTAGTTATGATTCAAGGCCGCCTTACTGGTTTCTAGCACCACTTCATTCTCCCTGTAAGCTGGAATCAGAATACAAAACCGACGGTTCTTTTTCACCATCACCTGCAATGGCTTTATCTTTTTATGGCCAGCTAATGAAAAGAAAAGTAAATAGCAACAATTGAAAAGGAGATAAATCCCTATAATATATAGTATACTATTCCCCAATACTTCTATCAAAAACATAAACGTATTCAACTCTCTACTTAAGTAAAATCAGAAACAACTTCTATATCTAATAAAACAGAATCTGCAGTATTAGATTCTAATAAGAGCAGGTAAAAGCCACTCGCCTTTCTTTGGAACTAGACCGGAAGTGCTAAACTCTTTGGATTTCTCTGCCGAGCAGCACTAGGGTAATTTGTTTTATGGATGTTATGGTGGGTTAAGTTCCACCATAAACCTCTAATGATAGCTTTCAGCTGTTTCCCTTCCAGATTCATGCTAAACTCCAGAATTTTTTTGGGAATAGCAGCCAAAAGAAAGATAAGAGCACTTGTCCAGAATGGCCACCCACTTATATTTCTTCTTATAAAAAGCAGTCTGTTCCTGTTCATATAATAGGTTTTGAGAACCGATGCCTTTCCCACTGAAACTGATTCTTTGTGATAAATGGTAGAAGCTCCTACATAATGACAAGTATAGCCGGCTCTTTTAATCATTTCGCACCAATCCAGTTCTTCATAATATAGAAAGTAGAGCTCAGGCATTAAACCTACTTCCTTTATCACCTTCATTGGGACCATCATGGCAGCCCCATCTGCTAACAAGGTAGTATAAGAGGTATCAAATTGCCCCTTATCCTTTTCCATTTGACCTATGGTGATACTTCTCCCAGTCCAGGAATTAATACCTTTGGAACCAGCATATTGAATCGTCCCATCGGTATCATAATAGATAATTTTAGGCGATGCGATACCAGCCTTGCCATTTTGTAAGAATGTGTTTACTAGTGGCTCCAGAAAATCTGGTTCAACTTCAGTATCATTATTCAGAAAAAGTATATACTCACCTTTTGCCTGGGCAATTCCTAAGTTATTCCCTCCCGCAAAACCTAAGTTTACCGAGGATCTTATAAGTTTTACATCTGGATATTGCTCTATGATCAAAGTAGGATCATCTGTGGGAGAAGCATTATCCACTACTATGATTTCAATATTAGGATAGCTTATTTTTCGGAGAGAGGCAACCATCTCGCAGGTAACAGCTGCTTGGTTATAATTCACCGAAATGATAGAAACAAGCGGACTAAACATAAGTGTTAACTTGTGGTGCTTCTCTGTCTAGCTTGGGCCCCAAGAATACAAAGGCGAATGAAACAAACAAGATCATGGAAGAAGGATGCATATTCATAATCTCGTTTCCATAGCTACTTATGATTATACCAGTGAATCCTGCGGTAAGAGCGGTAAGCTTAAATCGTAGACCTCTGTCTTTGGTATTCCACACTATGCCACAACTCTTCCCTATGATGTACATCATCATACTGATCCAAATTACGAAGCCCACAATGCCGTACTCCGCCCAAACTTTAACCCAGTAGCTGTCTGGGGGGATTGAGGCCAAATAGCTACCTGAGTTATACTTCTCACCAGAATACCCTATGGCACCAACCCCTCCACCAAAAGGACGGGACTCTAAGTAATGCTGAAGTTTCATCTGATTGCTTAGACGGATATTAAATGAAGCATCATTTGAGTTCAGCGCAGAACGCATCCTCCTGATCTCAAAATGGCTCTCTCCTATGTAAGTAAACTTAAGGAAGCAAAACCCAGCTACGGCGATCATAAGAGCAATTGTAATTACTTTTAAATTCTTATTGATTAACAGAACAACTGCCAAACCAACGAATAAAGTAAAAATGGCACCTCTTGTTCCTGAGATGGACTCCCCATACAGGAAAATAAGTGCAGCCAAACCACATAAAACTCTTTTCCACCTCTTAAATGGCCCTAGGGCCAACGTGAATGCTATTACAAACAATTGAGCTTGAGAGGCACCAAACTGACTTGCATCTGAGTAAAAGGAAAATACCCGTAATTCACCCCAAATAAGGTGAGTCATATACCCATACGTATTCAACCACTCTAATTCACCAGGAAATAAACCTACAGTGATTTGTTTGATTCCATTGAATGTTGCCAGTAAAGACATACAAATAAGAAGAATCAAGAAAATATTAAGGTCTCTTTTCGTATTGAATATAACCATACACAGGGGTACAGTTAAGATCCAGAGCAAATGGTAACGCACCTCTAATAACCAACCCAGCACACTAGAACCAGCAGGATTAAATAGTTCTAGAATGTTTATCAACATCCAGATTGCTCCAATTACACAAATTTCATTTCGTAAGTTAGACCAATCATAATGTTTTTTAGTATGGAATATTGCAGCTAGCCACGTAAGTACTAACAGCCCTTCAATGACATACAAGTATTGAAAATGCCCAATTTCTCTAGCGAAAAAGTTATAGACGAAGCAGTAAACAATAAAAGATATGATTCCTACTTTTGGCTCATTGAAAATGTAATAAACTAACGGAATAACAAACAGAGTGACCAGCAATAGCCCTGGCAATAGAAAACCAATCTGAGCAGTTAACCACCCAATACCAACAGCCGCTAGCACGGCTAAGGGTATCAAGAAGTTTGAAATTCTTTTTTGCGATGATGTGGCAATCTGCTCCATTGAAATAATCTTGTACTATTTGATAAGACCTTACTTATTTCACCTCTTACAATTACTTTGCAGACGTGAAATAAGTAAGGTAATTAATTATAGGAAAACATCAGAGTTCTGTACTCAGAAGACTATCTAGACTGTTTCTAAAGCCGGGAAATTCTTAGGAGACGGAAGGACTTTTTGTTCCTGTGCAAAACTATTAGGTCTAACAATCACCATTTCTTTTGCATCGTCCTGCTTCACAGAACTCAGAACAGTTTCAATAGGAGCATTCGTAACCTTCTGAATACTTTCGAACATAGTTCTGTCTGCCTGTTGCCAGATTCGGTTTGCTCTTACTGTCAACAGAATCAAGTCTAAGTGCTTAAAGAGAGACACCGGATAGGTATCTTCCAACACTGCCGGGAACTCCACAAGCACTACAGAGTTACTCATAAACTCCAGTCCTGCTAAGTCCTCAATAGAAGCATCTGTTAACACACCCTGGAGTGGAGCATAAAAACTATTATGTGCATCTGGACTAATTCTGCCTTTGTGGCTTTCCGGGAATAAAACCTGTGTTTCAATGCCCATTGAGATCAAGTTACTTGCCAAAGCATTGCATAGTTCTGTTTTGCCTTCTCCGGCCATGCTGCTTAATACTCCCACTACAAAAGGACCAGCAGTCTCTTTTTGTCTCATTTTCAGTATTAACTGACGAGCCAATTGATCTTCTGCCCTTTGAGCAAGAAGCAACTGTTTTGAATTTGAAGTATCAGTGGCAGGCAAAATTCCAAATACCGGATACTGCATTTTTCTAGCTGCAATTGAAGGCTTCTGCAATGATTGATCAAGCAAAGCATTGGCAAGTAGCGCTCCAAGAGTTAGCAAGAACACACTAAATGATCCGAAAAGGATAAGCAACAAGCGTGTAAATATTGCAGGGCTGGTAGGTTGGTAAGGTGAGTCAACTACTTTCAGTTGGGAAGTAAGCTCCACATTCTGTTGGTTCAGTTTACTTTCTTTTAAGCCATCTAATTGAGCTAAATACTCCTTTTCAGCTAGATCTACCTCACGAATCAATCTTTTACTTTCTCCACCCAAAGGCAAAAGCTTCGAGTACTCTTGTGCATACTCAGCTTTCTGCTTGTTTACCAAACCTAATTTACTTCTCAACTCTTCCACCAGGAACGTAGCTCTAACCCAATCAGTAAGCACAGATCCCATTGGCAATCCTTCTGTAGAACGTGTGTTGGCAAAATGCTTATCTACTGAATTTAACATCTTCTCCTCAAGATCATCAGCTTCCTTTCTCAAAGCAGCTAATTTGGATGATTGAGCGTCACTAGAGTTACCCCTGTTTAATATTTCCAATTCTGCAATTTGATTAGAAACATCAGTGATTCTATTCTTCAATCTCAGTACATCTTGGCTATATAAATTTGGAACACCTCTAGATTTTATACTCTGCTCCAATGAACGCAAAGTGGCGCGTGCACCGGCATATTCGGTTTCTAGATCATTGTACTTACCCAGTAAAGAGTTTTTCTCAGATGCCGTATTTTCAACTTGAGAGTTGTAGTCAACAATTCCATTTGTTTTCTGGAAATTGAGCAGGTTTGCCTCTGCTATTCTTAATTTCTGCAAAGAATTTTCAGTTGCTGTATTAAAGTAATCTACAACGGTCTCAGATTGAGCAGTATGCAGATTCTTATGTTTCGCAATAAACAACTGTGTTAAGATCTCTAATGCATTTTTACAAAGAGCCGGATCTGTAGAGGTGAAAGAAATTTGCAAAAGATCACTATCGCTAATCCGTTTAGCTTCAATAGCAGATTTTGTGTTTGCAGAAGCTGAAGCAGCCCCTGAATAGTCAAACTCATCTGAGTAAATAATATCGCGTATTACGTTTTTCTTAGAGGCTTCATAATACTTGGCAATATTATCGGCAGTTTCTTCAACCGTTGCTCCTACTAACTTTGTTCTAAGAGAAGCGGGCACCATTTCCTGTAACTTCTCATAAGAACTCGCTTTCAAGACACTAGGGTCATGGGCTTTTAACATCAAATGCGAAGCCAAAAGACGGAAGGATAATTGCTTCCTGATCTCTCTGGAATCAATGATAGAAATCAGGTTGGCAAAAGCGTTTGCAGCAGCTTTATGCTCGCTGTTATTTGCCGATACACTGTTAAGATCATAACCAGTTGCTATACCCGTGTAAATGGTAGTATAGGATGTATATTCATCATCATTATCTTTTACAAAAAAGTATATTGATGCCGCCGTCACAGAGGTCACCGCAAGCAGCATAAACCAATTACGACGTATGATTTTGAAGATTTCCGTTAGTTTCATTTGCTTTTTATTAAATCAATTAATCTCGTTCCAATTGTCTCTTCCATCATCATGAGAGTGGTCTCGTAATTTACCTTTGCAGATTGCAGAGCAACCGCGGTACTATTATAAGCTTGCTGCACACTAGACATGGCATCGATTAGTATTTCACCACTTTTAAATTGCTTTTCAGCAAGTTTATTTGTTACAACAGCTGACTGATACGCCTGCTGCTGAAGCTCCAATTGTGATTTTGCCAATACAATATTCTGGTAAAGGGTAATCACTTGCTGTCTGATTTGCTTTTCTGCAATCTTTCTATTTCCCTCCACTTGCGCGATAGTCAAATCTTGCTTCTTAATGAGATTATGTCTGCTAAGAAGTTGACCCAATGGTAATGCTACTGTAAAACCCATGGTATACCTTGCCCGCAAAGGAGAGTCAAAAGCGTTAAAGGAATTTACAGGATCACCCGCGTACCCGAAATTCTCCCAGGTACCATATTGATAAGCTGAGTTTAATGCAAAGTTGCTATAGAAGTTCTTCCGGATAATTTTTCGCTCCTCCTGGGCTATTAACTTAGCTGCATCTGCGTTCTCCAACTCAGCGGCATTCGCAAGGGCTGCATCAATCAATATAGGAAGAGCATATTCAGAATAGAAAAGCTTCTTTTCCCAGTCGGCTCCTTGAGGAGGGGTGCCTTGGGCAAAGGTCACCAAACCGTTAAAGACCAAGAAAATAGCAAGTGAAAGTTTTTTCATATTAAGCATTATTAAACATTTTCTTTTTGAAACATTGCAGGAACAGTTTTCAGGAGTATGTACAAGTCCTTTCTAAAGGAAAACTTTTGAGCATACTCAATATCCAAGGCTTTCCGTTCTGATTCTGACATATTCCCTTTTCCGCGCTTACTTACCTGCCAAAGCCCGGTTATTCCGGCTGGCGCAATAAAACGGGCAGCATACTCGTCAGTAGTTATTTTCTCAGCTTCATAAATAGGCAGGGGCCTGTTACCTACAATTGACATATCTCCCCGTAGCACATTGTATAATTGTGGCAGTTCATCAATGCTCGTATTCCGAAGAAACATTCCCAAACGGGTAATTCTAGGATCATTGGCAATCTTAATAAACGCAGCACCAGTTTTATTTTTCTTTGATTCAATGTATTGCTGCTCACAAATCAACCTACCCCGCTCATCAATTAGTTGATTTGAACACCCTAGCCCATTTTCCATGCAGGTTGCACAAAGCGTATGCTCCTCCTCTTCTTTAGTTTCCTCTGCCGGAACTTGGTATTGGTTGAACACCTTAATAGAATCTAACAATTGATCTGCATCCTGACGCATAGACCTGAATTTCCAGAATTTGAAAATCTTAAAGCCTGTTCCAACTCTGTAGGAGTAGTAAAAAGCAGGCCCTTTAGATTCAAGTTTGATTAAAAGCGTTATAATTAATAAAATGGGGAATAAGCAGATTAAAGCTGTTGAAGCTACAACTATATCAAAAACTCTCTTCCCTATAGGATATTTGTATGCAAAGACGTTATTATTTTTAGTATCAATTTCCATTTTTTTGGCTTTGGCCAAATAATTAATTCTAGTAATTAATTTATCCTTATCTGGTTTTTGGTAGAAGATATCTGCAACTCCTGCAGACATTAATACTCTTTGCAAAGTAGGTGGCACCGGGCTATTTGAGAGCCATATCATTGGTATTGTTAGCCCAAGATTTTCTTTTATAGCTTTTAATAAATTTATACCTAAGGGAGAGCCTGGCATTGCTGCATTTATGATCACATCATAGCTAGTGCCATTTTCTAATGAGCTTAAAAAGAATTTAGGGTTATCAAAGTGCTTTATCTCAGCATATTGACCAAATTCAGCCTCAAATTGAGTAGCATCCTGAATGTCTGGTGAAAGATAAGCAACCCTCATGTTCTTAATACCTTAAGAAATTTTTACTCTCTTTAAAACATTCTTTATCCGTATTTCTAATTCTTCAGGATTGAAAGGTTTTATCATATAGTCATCTGCGCCACTCTTCAGACAGAGGATCTTGTTTCTTGATTCTTCTTTACCTGATAGCATTACCAAAGGTATATCTCTAAATAGGGTGCTGGCTCTTAATTGTCTGACAAAATCTAAACCATTCATGTAAGGCATTTCAAAATCAGCTACTATAGCATCTATATGGTGTCCCTCTTCCAGCCAAGCCATAGCTTCTTTACCGTTTGACTTCACCACCACTCTGTAGGATTTGGAAAAGTAATGCTCCAATATCAGCCCTATGGTAGGTTCATCATCCACAATTAGTATACACTGCTTCATTTTATCTTTTTTATATAGACTATGAAATTACCATGCCAATCTTACTATTGTCTTAAATAATAGTATTAGAGTATAATACCATAAAGAGATTAGAACAAGTAATCCCATTTTGGGAAACACTGTTCCAGAGTGGGAGCAGGAAACAAAATCCTGCTAAAACATTCAAGAAGATCTATATTAAGATTTAGAGGACGTATTAGCCTGAACCTGCGTTTCAGTTTTTATAAATAGATTTTTATTTAATTCTTATTACTATGATTTATTAATTCACCTGTATAAAAATGGGATTTCATTTAAAAATACGTCAATGAGTCAAATCTAGTTATTTAGAGAAAACTTCTATTACTTTCTGTGTGGTATCTTTTACAATTTCTAACAATTTATTTAATTCTGAAAGGTTTGTTCTTGAATTCGATATCTCTTCTATTTTTTTCATTGCTTCGGCAGCTTTTACAACCTTAATGTTTCCATAGGTAGATTTTAAACTATGGGAAATAAGCGCTACTGCATCCCATTCTTGCCGTTGAACCGCTTGTGACAATTTTGAAATCTGCCCAGGGACTATGTCAATGAACAGTTTCTGCATTTTCCTGATAAACACAGCGTCTTCTGCCATATTGCCTAGCCCTGAAAAATCGTACAGCAACTGGTCTGGCTCCTCTGTTTCCTTTAAACGCATCTGCTGCTCTCTTGCATTATGCCCTGTATTATTAGATATACATAGGTATAAATCAAAGGGATGATAAGGCTTTCTTAGATATTCCGTTACACCTAATGCTCCACATTTTTCACCATCTACGTTGTCAAGAGTAGACGTAAATGCGACAATAGGTGTGTATTGGTTTAACTCGTTTAATCCGTTTGATTTCCTGATCAGCGAAGCAATTTCAGAAGCTTTCACTCCGTTTATTTCTTCGTCCAGCAAAATCAAATCATAACTCACCTCATTCACAAAGTGCAGGGCTTCTTCTTCACTTTGGGCTATATCTAATGAAGTATTCCAGTTCTGGATTTGCTTTTTCACTAATTCCTGTGAGTCTGCATTTGCATCAACCAAAAGCAGATTCAACACAATTGCTTGTGCAGGTTGGTTTGATTCCTTCTGAAGACTCTTCTGTTGAGCAGTTGTCTTACTCTGAATGATAGGAAAAGGCAGAATAAATTCAATGCTTTTCCCTAAACCATTTGATTCCTCTAGCCAAACTTTGCCGCCCTGAAGTTCAATAAGCTTTTTACAAGTGTAAACTCCTATGTCAACTCCGCTCCTTTTAGACTTATTAGTGCGAAGGGCATTTTCAGTTTCGAACAGTTTTGACAAAACCTCTGCATTTTGATCTAAACCTATGTTCTTAATGGAGAACTGCAAGTGTAACGTATCATCAGACCTTTCTTTCTGAAAGACAGAAAATACCACTTCTTTGGTCTTTGTATACCGTACAGCACTTTTTATGATCTTTACTATAACCAAATTCAGATGAACCGGATTGATCTCGACGAGAGGCAAATTCACTAATGGTTCTGTAAATTTGACATTAACCCCCTGCTCAGATGCTTTGGGAATTACTGTTTGCACAGCCCTGCCTATGAACGGCATAATGTCAACAATTTCTGTGGCTGAATTTAAGACGCCGGCCTCCACTCTGGCATATTCCAGCACATCTTTGGGAACCTCCAGGAGGTAATCAGAAATAGACAAAACTGAATTCAGATACCGTTTTTGGTCTTTACTTATAAACGTCTGTTTCAGGAGCCTGATTAAACTGATGATGGCGTTTACCGGAGCCTCTAACTCAGCGCTGACATCTGTCAAAAACTTCTCCTTGGCGGCGAAAGAGTCTTCGGCCACTTGAATGGTTTCTTTGAGGTTGGTGATTTCAGTAGAAGTAGAGAAGAGACAATGCTCTCCATTCGGCTGAACGATTGTTTTTTTTACCGTGAGGTACCAAGCACCGCTTCCATCTGCCAGTTTGTAGAACTCTTCAATTTCGCTTATTTCCTCTGTGCGCAGCACTTCCAAATCTCTGTCATACGAGAAATCAAAGTCTAATGCTCCTTTCTGAAGGAGTTGAGCCAGATTACATCCGTTCAGTAGTGCGTAGGCGGTATTGGCCCATATGATCTTCCCTTGCGAATCCTTGACATAGGTAGGATTGGGGCTTTCTTCAAAAATCTGTTCAATAAACGACATAACTATTCAGCAAATCTCCCTTCCAAACCCACCTATTCCTTATTGTTTGTAATGTTGCTTAACCAATAAAACCGCTTTAGAACCAAGCAGGGCCTACAGGTTCTTGTTTTAGGGCTTATTTCTCTAAAACAGCCTTAAAACAAAATGTTTGCTATCAGAACTTCTTTTGTTCCGGAATAAGGACGTCTCCTTTTTGGATCATTCTATAGATAGTGGACTTGCCTACCTTGAGTTTCTCGGCCACGTACACTACATTATAATTATACTTATCTAAGTACCGCTGAACGGTCTCATAGATATATTCATCTAATGTTTTCTCCTCTGCAGAGGCTTGAGTTACCGCCTTCTGGAGCTGTATATCATTTTCGGTCACTGACTTAGAATCTGAGAGAACCGCGGCCAATTCTACAACGGCCTTGAGTTCCCGCACATTTCCCGGATATTGATGGCTCAGCAGTTTCTTCTGCGCTTCAGAGGTGAAAGACTTTTCTTCCATTTCATTCTGCTGGCAAAAGTCTTTCAAAACTCTATGGGCAATCAACAATATATCATGCCCTCTTTCCCGAAGGGGGGGTAAATGAATCTGTATGCCCAATAGTCTGTAAAATAAATCTTCTCTGAAGTTTCCTTTCTTTACTTCCTCCAGCAGATTGCGGTGGGTAGCGGTAATGATGCGTACATCAACGGGAATACTTTTATTTGACCCTACCGGTGTCACTTCTCTTTCCTGTAAAACCCGTAGTAGCTTTGCTTGAAGATTGAAGCTCATTTCCCCAATTTCATCCAGGAACAAGGTACCGCCGTTTGCTTCTTCAAACTTGCCTACCCTTCTGGCGGTGGCACCGGTAAAAGCTCCTTTCTCGTGCCCAAACAGTTCACTTTCCAATAGCTCAGAGGGAAGGGCGGCAATGTTCACCGCCACAAAGGGCATCTTTGACCTTTTGGAGTTCAGGTGAATGGCTTTGGCAATAAGTTCTTTCCCTGTTCCGGTTTCACCGGTAACCGTCACATTTATGTTGTTTGTGGCAGCTTTTTCAACCAAATGATACACTTTCTTGATGGGCTCAGAAGACCCGACCAACTCGCTCCCAATAGTATACTTTTGGTTGACTTCCTTCCGAAGTACCTCTATTTCTTGCTTGAGGGTTCTATTGTGCTTTATTTTCTCAACGATGCTCCAAAGCCGATCTTTGGTTTCCTCATTTTTGACTATGTAATCATACGCCCCCATTTGCATCAGACTTACTGCTTTTCTGATATCTTCCTGGCCCGAAATGATGATGATGTACGAATTGGGGCTCTTTTTCAGAATCTGCTGCAAAACCTCCTCACCCGAGACAGAAGGCAAGTGATAGTCTAGCGTAATGATAGTGGGAGACTCTGATAAACGGTCCAGAAACTCATCTACAGAATTAAATACTTCTACCTGATGATCGGGATTGGAAGACAGATGGTAACTTAAGAACTGGGAGTACCAAAGATCATCTTCCAGCACAAAGATTTTTGCAGAAGAGTCATTTTGTAAACTGGGCATGAAGACTAAAAATAAATATTAGATAAAAGCAATTAACCATCTTATACTGCCAATTTAAGAAAGTATTTGGACAATAGTTAATTGCATCTGCACGTTACTATTAGTATTAACTGGTAACGGAATCCTGAATATTTATCTATCTATCTGTTCATAAGGACTATACCTGCAATTTGGACCGTGCTTTTATTTGGCAAACTCCTAAACACCTCAGCCTGTAACGTATATAAATTTGGCGTGAGAGGTCCGGTTAAATTTCCAGACCTGCTCTTAACTTGAGATGACTGTTATAGGAGCAAGGCTATGAATACTTAACTTTCTTCTTGATCAATACTGGAAGTTTAGAACCCAGATTACGTTTTTAACCTAAAAACGTAATTTTTCCACCTAAACACTGAATCAAATCTGCAAATCATCTTGCGCCTAACTGTAAAGCCAGATCAACCTCACTACTGTGAGGTTGATCTAACGAACAAGGCTTTAACTATGTAGTGAAAGGACATAAAACGAGAAGGCTACTACGCCCCAAGTTCTACCTTAGTTATGATCCTATTGGTGTTCAGGTGCTGAAGCAGTTTATTGAATAAGTCCTGAGGCACAAAAGGCTTGGTCAGGTAATCATTGACACCGGCCGATAATATTCTTTTGCGCTCTTCTTCGCTGGCATTCGCCGTTAACGCAATTACAGGCAAGTTGTATCCTCTATCGCGCAGCCTAGAAACTGTCTGGAAGCCATTTAGCTTAGGCATATAAAGGTCCATCAGCACCAAGTCATAGTCTGCAGATTCGATTTTTGCTATTGCCGCTAATCCATCTTCCGCCGTGTCCACTTCGGCGTGCCAGTTGGTGAGTAGCTTGGTGGCAACAGTCTTGTTCATGACGTTGTCATCCACTACCAATATTTTAACCCCTCTCAGCTTGGCACTGGTAATTTTATTGCTTCCAATCTTAGGAAGGGTAACCAGAGAAGATTGCGGTTTCACAAATCTTAACCGAACACTAAAGGCCGAACCTTCACCCGGAACACTTTTCACTTGAATGGCTCCTTTGTGTAGTTCCACCAGGTTCTTGGTAATGGAAAGTCCTAGACCTGTTCCCCCGTATTGCCTGTGGGTAGCAGAACTTACTTGCGTAAAACTTTCAAAAATGCTGCTTTGTTTCTCTACCGGAATACCAATCCCGGTGTCTGACACGGTAAAGTCTAACACCCATTCCAGATTATTCTGGTAAACCACTTCTACGCCAAGTGTTACCGAACCATGGTCCGTAAACTTGATAGCGTTACTCAGTAGATTATTCAGAATCTGCATCAATCTTACCGGATCACCGGCCACCTCAGATGGCGTGCGTGGGTCAATGGAAAGATCAAAGTTGATTCTCTTTTCCATGGAGCGCAGACAGAGCGCCTGATGCGTGTTCTTTAGCAGATCTTTTAAATGAAAGTTCACTTTCTCCAGCTCCACCTTGCCGGCCTCCATTTTTGAGTAATCAAGGGTATTGTTGATTAAAGCCAGCAGGTTTTGGGAAGAGAAATGGATAGAGTTCAGGTTTTCTTTATACTCTTCTTTCAAACCATCTTCCTGCAAAAGAAGATAGGTCAAACCCATGATGGCGTTCAAGGGAGTTCTTATTTCATGACTCATGTAAGAAACGAACTCCGTTTTAAGTTGGGCCGCATGTTCAGCCACCGCCTTTTCTGCCACCAGCAATCTTTCTTTCTCTACATATTCAGTAACATTCTGAATAGAGCCTACCAATTTAGAGACTTTTGAGTCCTTGATCACCGTTTTGCCCTTCACTCTCAACCAAGACGAATTCTCGCCGCTTGGCACTTCAACCAAACAGTTCAGTTCATCTCCATTGGTGATCAGATTATCCCAGGCATTAGTTAAACTAACCCGACTTTCCTCTGTGAGGAACGGCATGAAAGAATCAAAGTCCTCCAGGGGAATAGAAGATGGAATATCCAGCAGTTGATGTACGTATTCTGTACAGAAGAATGCCTCTGTTTCTATGGAGTACTCCCACAATCCCGCTTCCAGTAATGAACTCACTTCGGCGCTCAAGGCTCCAGCCTTTTGCAGGTGATCAAAGCCTTGGTTTGGCTTGGAAGATAACGGGGACTGCTTAATGCTTTTGGGTAAAGATCGGACAGGGAGCGCCTGTTCAGTCTCATTGTTCACAATGCCTCCTATTGTAGAAGTATCCTCGAGAAGGTGAAGTTCCAGAACCGAATCAGAGATATTCTGGAAGGGCATTCCAAAATGAACTGGTTCATGCAAGCCTAACAGCTTTCTTTTCCAAAGCTTGTCTGTTGAAAGAGACAACAGAGCTAAACCTTGCGATTTAGCATGCGCAAGCACAGACTGGAAGAATTGCTTAAAGTTGCCAAAGGAACGAAAGGACGGAGCAACCTTGAAAATACTGCCTATCTCCTCTAATGGCTTAGAGTTCCATGAATCAGCAACAGTACCTGTGAATTGCAGGGTCTGCCACTCATTCAAATTGCGAGACTCATTTACGGTAACTGGAGCAGACTTCATAAACATGCATTTATTTATTCCTTGGTCAAATATACAATAAAATATTAGTTCTGTTACGTTTTTGCATATTATTTTGAAATAACACGCCTAAAGACAGGTCCTTTTAGTTTATTTTATTAAAACTTAATTAAAAAAGTCCTATTTATTTTATCATGCGTTATTCTGTAGTTTGAGGCGCTGCATTGAAATTTTTACTCCATTCAGACGAATTACCTTGAATTATTGCTCACTTACCTCTTATTGACCTTGCAACTTTAACATTTCAACAAAGTTTATATTAAAGTATTACCTTAAGCTTTGAGTTTTGAAGTCCGCTAAAGCTCAATTATTAAATTTAATTGACTTTTTGGTTTCAAAGCCTTCGCCGCTTAAGCAACATCTTAGCCCAAACGGCTCTACCTCCGTAACCACCTTTTTGAGGTGTTTACTGAAGCGAATCACTATTAACGGAGATGGTATAAAAGGTTGCCTTTGCCTCCTGATTTTCTTACAGGTAAAGCCCCAAGCACTCTGTGCTTTACGGATTATAGTACATCAAATCATACTCCTAACACCAAGATAAGCAATCGCTTATAATTTCCACAGTACAGAGCAAGACAGAACAAAAACGGTTTTCGGAATAACAAAGAAGAAGGAACACCGGAGTATATCTAGAGATATCAACAGGCACTTTTGTATACCTGGGCAAACAATCAGTTTCTACCTGATACTTTAGAGCATTACTTACGATGGGGCAGAAAGCATTCAACTGAGGAAAGCAATTTCATTGCCTTTATTCAACTATCTGACCAACTAGTAATGCCAAACGATTGGAAGTCCATAAGAAGTGGCAAGGAGGCATTTTCAGTAAGCTACCTAAGAATATCTGATCAAAGCCTAAATGAAAAAAGCCTCTTATTCTTGAGAATAAGAGGCTTTAGGAAGTGATCCCGCTGGGATTCGAACCCAGGACCCATACATTAAAAGTGTATTGCTCTACCAGCTGAGCTACAGAATCAGAAATTGAAAGAAGGTGGTAAAAAAAGCCTCCCCGACTGTACATCGGAAAGGCTTTTGGAATCAAGTGATCCCGCTGGGATTCGAACCCAGGACCCATACATTAAAAGTGTATTGCTCTACCAGCTGAGCTACAGAATCTTTTTACTACCTTTGCTAGGAAGGGCGTTTCCCTCATTTGCGATGCAAAAGTATCACCACTTTCTGTAAATGCCAAACATTTTCCGCAAATTCTATGTGCTTTTTTGTGTGTTCTGGTTCTTCGGCACACAACCTATTAGGGCTCAATCACCTACTGCTGCATTGGAGGAAGCAGATTCATTGTTTAACAAGCACAACTATACCCAAGCTCTAAAAATTTACGAGCAGTTGCTCTCCCAGAAGCGCATTTATTCGCCGCAAATGCTTCTAAAAATGGCGTACATCCATGAGGGCTTGCAGCAATACACGCAGTCTATGCACTACCTGCAGTTGTACTACAGCAAGCAACCCAGCAGATCTGTGTTGAGGAAAATGGAAGAGGTAGGGTTGCAGCAGCACCTTTCGGGGTATGAGTACACAGACTGGAACTTCTTCAAAACCCAGTTTTATAAGTATTATACCCAAATTCTGGAAGTGTTGCTGGTGGGGGCGGCCATTATCACTACGCTCCTCGTTATCAGGTGGACCAAGAGAAAGCCCATCAGCACAGAGGCAAAAACCGGACTGCTGCTCTATCTACTTTTTCTCTTCTACTTCGCCAACTTTCTGAGTCTGGACCAGCAAGGAATTATCAGAAACGGGAATGTTCCCATCATGACCGCTCCTTCGGCCGGAGCGGGCCTGGTGGCCACGGTGAGTACGGGCCACAAAGTCAATATTCTGGGAGAGGAAGATATTTGGTACCGAATTGAATGGGAAGACAAAACGGCCTACATCCGGAAAAACAACCTCCTACTTCTTCCGCAGCCGTTGGGCAGCAAAGATTTGTTCTAAGCGCCTTCAAAAGCAAACCTGTTTCGGGGCAGTTCTCCCAAAAACTGCCCCGAAACAGGTTTTATTTGAAAGGAGAATCTGGCTCTTTCTTCATGTGGTTGTACACCAGTTTATCTGTTATACCGGGAAACCATTTGCTTAGGAACACCGTCAGTTTGCCTTGTCCCGTCATCACTAATTCCCGTCTCCGCTTGCGAGTGCCTTCCAAGATGAGGGCCGCCACTTCCTCAGAACTCATCATTTTGCCTTCATCGCGCGGCGACTCCCCCTGCTGACGCCCATCTGCTGCCAAGGCGGTATTTCTAATGTTGGAAGCCGTAAACCCGGGGCAGGCGATCATAACATGTAATCCCTGGTGCAAGGTCTCAGTGCGTAAGGCTCCCAAGAAGCCCTGCATTGCAAATTTAGAGGCTGAATAACCCGTGCGCCCGGGTAAGCCCTGGTAACCGGCAATGGAAGATACCCCAATCACGGACCCTTTGCTTTTCAGGAGGTGTGGCAACGCGTATTTGGTGCAGTACACGGTTCCCCAGAAATTGATGTCCATGAGCTGCCGGATCACATTCAAGTCCACGTCCTGAAACAGCGCCCGCATGCTGATGCCCGCGTTGTTGAGCATCACGTCAATTTTTCCGAACCGGGCGACGGTTTCATCTATCAGCCTACGGCAATCTTCCTCTTTGCTGACATCGCCGGTCACGGCCAGATACTCCACGCCGGCGGCTTTCAGTTCCTGGCCTACTTCCTGCAACTTTTGCGTATTCCGGGCCGAAATCACGATTTTTCCGCCGGCCCGCCCGAACGCCAAGGCGCAGGCCCGCCCAATGCCGGACGATCCGCCGGTGATAATGACAACTTTATCTTTCATGTTCAAATGCTTCTTTTGCCGCAAAGCAGCCGTCGCAAATCTACGATAAGTTTCGCACCATTTTCCTCATCTGGTCACTGCCCATACCGGGGAATGTCATCAACAATCATCCAAGCAACGTGGGGGTAAATGGCACAAAAGCCGTCTTTACTTCTAACCACCTTCACAAAGGTGATTTATCACGTTTCCCATGAAAAAACTTCTTTTCTCCATTGCAACGCTCCTGGGCCTTGCTGCGGATGGTTTCTCCCAAACACCAGCAGGCGCTTCCCTGGAATATCGTCCGGTTCAGTTCTCGGTTACACCTAATTTAAGCTCCAACGGCAGGCAGAGCGAGCAGTATTACACATCCTTTTCCTTCGGGGTGCTGGGCGATAAAAGCGGCGGGGTGAGCGGCCTTCAACTCAGCGGCTTGATCAACCGGAACCGATATTTCTCCAAAGGCTTGCAACTGGCCGGAATCCTCAATACCGTGGGGGCGCTGCCCACCAACTTTTCTGTGCCGCAGCGCCAGAAAGCAGATTCCCTCCTCTCTCCCGAGGCCAGTTTGGAAGGTCTTCAGTTAGGCGGCATTCTGAACTCGGTGGAAGGTGATGTGAACGGAGCGCAGATTGGCGGGGTACTCAATACGGCCACCGGTGTGCTGAACGGCTTGCAACTTGGAGCCATCAACCGGACGAGCCACTCCAAAGGTTTGCAGATGGGCTTGATCAACATCGCCGATTCCAGCAGCGGGGCCACGTTGGGTTTGATCAACATTGTGCGGCGCGGCGGCTACTATCGGGCCGAGGTATGGGCCGGGGAAACCTTTTACGCCAATGGAGCCCTCAAACTGGGAACCCAGAAACTGTACAGCGTTTTCGCGCTGGGTTGGGGTCCGCACGAGGGCAAGCATCATTTCGGGTATGGGTTGGGGCTGGGTTTTCCGGTGAATCCCAAGGGCCTATTTCTGGATGTGCTCATTTACCAGGTGAACGAAAACAAGTTCTGGACCAACGGCTCCAGCAATCTCCTGGAGCAGGTGCGCCTCACCAAAGAGCAGGACTTCGGGAAAGTGGCGCTGCTGTACGGGGCCACGCTCAACGTGTTCGTCTCTAACCGGCGTCCGCTGAAAGTAGGTGAAGATCCGGGCATGAAACTGGAGCCCTGGCCTTTGTTTGAGAACATCTCCCGGCAGTCGCGCGTGGTGGTGTGGCCGGGCATCAACTTGGGTGTCAGATTTAAAAAGATATAGCCTCGTTTTAGGGCTGACTTCCAGAAAAGGGCTCTGAAACGGAACACCGCTATATAAAACGAGATTGCTGCCCAGTATGATGGTCTCTCTGGTTTCCTGTTCCTGAACTCCTCCCCTATTTTTCACAAACTCGTTTCAAGGCTTTTTCCTGAAAAACTCCTTTAAAACGAGTTTACAGGAAAAGACCGCCTAAACAGAAGCTTTGGTCAAGAGGCGGCTGTGCAGAGTTTTCTTTGTAATTTCGCGGCATCGTGAGAAGACACAAGAAAAGAAAAAGCAACTACAACATCCTTCCGCAGCTACACGTGGAAGAGATGGCCGCCGAGGGCAAATGCCTGGCGAGATATGAGAATCTGGTGGTTTTTATCTCTGACGTAGCGCCCGGAGATGTGGTGGACGTCCGTGTGACCAAAGAGAAAAAGAACTTCCTGGAAGCCGTTCCGGTGCATTTCCATACGTATTCAGAGATGCGCACCCAACCGTTCTGCGAGCATTTTGGCGTGTGCGGCGGCTGTAAATGGCAGCATATTCCTTATGACACCCAGCTGTTTTTCAAGCAGAAACAGGTAAATGACAATATTGAGCGCATTGGCAAGATTACCGGCCATGAAATGCTGCCCATCTTGCCATCTGATCGGGTAAGTTTTTACCGAAATAAGCTGGAATTCACGTTCTCAGACAACGCCTGGCTTACCAAAGAGCAGATAGACAGCGGCGAAGAACTTGAACGCAGGGCCTTGGGCTTCCATATTCCGGTGCGGTTTGACAAAATCGTGGACCTGAAGCATTGTTATTTGCAACCGGCTCCGTCTAATGAGATCAGGCTGGCCGTGAAACAGTACGCGCTGGAGCACAACCTGCCGTTTTTTAATCTGGTGAAACAGGAAGGCTTTCTGCGTAACCTCATCATCAGGACCGCCAATACCGGTGATTTGATGGTGATTGTGCAGGTGTTTCAGGACCGCTTAGACTGGCTTCAGCCTTTGCTGGAGTATCTCTTGCAGACTTTTCCGCAGATTACCTCGCTACAGTACGTGGTCAACAACAAGGGCAACGAGACCTTCCATGACCTGGAGGTAGTATGCTACCACGGCGAGCCGTACATTCATGAACAGATGGAAGGTTTGCGTTTCAGAGTTGGGCCGAAGTCTTTTTACCAGACCAACTCAGAGCAGGCCTACAACTTGTATAAACTCACCCGCGAGTTCGCGCTGCTAAACGGCCATGAGACCGTGTATGACCTGTACACCGGGGCGGGTACCATCGCTAACTTCGTGGCCCGTTCGGCGGCGCAGGTGGTAGGCATTGAGTACGTGGCCAGTGCCATCGAGGACGCCAAAATCAACTCACAGATCAACGACATCACCAATACGCATTTCTACGCCGGCGACATGAAAGACGTGCTCACCGACGAGCTCTTCGCCCAACACGGCCGCCCAGACGTGATCATCACTGATCCGCCCCGCGCCGGTATGCACCCAGACGTGGTGAAGAAACTGCTGGAAGTAAAAGCCAACCGCATTGTGTACGTGAGCTGCAACCCGTCTACCCAAGCCCGCGACCTGGAAATGCTCTCTGAGTTGTATGATGTGGTGAAAATTCAGCCGGTAGACATGTTCCCGCAGACGTACCACGTAGAAAGTGTGGCGCTGCTTACGTTGAGAGGATAAACTTCCACTAAGCGGAAAACTTAGCATGCATTTAGGGGCTGTTTTCTGTAAAACGGCCCCTAAATGCATCTCTATACAGAAATATTCGTGATACTTGATACGCCATACGTGCTACCATTATGCAGAACGATCCAGAACTGAACGGCAAATACTTAGGCACCATCACCAAAGACTTCGTGCAGGTGTCAGATACGTTAAAGGAAGCTTCTTACCTCATTAGAAAGCGTGATATTTCCAAGTACCCCATCTTCGTGTTCTCCAAGGAAGTCACAAAGATTGGCGGGCTCATCATTGCCGCCGAGGAGCGCGACCTGGACTGGAACATCAATGCTTCTTACCTGGAAGATTTTGTGGGCCGCAGCTTGGTGCAGGAAGACAAAGTGGAGGATTTCCACCAAGCCTACCGCGATGCCGATGAATATTGCTGCCTCTTTGTGATTGACCGCGATTTTATGAACTTCGTGTTTGTTCCGTACCCGGAGGATTAAGCCGCTTGCATGAACGTACTTTTTGTTTGCAGCCGGAACCAGTGGCGCAGCCCCACCGCCGAGAAGATTTTCCAGAACTTTGCCGGGCATTCGTTTAGGTCAGCGGGTACGTCAGAGAGCGCCCGCATCAAAATCTCTTCAAAACTGATGGACTGGGCCGATTTGATTCTGGTGATGGAGAAAAAGCACAAGCATCTGCTCATATCCAAATACGGAGCTACCGCCCGAGACAAGCAGATACATATCCTGGACATTCCAGATGACTACGCGTTCATGGATGCCGAGCTGGTTGAAATGCTGGAAACTTCTGTGACTCCTTTTTTGGAGGTGGCATCCTAGGCCTTCGTTTTCAGGTTGATTTTTCGGTAGCCACCCTATAAGCATACCTTCTTCTCTCTTTGTCATCCTGAAAGGATCTCGGTGGCGAACGGCAATAGCGTTTATTTACTGCTTTCTAGCTGGACCACAAGATCCTTTCAGGATGACAAAGTAGGTAGTTTAATTTGCCCTACTATTTAATTTGCCCTACTACTTATTACCCAAAGTGATTCCAGCCCTGGGCTTTGATGGGGAACGCATTGCCGCTGGGGGTAACCAAACGCACGCCTTCCCCGGCATCAGTGATGTTCCCGATGATGGTGATGTCTGGATGGTTTCTGATTTTATCGTAATCGGCCATTTTCACGGTGAAGAGTAGTTCGTAGTCTTCGCCACCGTTCAAAATGCAGGTTACCGGGTCCAGTTTGAATTCCTCGGCGGTTTCCAAGGTCTGCTGGTCGGCGGGGAGTTTGTCCTGGTAGATGGCCGCCCCTACCCTGCTCTGGGAGCAGATGTGCAGTAACTCAGAACCCAATCCGTCAGAAATGTCAATCATGGCGGTGGGGTGTACGCCTAATTCTTTCAGTTCATGAATCACATCCATGCGGGCCTCGGGCCGTAGCTGTCTTCCTACCACATAGTCTTTGCCTTCCAGTTCGGGTTGGGTTTCTGGGTCAGCGAGGTAGGCTTGTTTCTCGCGCTCCAATAATTGCAGTCCCAGGTAAGCGCCGCCCAAATCTCCAGTTACGCAAATCAAATCATTCACTTGCGCCGTGCTGCGCAGCACGGCTTTGCCTTTCTCTACTTCGCCCAAAGCCGTGATACTGATCACCAATCCGCCGCGGGAGGCTGTGGTATCGCCGCCCACTAAATCCACTTTGTAGTTTTCACAAGCCAGGCGCATGCCGGCGTACAGTTCTTCCATAGCCTCCACGGTATAGCGCGCGCCAATGGCCAGACTCACCACAATCTGGGTGGGAATGGCGTTCATGGCGGCAATGTCAGACACGTTTACGGCTATCGCTTTGTAGCCCAGGTGCTTGAGGGGGCAGAAGGTGAGGTCAAAGTGCACGTTCTCCACCAGCATGTCTGAGGTGACCACAATCTGCTTCTGACCAGGCTCCAGCACGGCGGCATCATCGCCTATGCCTACTATGGTAGAAGGCTGACTAAGTTCAATGTTTTCCTGCAACCTACGAATCAAACCGAATTCGCCCAGGGTATCTAAAGAAGTATATTCTGACATATTCTATGTACTTATCGTAGTTTTTACTCTAAAAATATAGGAGATATACGTTTTCGTCTTATTTTTAGAAAAACTTGCCTAAAACGCAAAGATAGCTTTTCCCGGGCACCTTTCACATTACGTCTTATGATAGGTACCGGCAGCTTATAAATTTGCGAACAGGCGTTCGCGTTAGTAGCTTTGATTGTAAACAGTACCTCTATGTCCAGCACCCCAATGTCGCGTAAAGAACAGATTGACCAAGTTGCCACTTCTCTCTTCAAATCAAGGGGCTTTGCCGCCACCACCATGCGCGATCTGGCGCTGGAGTTGGGCATTGAAGCCGGAAGCCTGTATTCGCACATTAAGTCAAAGGAAGATATTCTGCAACGCGTCTGCTTTAAAATGGCCGACGAGTTCAACGCGGCCTTTGACGAGGTGAAAAACAAAGACGTTTCTGCCGGCGAGAAACTACGGCTGGCCATTGCGGCGCACGTGCGGGTATTGACCAAAAACCCACAGGCGGCGGGCGTTTTCCTGAACGAGTGGCGTCACTTAAGCGAACCTTCTCTGGGCAAATTCCATGACATGCGTTTCCAGTACGAAGAAAGCCTGCGGGAGATTGTGCGCGAAGGCATCGCCAACGGCGAGTTCAAGGTGACCGATGAAAAGTTTGTGGTGCTTACGCTGCTCTCCAGTTTGAACTGGCTGCACATGTGGTACAAGCCCGAAGGCAAAATGAGCCCCGACGAGATTGCGGAGTTCCTTTCCAACCTGTTGCTCAACGGCCTTAAAAACTTCTAACGGAGCTGTCTTCTTCGGTTTTCTATACTTTTGCGGGCATTGCGGCGTTTTCTGGCGAACGTTGTTACACGCGCCTGTTTTCTCTTTTAACGGAGAAGAAATAACCTCCGCAAGCTGGCGGGTTGTAACGGGAAAGGGGACTGTTACGTTTGCAGGGTGTCTGGCCTATAGGTTCAGGCTTGCAAAACGGGTTCCCACCTGTCTTCCTTACACCAGAAATCATGAAAAAAAGTATCTTCTTTGGACTATCTGTGGCGCTGATCATGAGTTTGGCCGGCTGTTCCAAAGACACCGGGAAAGCTGGTCCGCTGGCCCGCCCTATTTCCGATGAACAGTTAAAGCACGAACTCACCATGCTTTCAGACACCCTCACCGGGAAATGGAACGTGATGATGCGGAGCGACAGCATCAAGACCCAGCAGATGGAAGAAATGCTGGCCGCTATTCCGCCGGGAGCCATTGAAGCCCCACAGCGCGCCGCGCTGCAACAAGCCATCCGGCGGCTTCAGACGCTGCGTTATGACCGCAACTCGGTGCGCGACTCTAACCGCATTGATGTCTATGATGCCGCCCAGGATTCGGTTTGGACCGCTTTGCGTGCCTTTTTACCAGAAAACGGTCCTACCGGCGTGGCGCTCGTAGACTCTCTGAACCAATCTATTTCTGAACAGCAGACGCAAGCCATCTTTTACCGGGGCGGCTATGACCAGACGGCCAAAGAGCTGAACACGCTGCTGCGCCGCTACAAAAAACAAATCCCGAAACTAGGCAAACCTTATGACACCCTGCAACCGGCTCCGCTGTTTCAATGGGTAGACAAAGATGCCAAACCAACGGATGAAGAGGAAGCGCAGTAATGCTGCTACCGAAAAAGGAAATCAACGAAGAACAAAGACAAAGAAACAATACATTATTTTGTCATCCTGAAAGGATCTTGGTAGCGTACGGTAATTGCGTTCCATTATAGCTATTCTAGTTCGCTACCAAGATCCTTTCAGGATGACAATAGATTATCAAGTAATTCTAGGCCTGTACTCATTTTAAATGAAAGGAGCCTAAAAACGGGAAAGCCTCAGAAGATGATTGATTCTGAGGCTTTCCCGTTTTTAGGCTCCTTTCGGAAATAAAGGTTGATAATAGAGCTGCTTACCCTAACTGCTCCAATTCATCCTTGACGAAATCTACCAAGGTTTGAATGTAGTCACTGGAGAAATCAAAACGGATACTGGCAGCGGCGTAGATTTCGCCAATGGTGGCGGTGTAGCCTAGGCTGAGGGCTTTTTTGTAACCTTCCAGCGCGGCTTCGGGTTCGGTTTTGTAACGTTTCCAGACGGCAACGGCTCCTAACTGGGCCATGGCGTATTCTATGTAATAGAACGGTACTTCATAGAGGTGCAACTGCTTTTGCCACATGTACGGTTTAATGTGCTCCAAGCCCGTCCAATCCACTTCCTGCAGGTTGAACTCCTCAAAAATACGCACCCAGTTCTCATGGCGCTCTTCTACGCTGTGGTTTGGGTTCTCGTACACCCAGTGCTGAAACTTGTCAATGGTAGCCACCCACGGAAATGTCTCCAGCACCCCTTCCAGATGCTGCCGTTTGGCGCGCAACAGATCCTCCTGGTTGGGGAAGAAAATATCCCAGTGGTCAATGGTGAGCAATTCCATGGACATAGACGCCAATTCTGCCACCTCAGACGGTGGGTGTTTGGCGGCGTTCAGGGGCAGGTCACGGGTTAGGAAAGAATGAACGGCATGGCCACCCTCGTGTAGCAAGGTCACTACATCGCGGAGCGAAGAGGTGGCATTCATGAAGATGAACGGTACGCCAATCTCATCCAACGGATAATTATACCCTCCCGGCGCTTTCCCCTTGCGGGATTCCAGGTCCAGATGGCCCATCTCGCGCATGGTCACCAGGCAATCGCCTAAGAAAGAATCCAGGCGGTAGAAGCAGGCAATGGTTTGGGAAAGCAGTTCCTCGCCGGTCTTGAAAGGCTCCAGCGGCGGCAACTGGCTAGGATCTACGTCCATGTCCCAAGGCCGCAAGGTATCTACGCCTAAAAGTTCTTTGTGCTTCTGCTCAATTGCCCGCGTTACGGGTACCACTTTCTCTTTAATGGCTTGGTGGAAGGAGAATGTGTCTTCAGGACCATAGTCAAACCTACCCAAGGCAGCAAACATGTAATCGCGGAAGTTGCTGCAACCGGCGTTCACGGCTACCTGGTGGCGCAGTTGCACCAGCTCCGTGAACAGATCATCCAGCTTTTCTTTGTCTTCCAGCCTACGGGTCTGAATGGCCAGGTACGCTTCTTCGCGCACGGCACGGTCTGTTTGTTTCAGGCGGTCAGCGGCGCGTTGCAGGGTCATTTCCTCCCCGTCTAGGGTCACCATCATGGCCCCAGCAATGGCGCCGTACTGCTGTTGTTTGGTGCTAATTTCGGTCTGCAGCGGTATATTCTCTTCCCGGAACAGTTCTATGGCCCGCCGAACTCCCCGCAGGTAAATGCGGTATTTCTCTTCGTCCAGTCCGTCAATGTAAGGCGATTCTACCAGTTTGCGGTTGAAGGCATCATCATAGGGAGAGGCTTTGGGCTCAATCTCGGTCACAAAGAACTGGAACGCTTGGGTAAGCGCCTCGTCCTGCGTGTCACAGGTCATCTTGATGTATCGCCAGGCCAGGTTCTCAGAGAGCACGCTCTCCAGTTCGCTGCGGTCAGCAATCCATTTTTCCAGATCTGCCTGCGACTGCAGTTCGCGGTTTTTCAGTTCCTCAAAGTACGTTTCCAGCGACTCCCAATCCTTCACCTCAAAATTGGCGGGGATGTACTGGCGGGTTTTGCGTTCCGGTAACGCAAGCGTTTGGGAGGTATTTTCCATAGAGTAGGACAAAAACGATTAACCAATCTCAATCACTACATCGGCGGTGAGGGGATGGCCAACGCAATTTAAAACGTATCCATGGGCAATTTCAGCATCTGACAAGCCTTCGCGCTCATCTAAATGCACGCGGCCACTCAGGCATTTACCCATACAGGCGGTACATAAACCCGCCTGGCAGGAATAGGGCAAATCAATATCGGCTCTTAAACCGGCCTCCAGAATGGTCTCCGTGGGTTTCACCTCTACCTGGTATTCTTCGCCTTCATACCGAATAGTCACGGTACGGGTAATGATCTCGTCAGATTCCGGGGCGGCGCTGACATCGGCGCCGTGCTCTTCTGAGGCGGTGGGAGCGGTGAAACTTTCTTTGTAGACCTGGTTGGCGGGTACGCCTTTGAAGTGAAGGGCTTCCTTCACTTCATTCATCATGCCTTCAGGACCGCAAATGTAAAAACTCTCCTGCTGGAAACCGGGCACTTTCAAGTCGTCTAACAGGCGCAGTACCATAGAACGGTCTAACAGGCCAATGTGCTCCTGCTTTTCGGTGGCATCTACCAGAGCCTCGTTAAACACATGCACCAGCTTGAATTGCTCAGGATGCTGCTGCTCCAGTTGGGCCAATTGGTCTTTGAAAATGACAGATTCTACGTTCCGGTTTCCGTAAATGAGAGTGACGCGGCTTTGGGGCTCGTATTTAAGCGTGCTTTTGAGCATAGACAGCAGCGGTGTGATGCCGCTACCGCCGCCAAACAGATAAATATGGCGCTTCTGCGTAGCCTCAGGCTTCAGGACGAAATTCCCCAACGGGGCCATTACTTCAATGGTCTGGCCCACCTGGGCATTGTCTGCCAGAAAGTTAGACATAAGGCCGCCTTCTACCCGCTTCACGGTCACCGAAAAGTAAGGCTCTTCCGGAATGCTGCACAACGAATACGATCTGCGCACCTTAATTCCGTTTACGGGTACAATCAAGGTCAAAAACTGTCCCGGTATGTAGGGGATATTCTTTTTATCTGGATGGTCTAGATGAAGGGTGATGGCGTCTGACGTCTCTTGCGTGATGTCCACCACTTTCATGTTGAAATAAGCGTTGCTCATAGTGTTTATACGAAAAACGAAGGTGTTTCGGGTTGACTAACTTTTAATATGGGAGGAAAGTTACAACATTTCAGAAACCAACCCGAACTTAGCTTAAAAAAAGCAATCGTACGTTTGTTTTTCCTGTATCTTTCCTTTTCATTTCCCCCTAAATTTACGTTTTTGCCCCCGTTTATGGAAAATGCTTCCAAACTGATTTCGCTCCTGCCGGCCCACACTTCTTCCTTCGCCCCTATTCTAGACCATGACCTGAACGCAGAAGATGTGGATCGCCTGGATTTAACGTCTGCCAACGCGGCCCTGCTCCAGACCGACCTGCGCGACACCGCTTCTTTTGAGCAGTTTGTCTTGGAGATGCTTCGCCAGAAAAACGCTCAGATAGGTGTAGGTGGTTATTTTGAAAACCGAGTTATTTACCGCCGCAGCGAGCACTTTGAAGGGTCTGAAGAATCCCGGTCTGTGCATCTGGGGGTTGACATCTGGGCTCCGGCGGGCATTCCTATCTATGCACCCGCAGCCGGTACCGTGCACAGTTTCCAGGACAACGCCAATTTTGGGGATTACGGCCCCACCATCATTTTAGCGCATGACGTGGAGGGAATTCCCTTCTATACTTTGTACGGTCACCTCAGCCGCACTTCTCTGGACGGGTTGTACGCGGGCAAACCCATTGCTGCCGGAGAACAGGTAGCCACCATGGGTCCTTACCCAGAAAACGGTAACTGGCCGCCGCACCTGCACTTCCAACTCATGACCGATCTCCTGGGCAAGTCAGGTGATTTTCCGGGGGTATGCGCGCCTTCTGAGGAGGCGTTTTACCGCCAGATTTGCCTTGATCCTAATTTGATTTTGCGGTCACGGCATTTGGGGTAGAAGTGCTTTATATTCACCTTTTTCAGCTGTTTTTCAGAATTTAAGTCAATTTCAATTGCTTTATGTTTGACTCAGAACGCCTCTTAATCAGTTTACAAGACTTTGCGGTGCTGTATGGCATTAAGATTCTGGTGGCCATTTTCATCTTATTAATCGGCCTTTGGCTGATACGCCGCATCACAGCGTTCTCCTATGCTTTGATGACGCGCAAAAACGTGGACCCATCTTTACGCCCGTTCCTGAAGAACATTCTCAACATTGTGTTGTTGGTAATGCTCATCATGATTGTGATTGCCCAGGTAGGTTTGGAGATCACGTCGTTCGTGGCATTACTGGGTTCGGCGGGTTTGGCGGTGGGTTTAGCCTTGCAGGGAAGTTTGTCCAACTTTGCGGGTGGTGTGCTGATTCTGGCCGTTAAACCCTTTAGGGTGGGTGATTTTATTGAGGCGCAGGGCCAGAAAGGAACGGTTTCCCTCATCAACATCTTCAATACCGTGATCACCACCGAAGACCACAAAACTATTTACCTCCCTAATGGGCCGCTGGCCTCCTCAGTAGTGGTGAATTATGATGTGGAGAATCACCGCCGCCTAGAAGTTTCTTACACCATAGATGCCGCGGTTCCGCTTTCAAACGTACGGGCCATACTACAGCGCATTATTTCCACCGATGAACGAATTGTGAAGGAGCCGGAAGCGACGATAGGCGTGGAGAAACTGGCCGGGCAGACCATGACCTTGTCGGTGAAGGTGTGGGTGGAACGTGGCAACTACCGTTTTGAGCAAGTGTCTGCGTCTTTAAACGAAAAGGTGAAAGAAGCTTTTGACCAGGCAGGAATCGCCTTTAAATAAACGCTGAAACGTAGCAGAAAGCAAAACCGGGCGGCCTCAACGACTCCTAGATGCAAGGGCAATTCAAAAATTCTTCCAAACCAAATCGCCCTGCTTTAGGCCCACTTTCTCTAAAATGGTCCTAAAACAGGGCGATTTGGTTTAATCAAATTTAATGGCTTTTACCGGATGGATGCGGGAGATGAGCAGCGTGGGTAACAGGATGGACAACATGGTTAAGATGAACGTGATGCCGTTGATGCCTACCCAGATGCGCCAGTCCCAATGAATGGGTACGGTGTCCATGTAGTAGTTCTCTGGGTCTAGCGGAATGAGGTGGAAGTAATCTTGCACGCCGCAGAAAAGCAGAGCCAACAGGTTTCCGCCGATGAGCCCGGCAATGGTCAGGCGTAGGCCGCGGTGCAGGAAAATACCCCTTATCTGTCCATTGGTGGCACCCATAGCTTTTAAGGCGCCAATCATGTTGGTGCGCTCCAAGATCATGATAAACAGCGTGGAAACCATGTTGAACGTAGCCACAAACACAATCAAGACCAGGAAGATAATGACGTTGCGCTTGAGCAGTTCCAGCCAGTCGAAGAGTTGGGCGTAGGTATCGGTGATTTTCTCCAACTGTAAATCGTAGTTCATTTTGTCGAAGACCTGACTGGTGACGGTATCAATCTGGGTGAAATCATTGAGCAGGATTTCGTAACCGCCCACCAGTGTATCGGGCCATTGGTTCAGGTCACGAATTTGCTGTAGGTCACCCAACACGTACACGTTGTCAAATTCCTCCAGGCCGGTCTTGAAGATGCCTTTCACTTCAAAGCGGCGCATGCGCGGCGGATTCTGGATGAAGTAGAACAGCACCTTCTCCCCCACTTTCAGGCGAAGTTTATCGGCCATGAGCTGGCTCATCATGATCTGGTTGGAAGCGGCGGTGTCATTGAATTCCATCAGGGAGCCCGAGACCAGATTGGCTTTCATCCCCCGGAAATCATAGGTCGTGTCCACGCCTTTCAAGACCACGCCCAGCACCTCGTCTTCGGTTTTAATAATAGCCGTTTTACGCGCGAAGGGCTGCAAATGCGCCACGCCGGGTATGTTTTTGTAGTCGCCCAGGCCGGTGGACGTACCCATGGGGTAACCCTCAAACGAGTTATTGGTGTCAAATTTGCTAATTTGCAGATGCCCGCCAAAACTGAAGATCTTTTCCTGAATCTCGTAGCGAAAGCCTTCCAGAATGGCAAAGGACACAATCATGATGGCAATGCCCAGTCCTACGCTGAACTTTGCTATTTTTGTGACCGAGGCGGTAAAAGAGTCTGAACGGGCGCCAGACAAACGGCTGGCAATGTATCGGGAAAGATTCACTTCGTCTATTTTGTGCTTAAAGATAGCTATCTGTTCTTAAACTAAACCTATGCTCCCACTTCTCCTCCGTGCGGCGGTGCTCTGTGCTACGCTGGCCATCAGCCCCCAACCTGTTCCAGCGGCTAGTCCGGCGGTCAGCAGCTCCAGTTCCATGACAGTTCATGCTCCTGAGCGTACGTCGCCAGAAGAGGCACTCCTCCTAACGGGCGCACAGCAGACAGAGTTATATTTGCCCTACCTCCAAGGCAAACGCGTGGGAATGGTGGTGAACCAGACCTCTACCATAGGCAAAACGCACTTAGTGGATACGCTTTTAAGCCGAGGTGTCAAAATCACGATGATTTTCGCGCCCGAGCATGGTTTCAGAGGCGATGCCGATGCCGGTGCCCACATCAGCAACTCCACCGATTCCCGGACGGGCCTGCCCATTCTTTCCTTGTATGGCAGCAACAAAAAACCATCGGCGGAGCAGCTCAAGAATGTAGATGTGCTTTTGTTCGATATTCAGGATGTGGGCGTTCGGTTCTACACCTACAGCAGCACCATGCATTACGTGATGGAAGCCTGCGCTGAGCAAAACAAACCCGTACTGCTTTTAGATAGGCCCAACCCTATTGGCTATTTGATTGACGGACCGGTGCTAAAGCCCCAATTCAAATCTTTTGTGGGCATGAACACCATTCCCATTGCCCACGGATTAACCTTGGGTGAATATGCAAAGATGATCAATGGCGAAAAATGGCTCAAAAACGGAGTTCAGGCAGAAGTAAAAACAATTCCGGTGAAAGGCTACACGCACAAGATGTTCTACTCACTGCCCATCAAACCATCGCCTAACCTGCCCAATGACCAGTCTATTAAGCTGTACCCGTTTCTGTGCCTGTTTGAAGGAACTACGGTAAGCCAGGGCCGGGGCACGCACACGCCGTTTCAGGTGATTGGCGCGCCGTATTACCCTGATAAATCTTTCTCCTTTACTCCAGTGTCCATTCCCGGCATGTCCATGGAGCCACCGTACAAGAACCAGGTCTGCTACGGAAAAGACCTGACCAACCTGAAACTGAAGGAGAACTTTACTCTGAGCTATTTACTGGACTTTTACCAGAAATCGGGGCAAAAGGAGAAGTTCTTCAACAACTTCTTCAAAAGCCTGGCCGGAACCGATGAACTGCAGAAACAGATCATGGCCGGTCTGAGCGAAAAAGAAATACGAGCCTCCTGGAAAACCGACTTAGAGGCCTACAAGAAAATGCGCAAGCAGTACCTGCTTTACCCAGACTTTGAATAAACCATGCGGAAAGAAGACCTCCGGATTATCTTTATGGGCACCCCAGACTTTGCGGTGCCCGCCCTTCAGGCCTTAGTGGAACACAACTGGAACGTAGTGGCCGTGATTACCGCGCCAGACAAACCCGCTGGCCGAGGCCTTAAACTGGTTCATTCGCCGGTGAAGGAAGTGGCCCTACAGCACAATTTGCCCGTTCTACAGCCCACCAACCTCAAAGACCCAGCCTTTCAGGAAGAGCTTAGAAGTTACCAAGCCAGCCTGCAAGTGATTGTGGCCTTCCGGATGCTGCCCGAAGCCGTTTGGAACATGCCGGAACTAGGCTCGCTCAACATCCATGCTTCCCTGTTGCCACACTACCGCGGAGCCGCCCCTATCAACTGGGCGCTCATCCACGGCGACAAAGAAACCGGCGTTACCTCCTTTTTCCTGCAACACGAAATTGATACCGGCGACATCATTCTCCAGAAAAAAGTAGCCATTGCCCCCGAAGACAATTTCGGAACGTTATACGAAAAGCTGAAACACGCCGGTGCCGACCTGTTGCTGGAAACCGTAACCGCCATTGTGGAAGAGCGCGTGCAGCCGTATCCGCAGCCGCAGCCCGAGGAACCCTTGCGCATGGCTCCTAAGATTTTCAAACAGACTTGTCAGATAGATTGGAACCGACCAGCGCCGCAGGTACATAACTTCATCAGAGGTTTGTCGCCCTACCCTGCCGCCTGGACCATTCTGGAAGAGAAGCAGTTCAAAGTGTTTTCGGGCCAGGTTCTGGAAAACGCCGCTGAAACGGAGCCTGGTTCTTACTCCACCGATGGCAAAACCTATTTGCACGTTCAATGCGGCCACGGAACAGCCTACGCCATAGAAGAATTGCAGATGGAAGGTAAAAAGCGGATGAAGATCCAGGACTTTTTGCGAGGTTTCACTTTTCAGCACGCCGTATGATCGCCTTAGTAGTAGCCATCGCCGAGAACCGCGTCATCGGGAAAGACAACCAGCTCATCTGGCATTTGCCCAAAGACCTCCAGCATTTCAAGAAACTAACCCTGGGTCACCCCATGGTCATGGGCCGAAAAACGTTTGAAGCCATTGGGAAACCCTTGCCCGGCCGTACCTCCATCATCGTCACCCACCAACCTGATTATGCCGCTCCCGAAGGCTGCATTGTTACTTCTTCCCTGGAAAAAGCCCTGGAACACGGCTTGGCGCTGGACGAACACGTGATGGTAGTAGGCGGTGGCGAAATTTACAAACAAGCCCTGCCCCTGGCCGAAGTAGTCTATCTCACCCTGGTTCATGAGTCCTTTGAAGGCGATGTCTTTTTCCCAGACCTGGAAGCCGATGCATGGGAAGTGACAGACCAGGAGGAGCATTTACCAGACGAGAAACACGCCTACCCTTTTACGTTCTTCACCTTCCGAAGGAAAGCCGGTTTCAGTCAGAATTAAGAGTCCTGCTTCAGTGCTTTCCCCGTTTAGAGGTTATTTTGATGAAAGTTCGCCTAAAACAGGAAGCTTGGTTGAGCATCTGAATGTTCACTGGCTTTGGTCTGCGTTTTGGCTTATTCTTCAAGAAAGAGGCCTTAAACAGTTGCCCCAGCTATAGCAGTCAGTAACGTATACATCCATCTTCACAATCCCGGTAAAAGAAAACGCCTGCTGATTATTCAGCAGGCGTTTTCTTTTACCGGGATTCTTGTTTCAAAGCCGCTTTTCCTAAAACAGCTTTGAAACAAAAGTATTATCGAAGGATATAGATTTTGCCGTATCCCTTTTTGAAGGCTTTGTCACCAGCGGTGTAACGGTGTTTGGTTTCCTCTGCCCCGCTGTCCATGACCACGCGGTAGAGGTACACGCCATTGGCTAATCTATCGCCGTATTCATCGGTGCCGTCCCAGGCAAATTCAGAGATGTTGTTTCCAATTTTAATCGGTCCCAGTTCCTCTTTCTGAATTTCTCTGATCACTTTACCCGTTACAGTCATAATCTGCAGTTTCATCTTGTCTGGCACGGTGCTTCCGGTTAAGGTAAACACAAACCTGGTTTTAGACGAGAACGGGTTAGGGTACGGATAGAAGTTGGAGATAGTGGATTCATTCACCACCTCGAAATTGATACTGTACCGCTCATTGCCTGCGCGCTGACCGAAGGCATCAAACCCCTGCACTTCCAGGGTGTACTTTCCGTTCGCCAGTTTCTCCGGCTGGTATTCTACCCTGAAATCGTTTTTATCATCGGCTGCATACCACTTTATGGCCGGATTTGCCGCCACGTTGATCTCCTCAAACTCGGCCCCTTCTTTCTTGAGGTAAACCTTCATGGAATTGGGGTCAGTAATAGGGATCTTGCGGTCATTGTCTTTCAGCACCATGCTGATCAAAGGACTAGGAGAAACGATATCCCCATCCAAAATGCGTACTCCGTCAAAAACCACATCCAGCACAGGAGGCATGCCTGCGGAGACATTCACATTGAAAGGCACCTCCAGCGTATTGTTGACATAGGTTTGCTCTGGCAGAATACGGGGGTTTACCGTTACTCTAAGTCTGTTAGCCCCCTTCATGTTTAAGGTAGAGAATTTGTGCTGGAAGAAAACTGTATCTCCTTTCTGCAAGGGCTCTACATTGAAATTAGTGACCGTTCTGGTGCCGTTTTCCTGAAACAAGACGGCTTCTACCGCAAGCGAATCGCTGAAACTTATATCACTGATGTTGTGGAAGGCATATTGGAGGTTAACCTCGCCTTTAGACGCCTGCTCTGAAAGCTTCTCGTACTTGTCAATTCCAACCAGATCGGGGCGAATCACTCCTTCGGGAACACCTTCAAACAACACCGTCCATTCATCTAATTGCGGAGCCGTGCGTTGGGTTTCATCCCGTAAAGCCAACCTCAATTTCAGGTAAGGATAAGTGGTTGCACTTACATCGGCTAGACTGAAATTGGAGGTAGTCACGTTGGTAGCCAAGATTGATTCTTTGGCGTTATTATCCACTCCAATCACATCTAACTGGTAACTGTCTGCGGCTTCCAAGTTTAGCTGGTGGTGAAGCATTTTCCATTCTCTGGCAGGTCCAATCAAGGTAGAAGTGATGATTCCCTGCTGATCGTTCACCTGTAGCACTTTTTCAACCTGAACAGCCTGCATGTTTCTAGGAGTATCTGTATCACTCCCTCCTAGCTCTAAGGCGGTTCCAGAGGCTAATCCTTTCTGCCCCATGATCACGAACGGGTCACCATTCTTCAGATTATCAATGATAGCTGATCCAATTCCTTTAAAAGCTTCGCGCAGAGACGGCTTAAAGGATTGGTAAGGAATGGTGTTTATGCCCACTATGGCCACATGATACCCAGCAGGTACTGCTCTCAGAAAAGCCTCCAGTCTGTCTTGGTTTCCGCCGTGGTTTAGGTCAGAGAATTGATAAACCGGCTGGTTGTCCAATCCGCATCTACTCCCGGTGTTAGCGGGCATGTTTATATAAGGCTCTAAGGTTACATTGTTGAAGACCATTGCCAGCATGTTAGGGGTTTCATACCCACAGTTGTCCCAGAAAAAGCCGTTATCATTGATAAAGATCCCGAAAGGAGCGCCAACATACATTCCCAGGCTTCCGCCGCCGCCCTTTATCACGACAGTGTTCTGGAGTGGCGCAAACTTTAGTTTGGCTTTATCTAGTTCAATCCTTTGAAGCTGAGCTTTGGCTAATTGCCCTATGTTGGCCTGTGACCACCCATTGCCGCTCTTTGGAATATGCCGGAAAGAGCTGTTAGCCCAAATGGTTTCTTCACCGGGTGCAATTGTGTTGTACCTAACCCGCCAGAAATAGACCAAACTATCCTGAGGCATTCCGGTAGTAGGCAGGTCTACCTCCCATGTTGGCAGGAGAGAAGAATTCACTACTTTCGATTTCTTCCACTGACTATCAAATGTAGCGGTGGTGTCAATCTCAAAATAATAATCCCTTACCCCAGAAAGCAGGTCTGAAGACTGCCCTATCAGTTTCACCTTATTAGTGGCCACAATGCCGTACTCCTGCGGGGCAAGGGCAAGTACTCCGCTCTTAGAAAGGAAAACCTCAAAGGAATACTCATTGTTGGTTTCATCTATCTCAGGAATGGTGTCTGTATGGTCTAATTTTATCTTGAAGGTGTTAAGGCCGGCAGCATCAGAGGTTAAAGCGTCTAATTGTAATTTGAACGTGTCTCTGTAATAAACAGGAGATACCTTTATGGTATCGTAGAGCAATTCGGTGCCATTTTCAAGCGTTCTTGTAACGGAAATGTAAGAAGGCGATTTGGTCACCTTTCCTAGATTCTTGACATCAACGGATAAGACAAAACCCTCTGAAGTGGCGGTCACTTTTCCGCCATCTAACGCTTCAATTTTTACTCCTCCCTCTGCTATAGTGTAGTCTGGCTTTTCAGGGCCAACGAGCACAAGGGCAGGGTCAGACTGCAAAATCATCTGCATGGCCATTGCCGTCGCGTTATCTCCACTTATGGCATTTGTCACTTCATCTATTACTTGTTTTTGTTGCGTTCCTAAAGGCTTACCGAAGTAATCTGGATTACTGAAACATACCTTGTAGAAGTTAGAACTGTATACATTCAGTAAAGATGGGTACCCATAACTTGCGTGGCCCAGGAAAGCAAGCGCCCCTTTATCTGCCGTCAAAAGCCAATCTTCGCCGAAGGACTTAGAAGTGATGAAGCTGTTACCAACATTACACCCATTCATCAGAATCATAGGATATTTGCCTGCATTATTGTACCCCATCAAGACATTGGTCACTAAACCAATGTCTAAGTCTGACGTTGTAGGCGAGCTGTGACCAAAAAACGTCATCAGGCTTAAACCGGCATTCAGTTCCTTGGCAATGTTAATGGTATCCAATCCGGCGGCAGAGCTTTTTATTTTGGTCAGCACATTGGCACCCAACCATTCTTTTTCTGCTATTCTTTGGAAACTCCTTAGATAAGATGCTAAAGTGGTACGCTCTATACCATCTACCCCCCCTCCTAAGTGGAGAATGTTCTTTCTCCACTCCAGATTGTCTGGCAAGCTCTCATGCAGTTTGACTTTGTTTAGATAGTTTACCACATCTTGCGGAAAATTGGCCGGAATACGACCCGTCGCCACTTTAGGAACATAGTCACCTACTTCCCAATCTGAGGTAAAAAAGCTATCTGAACCCGGCGTACCACCTGTGGGCACCAAGTCTTTGTAAACCAAAGCTGACGGATTGTTCCTAACGTTCAAATTATCTGCTTCCAATCCTTTCCCAATGATAAACAAGTACTGGGGCTTGCTATTCGCTATCATAAACTTCATGTAGCGTCTGATAGCGGCAGATGATTTATCACCATAAAAGAACTGATCATAGAGTTGCCCTATCTCCATGGTAAGCGTATCATACCCGCCCCCTACGGCAGAGGCTCTGTAGGCGGCGTAGTCACGAACCGGGTTCGTGGAAGAGCCGCTGGGAGTCATTAAGCTTTGATGGCTGATAATGAGATAGTTGGCAGGGCTAGCAGCCACCGACTTGAATTTAACTTCTCTGGCAGGCAGCGGCGCTAAGTTTGGCCCAGACCATAAGATTCCAGATTCAAATGAAGCCGGGAAAACGAAGCCTTTTTGAACTCCGTTAGCAGTGCCAGCAATGCGCTTGATACTTCCCATGGAGGTGACATCATAGGCTATGGCATTAGCGGCAGAACTACCTTCAAAAACATAATATAAAGGCGTAGCCGAAACAGTGGAAGGCTTTATGGGAAGGCTAGTAGAAGCAAGTAGATTCCTTTGCTGATAAATTGTCTTAAAATAGATGGTCCGAAATCTGGAAGCTGAGTTCTTGGCTGTAATACGGAGAACTAATTTCCCATCTGAAGCTATGTCACCGTGCGCAAGGGGAAACTCTTGCTTTAAGGATGCATACCCTCTAATGCTTATGGTCCCAATTAAGCGCTCAGTTCCATCAGGTGGTCTTACAAAAACATCAACCTCATGAGTATTGTCATTGGCGCCCACAAAGGCGATCTCAACTTTCGGCGCGGCTCCTTCACTGTACATGTTGGAAGCCATAGCGGGTAAGTTATACGTAAAGCCATTGGTAGAGCCTCCGGTATAGCCTTCTCCGGCATCCATCCAGGACATGTAGTTCTCTCCATACCTCTTTCCCCTAGAATACTGTCCATTATCAAAGATGATTCTTTCCTGTAAGTGTGCTGCCTCAGGAGATAGACCAGCAGCCTCTTGGTTATAACTCATCATTCTCTTTCCCTGGGCAGAAGACCAGGTTAAGAAGTAGGCCGCAGTATCTGTATATAAGCTGTAATAGGGATTGATATGGTTTGCGTCAGGATCTTTGTAGAGTTCCCGGTCCAGAGCGCCGTCATTTTGTACGCCATAGAACTCTATAAAGTCGTTGGTATCAAAAGAACCGTCTGCCTCCCCTTGCACGTGAATAGATACTTCTTGCCCGCGGCGGTAAAGCTGAAAGTTGCGTGGATCAACACCATTGATTCCGGCGGCTTGCAGGTAGGCTTTGTCTAAACGGTAAATGCCCGTAGCGGGCACTTTGATTTTGTAGTACTTCTGGCTAAAGTTGATCCACTCGTTTCCGTAGGTAATTTGCTGTCCGTAAGATTGCGGCGCAGTACCCAGTAGAGTAAAACAAATAAAAGCGGTGAAGAGAAGATATTTAAAATAGTAAGGTGTCTTCATAAAAATAGCGCGCACAGGAATCAATCAAAACTATAGGCTAAAGAAACAATCACGGAGGAGACCTGGGAGTTGTCTGATACTTTGGACAAGGCCAGGTCTAACTGCAAGCCACGGGTGGCCACGCCTATGCCAAAATTAGGCTGCATTTTCCAGCTACTTTTTCTATCCAGGTCTTCTATTTGCTGCACGTTGTTGATGCCCCCGCGCAAGAATACGGCATTGGCATACCCAAGCTCAAAGCCAATTTTAGGGTCAACAGAGACTACGCCGGAAGAAATCAAGGTATTTCTTTCTCCATCAGTCGTAATTTCAAGGTCAGTGGCGACAAGGGCAGAGAACTTATTGGCGAATTGAAACGAGCGACCTACGCCAAGAATTAACCGGGGCAGGGTTACTTCTATGCTGTTGGCGTTGAACGACTCTTGGTCCTGTAGATAAGTAGCCTCCAACTCATCGGGGTTCAGTCTCCAGGCAGTGAAGGTGGTGGTGATGTCTTTGGCCATTAACCCAAACTGCCAGTTTCCGCGGCGCAACTGGGCTCCGGCATCAATCCCGAACCCCCAGGCATTGGCAAACTTTCCTACGTTGCGGTAAATGATCTTAGCATTAGCCCCTAAGGTAAGACCCCGGATCAAGTTGCTTTTACGGGCATAGGAGGCCAGAAATGCATAATCTGCCACAGAGAAGAATTCTATGCTGTCATATTGAATGGCGCCGTACTCATTCTGCAGGCGTCTGGTATCAGCTATGTCATCTACCCCCACCCGAATGACCGAAAAAGCCAGGGCACTGGTGGAGTCTAGATTGGTGGCGTAAGAACCGTAATCATTTTTGATGATCCCGGCAAAAAGCTCAGAGTGCATGTAGGCCGCATTGTGGCGCTTGGGTAACCCTACCAATCCCGCAGGATTCCAAAAACCGGCGGTGGCATCCCGCACAATTGCCGACTGGACACTTCCCATGCCCAAGGATCTGGCTCCTACCCCAATATTGAGGAACTCATTACTGTATTTAGGCGCAGAAACATTCTGAGCCTGACTGAGGTCAGGAAACAGATAAAAGGCAATAAGGAAAAAAATGGGTATTAGTTTTTTCACCATAAAAAATAGTTATACCTCACAGATTGAAATACAGTGTAAATATAAGGCTATACCTCTAAATAATAACAATTTTAGTCTTGCCCCTATGACATCTAGCCAGACACTTCTGTTCCAACTTTAATCATATTTCTTCTTTACCCTACTCCTACCACCTCTTCCAAACTTCTTGAAGCACTTTCCACCGTCCTTTCTGAGAAATTCGGAAACAAAAAATAAATTTTAACAGTACCTTGTTTTACATAGTACCTTAGCGTATATTTGTATCAACAATTCAGACTCACAGACCATGAAAGTAGAAAACACACAAGTGCAGATGCGGAAAGGGATTCTGGAGTACTGCATTCTGGAGATTATCGCCCGTGGCGAAGTCTACGCCTCAGACATGTTAGAGGAGTTGACTGCCGCCAAGATGATTGTAGTGGAGGGGACGCTCTACCCACTACTCACCAGACTGAAGAACGCCGGCCTCTTAGACTACTCCTGGGTGGAATCCACCTCGGGACCGCCCCGCAAGTATTACACCCTCACCGCCACTGGCAGAGAGTTCCTGGAACAACTCCGCCTTACGTGGCAGGAACTGGTAGACTCCACCACCTTCATCATCAACCGCAAGAAATCCAACTAGCCATGAAAAAGAACATAAGTGTCAACCTGCAAGGCATGATCTTCCATGTGGAGGAAGACGGCTATGAAATGTTGAGTCAATACCTAGCCGCCATCAAGACGTACTTCTCTTCTTATGAGGGGCACGAGGAGATTGTGGCAGACATTGAATCTCGCATTGCGGAGATCTTCTTTTCCCGCCTGAATCCCGGGAAACAGGTGATCACCCGCGAAGACGTGCAAGCGCTCATCACGCAAATGGGTACCATTGCCGATTTTGAGAACGTTGAGGCGGAAGAAGCCGAAGCCGCCTCTGCGAATGCCAATGCTGGCAGCACCCCTCCTCCGTTTACCGCCGCACCTTTGGAGCAGAAGCGTCTTTACCGTGACGTGAACCGCAAAGTGTTGGCGGGGGTAGCGTCTGGCATTGCCAATTACCTGCAGATTGACCCTCTTTGGGTAAGATTGGCTTTTGTCTTGCTGGTGCTGGGCGTTCCGTTTACCGGTGGTTTCACCTTATTAGGCGTGATCCTGTATGGAGTGTGCTGGATTGCCTTGCCTAAAAACGCGGCCTTGCCAGATGTTCCGGTGCGTAAACTTTTCAGAGACCCGGTTGACAAAAAACTGGGTGGGGTAGCCAGCGGCATCGCGATCTATTTTGGGGCTGATGTAGCCATCATCCGGTTGGTATTCTTAGCACTGTTCTTCATTGGCGGGTTCGGGCTTATCCCCTACATCATTCTTTGGATAGCGGTGCCCGAGGCCAAATCTATTACGGAGCGGGTGCAAATGCAGGGAAACCCTGTCACGCTCTCCAGTATAGAAGAATCCGTTAAAAACAACCTGAACATGCGGGACGCTAACGGCCAGGAGAGCGCCTTAGCCAAAGTCCTTTTGTTTCCGGTACGGTTGGTGTCTCAGGTGATTCAGGTTTTATCTAGAGCCCTGAATCCTATCATGGGGTTTCTGATCACTACGGCCCGGGTGTTTGCCGGTCTGATGATGATGGTGGTTTCTGGGCTATTTATGGTAGCACTGCTCACTGCCCTTATGGTGGGCTTGGGCATTTTTGAACAGCCAGAGTACATCCAGGTCGGCGACATTCCCGCCTCGGCCTTTTTTAACACAGTTCCTTCCTGGGTTGTTTGGGCCGGTTTCTTTGCAGGCATCATTCCCGCGCTGCTACTTTTCCTGCTGGGAGTTGGTTTGCTGGCCAAACGCTTCTTCCTGCGCCCTTCGGTAGGTTGGTCTATGCTAGGCGTATGGCTTTTGGCTGTGGCGGCCCTCATCAGCGGAATCGTCTTAACTTCCCGTCATTTTCAGGAATACGGCGAGTACACGGCTGAACAGAATTTTCCGGCCGCTGCCTATAACACGGTGGTTCTCAACATCAGAGATTCTTCCCACAGATATGGCCAAGGCCGAATGAACGTGAGCCTGGAAGGTTACAATGGCACCGATGTGAAAGTGGTCCAAACCTACAAATCCCGAGGCCTGAATGAGGAAGATGCCATTAGAAACGCCCGCATGATTTCCTATAAAATGGTGCAGCAGGACTCTGTCATCCGGTTTGATGATGCCTTTACCTTCAATCAGAAGGCAGTTTTCCGGGATCAGGGCATGGACATCAGAATACTGGTGCCAGAAGGAAAACAGTTACGTTTCTCAGAGGGCTTTGCGAACAACTTCTCCCACGAGATCACCAACGGCGAATATTATTCTGAAGATCTGGCCGGAAACACCTGGCAGATGAAGAACGGCCGATTGGTTTGCCTTACCTGTAGCGTAGTAGACACTACCACCAGGGCAAACAACAACCGTTCCGCCGCCGGCGGATTAGACGATGACCTCACCGTGCTGGATGACAATTACAGTGGCGTGTCAAAAATCTACAACATTCGGGACTTTACCGAGATTGAAGCAGGCGGTGCGTACCACATACGCGTGAAACAATCTTTCCGGCACCATGTGCGGGTAACCGGAAGCGAGAAGGAATTAGAGAAGTTGAAGATACGGGTACAAAACGGTGTACTTAAGATTAGCCGAGACGGTGAATTCCTGAAATTCTGGGAAATGAACAGTAAACCTGTCCTGATTGAGGTAGAAACCCCAGACTTGTCTTTGGTAGACCTCAGCGGAGCCGCCAAAGCCGAAATAACCGGTTTCAACCCAGACAACTTCACTATCAAGCAATCTGGCGCAAGTGAACTTGCTATTAGTGTCAGCACCAGCCACCTGGACATAGATCTAAGTGGAGCCGCCAGAGCCCTCCTGAAAGGTCACGCCGATGATGTGAGCGTTTCTGGTAGCGGCGCCAGCAATATTGAGGCAGGCAAACTACAAGCGTTGCGCGCCAATGTAGACCTTAGCGGTGCCAGCGAAGGCGTAGTGAACGTGAAAGAGCACCTGACTGCCGATGCCAGTGGAGCCAGTTCCATAGAATACCTGGGTGAGGTACAGCAAGATCAGGTCATCATAAACCAATCTGGCGGCTCCCACGTCAGCCGCAAACAGTAGGATTTCAGTTTCGGGCGGTTTTCTGAAAAAACAGCCCGAAACCAAGATGCTGAAGCTCTCTCTTTGTTGGATTTCGGAGAAAGCTTTTGTCTAAGGAGGACGCGCTTCTGGCAAAGTCCTCCTTTTATTTTCAGGCCATTTTACCAAAAGAAGCCGGTTTTCTACGGAAGGAGTTCATGAGAACTTACCCCTTAGAAAATCGGCTTACTGGTGTTTTAAAGCTACTTTCTTAAAAAGACGCTCAAAAGGCTACTGCGTTTCTCTTTTACCTCGCTACCGGCTCTAACCCCAGCTTCTTTCCTCGTTCCAGCAAAAACGCGAATGCCTCCTCATACTCATTCCTGATCTCGCCTTCCAGAATGGCCTCCGTAATGGCATTTTTCAAAATTCCCACTTCCTTAGAAGGCGAAATCCCGAAAGTTTGCATAATTAAATCTCCCGTGATCACCGGCTGGAAGTTGCGCAGGCTGTCTTTTTCCTCTACTTCTTTCAGTTTCTGCTCTACTTTCTCAAAGTTGTGCAGATAACGTTTCACCTTATCACTGTTCTTGGAGGTGATGTCGGCTTTGCAGAGCTGCATGAGCAGGTCAATGTCATCGCCGGCCTCAAACAATAATCTTCTAATCGCAGAATCCGTCACGGTCTCTTTTACCAACGCGATGGGCCGCAGATGGAGCCTTACCAGTTTCTGTACCATCTTCATGTGCTCGTTAAGTGGCAACTTGAGATCAGCGAAAATCTTGGGTACTTGACGTGCACCTCGGTCCTCGTGGCCATGAAAGGTCCAACCTACTTTCTCGTTGTAGCGCTTCGTCTCAGGCTTCGCGATGTCGTGGAGGATGGCCGCCCAGCGAAGCCAAAGGTCATCAGAGACTTCGGCCACGTTGTCCAGCACCTGCAGTGTGTGGTAAAAATTGTCTTTGTGCGAGTTCTTGTTGATAGTCTCCACACCTTGCAGTTTCACCATCTTCGGGAAAATGAGGTGCAGCAGCCCCGTCTGGAACAGCAGCTTGAAGCCGTACGATGGCTTTTTGGACAGCACGATTTTGTTCAGTTCATCGGTGATCCGCTCCTGCGACACAATCTTGATGCGCTCTTTATTTTCCCCGATGGCATCAAACGTATCGGGGTCGATGTCAAAGTTCAACTGCGAGGCGAACCTGATCGCGCGCATCATCCGCAGCGGATCATCTGAAAACGTAATGCCCGGCTCCAGCGGCGTTTTAAGATTTTTTCGCCGAATATCCCTCACCCCCTCAAACCGGTCAATCAGCTCCCCGAAGCTGCCTTCGTTCAGACTGATGCCCATAGCGTTGATGGTGAAATCACGGCGGTTCAGGTCATCCTCCAGCGTCCCCTGCTCTACCTCGGGCTTCCGGGAATCTGACCGGTACGACTCCTTGCGGGCACCTACAAACTCCACTTCCCAACCATCTTGCGTCCGCAACATCGCAGTCCCAAAGTTCTTGAACACGGCTACTTTGGGTTTGTTGGGCAGTTTACTGGCTACTAATTGCGCCAGGTCAATCCCGCTGCCAATGCACACCACATCAATGTCTTTGGATGGCCGCTTCAGCACTAAGTCCCGCACAAATCCGCCAATGACGTACGCCTCCGTGTTTAACTCCTTCGCGGCCTGGGCCACTACGGCAAAAACTGGGTGTTCTGGAAGGGTAATTTCTGTCGTCATGGGTAACAAGGTGGTATAGGTATAATACGCAGCACTTTCCGCTATGGGCGAAGTTCTGTATTGGGGCTGCAAAGGTAGGGGAAATTGGCAAAACGGTTTGTCCCTTTACTACTCCTCAATATAGCAAGGTGATTCTTTCAATGCGTTTGCGGCTCGTTTTATGGAAAAGCAGCCTAAAACGAAAAGGCGCTCAGACCTCACAGGTTTTGAAATCCTGTGAGGTCTTTCTTGAAGAAGAGCAGTTAACGGAGACACTCGTAGGACCCTCTGACACTACTAGTGTCTTTGGAGCAGGGGACAATTGCTGCGTTTCTCCTTCAGATTAGGTTAATGTAAGTAGGCACTTCCGCTGGCTCGAGCCACCGGCTCGTATCCTCACGTTTGCAGAGCATGCATATAGGAAGCCGCTAAAGAGGATCAGAAATGCGTGCGGACAAGAGCCGGAGGCTCGCGACAGCGGGCAAGTATGAACCGTTTTCAGCTTGCTTTTATGAATTGGAGCAGAAAACAGCTTCAGCTCCCTCACCTTCAAGTCACCTGGTATCTTTCAGGATAGCGTCAGACGAAAGCACTAAGTGCTTGGATTCTTCTAAACGACATTCCGCACAGCCGGATTTCAACAACCCTTCAAATCACCTTCCCGCCTGCTCAAAAGACCTCGTAGCGTCCGGAGGACCTGCGAGCGTCTGTGCCAATTGCGTTTCAAAGCCAAAATGCCAAAAACAGCACCTAAACAGCAGAAACAAGCTTTATTTAATCTCCTGGCACAATTCCACCAACACGCCGTTGGCCGATTTTGGATGCACAAAGCACACTAATTTGTTATCGGCACCGCGTTTGGGAGCCTCGTTCAAGAGCTGAAAACCTTCTCCTTTTAAGCGTTCCATCTCGGCGAGGATGTCCTCCACTTCAAAGGCAATGTGGTGAATGCCCTCCCCTTTCTTCTCTATGAACTTGGCAATAGCGCTATGCTCGGCGGTTGCCTCCAGGAGTTCAATTTTGGTGTTTCCTACATGGAAAAAGGACGTATTAACGGCTTCGCTTTCAACTTTTTCGGCCTTATAGGGCTCTGCGCCTAACAATTTGGCAAACAACTGATTCGCGTCTTGGCAATTTTTAACGGCGATGCCAATATGTTCTACATGCATACGGTTTATTTAAAGGTATTCTAAGTAATGATTTTTGTGTATTTTTGCGTGCAAATCAAACTAACTGGAGAGAAAATCTGTTTTTTTGATAAGCCAACAAAGGAAAACTACTGACGAAGATGCTGAAATTTCCGATTTATCTAGATAATAATGCCACCACGCCTATGGACCCGCGCGTGTTGGAGGCCATGTTGCCGTATTTCACCAATCATTTCGGGAACGCTGCGTCCCGTAACCACCCATTCGGATGGGCCGCCGAAGAAGCGGTAGACTACGCCCGCGAGCAGATCGCGGCGTTGATCAACTGTAACCCTAAAGAATTGATCTTCACCTCTGGCGCTACTGAGTCAGACAACCTGGCAATCAAAGGGGTGTTTGAGATGTACGCTTCTAAAGGAAACCATATCATCACGGCCACCACTGAGCACAAAGCAGTATTGGATACGTGTAAGCACATTGAGAAAATTGGCGGACAGGTTACCTATCTGCAAGTAAACTCAGAAGGCCTGATTAACTTAGAAGAACTGGAAGCTGCTATCACGGATAAGACCATTCTGATCTCTATCATGTATGGTAACAACGAGGTTGGCGTGATTCAGCCCATCAGAGAGATTGGAAGAATCGCTAAGAAACACGGTGTTCTTTTCTTCTCAGACGCTACCCAAGCCGTTGGTAAAATTCCGGTAGACGTAGAAGCCGATGGTATTGACCTGATGGCCTTCTCCGGCCACAAAATGTACGGACCTAAAGGCGTTGGTGCCTTGTACGTACGTCGTAAGAACCCAAGAGTAAAAGTTACTGCCCAGATGGACGGTGGCGGACACGAGCGCGGCATGCGTTCTGGTACCTTGAACGTACCTGGTATTGTAGGTTTAGGCAAAGCCGCCGAGATCTGCCGCACCGACATGGCCTCTGACACTGCTCGTATCATCGCCATGCGTGACCGCTTAGAGCGCGAGTTGCTGCAAATGGAAGAGTCTTACTTGAACGGAAACAAAGAGAGCCGTTTGCCACATGTAAGCAACATCTCTTTCAAATATGTAGAAGGTGAAGGTCTGATGATGGGCGTGAAAGACATTGCCGTTTCTTCTGGTTCAGCTTGTACTTCTGCTTCCCTGGAGCCTTCTTACGTGTTGAAAGCCATGGGCATGAGCGATGACCTGGCACACTCTTCCCTGCGTTTCGGCCTGAGCCGTTTCACTACCGATGAGGAAGTGGATTACGCCATCAGCCACGTGAAAGAAGCCGTGACCAAACTTCGTGAACTAAGCCCACTGTGGGAAATGTTCAAAGAGGGTATTGACCTTGACTCTGTAGAGTGGGCAGAACACTAAGATTTTATTAGGAATGGGGAATAAGTAACCTTGCATTATCACCTTTTATTTAAAAGCGTATATACTAGTTACTTAACCCCCATTTTTGATTCATAAATATTCATTTGTAATTAAAAGAAAGCCATGGCTTATTCAGATAAAGTTATCGATCATTACAGCAACCCACGCAACGTAGGAACGCTGGACAAATCAAAATCAAACGTTGGTACCGGTTTAGTAGGTGCCCCTGAGTGCGGTGACGTTATGCGTCTGCAGATTGAAGTAGATGAGAACCAGGTTATCACTGATGCCAAGTTCAAGACTTTCGGTTGTGGTTCTGCTATTGCTTCTTCTTCTTTGGCCACTGAGTGGTTGAAAGGCAAGACTGTTGATGAGGCTTTGGCCATTGACAACATGGAGATTGTGGAAGAGCTGGCTTTGCCGCCGGTTAAAATTCACTGCTCTGTTTTAGCCGAAGACGCCATCAAATCTGCTATCAATGACTACCGCGTAAAAAACGGTCTGGAGCCATTGGTAGAAGCTAAGTCGCACCACTAAGATTTCTGCGAGCGCATCATGGATGTATCCACCAATGTGCACGTAGAGAGCGCCCGGATTCAGAAGCAGATTGAGGAGCACCTGGGCATGGAGGGAAGTCAGCTGCTGTTTGACTTCCGCCCCATGGAAGACCGAATGCGCCTAGATTTGATTACCGTGAACCCGCGGCACCACCAGTCATTCCTGTTCCATACGGTGACAGGCTATGACCGGGTGGATGCGCTCCGGAAGATGTTGGACTATGTGCGGCAGTCGCGTGACCAAGAAAGCTCCTTTACTATCCAATGGGTGGCGCGGGGCGAGCGCGAACTGAACACCTCCTACTTCCGGGCGACCAACATGTATGATGCGTTGGATAAACTATATTACGGCCGGGACATCAACACCATCACTGTTTTTAGTGTGGTGCTGAATCCGGTTTCCTAAAATAAAGAAAGGACACGCGTATGATTACCGTTTCTGATAAAGCAAAAGAAAAAGTAGAAAAGCTGATGCACGACGCCAACATTGGCGAAGGCTTCCGCTTGAGAGCTTCTGTAGCCGGTGGCGGATGCTCTGGCTTGTCTTACAAGCTGGACTTCGATGACGAGGTAAAGCCGATGGACCAGGAGTTTGAAGACAAAGGCGTGAAGGTAGTGGTAGACATGAAAAGCTTCCTCTACCTGGCAGGTACCGAACTAGACTTCTCTGACGGGCTAAACGGCAAAGGCTTCTTCTTCAACAACCCCAACGCTAGCCGTACCTGCGGCTGTGGCGACAGTTTCTCTGTGTAAGCACTACATTTATCATAAATCAAAAAGGCACCGCATGCGGTGCCTTTTTGATTTATAGGTGTTTTTAGGAAAACAACCATAAAAGTTACTTCTCCTGTATTTTGTTGCACCCTCTGCATTGTTGTGCGTAGTCTCTGACTACGCACTTTCCGGACAGCCGATCTCCCGATTGGCGAAACTCTGAAGCCGAATACAACGGCTCTTTTCCTGTACATTTTCCTGAAAACACCATCAAAACATCTGCACTTCCCATAACGCCAATCAGGAGATTGGCTGTCCAGGAAGTGCGTAGAGCGCTGCCGCTAACTCAACGCACAACAGAATATTTTCTAAGCCCATTATACAAGAAGAGGCTTGAAAGTATACTTTCAAGCCTCTTCTTAATTAACGCTAGTTGATGATTATCTAGCCACCTGCACTGGGTGGTCTTCTAACTGGGCATAATGAATTTTCCAGGCACCTTTGTCATTCTTTTTCCAAATCAACATGTAGTTTCCTTCTCCTTCTCCTTTAGGTAACTGATGGTCTGAAGGAATAACGTCTACCGAAAAGGTGCCACCTTCAAAAGCAATGTTTTCATCGGCACTGGAGCTTATCGGGAAAGTTTTAAGGTTTTCAATGGTGCCCATGGTTTCTCGTACCCACTTCTGGGAAACTTCAGATTTACCGTTATAATGCACCTCCCCCTGTACAAAATGGGCATCCTCGGCTAAAAGGGTATCTAATTGAGCAGAATTCTTGCTGTTCCAGGCTCCTATAAATTGCTGGCCCAATTGCTGCACGTTAACCGGCTCCTTCTTTTCTTCTTTGCAGGAGAAAAGGAACAGCGCAAACACAAACATGACGAGTGACGATTTCATATAACCAAATTTTAGTGAATCAATAAACCACATACTCGATTTAATATTAGAAGTTTCAAATATTATGGACTTCTAATAAGAAAGCCCAAGCACTAAGCTTGGGCTTTCCACTATCAGGCTTCTGCCCAGTTTACCAGCTTTTTCTTCTGTATTCAGAATCGGCGTACGGTTTAGAATAGTCACCGTAGTGCTCATTTGGCAAGAAAGACAGGTTAGACATGCTCATGATCTGTGGCTGACCGGCAGTGTAACCAGTATAGGCCATGGTAGCCGGAGCGGCAACAGCAGCAGTTTTAGCGGCAGTAGAAGTTGATTTTCTGGCAGCAGAACCCGCAGATTTGTTAGAGGAACTATAAGCATAAGCTCTGTTAGCGGCTACGGTTCTGTTAAACTCGGCTTCCTGCTCAGCAGCTTTCTTCTTTCTCTTGTTCTCCACTATTTTACCAACCCCGTATCCGGCGGCTCCACCAACAACACCTCCAACTACACCACCTACAACCCGGTTACGTTTGTTGATGATGGCACCTGCCGCAGCACCAGTACCAGCTCCAATAACCGCACCTTTGGCTTGTGGGCTCCATTTTTTTCTTTCTTGCGCCTGGGCATTATTGAAAGCAACAGTCACTAAGAACAGTAAGGCGAATATTAAACTTAGCTTTTTCATGTTAGTACTTTTTAGAGTCTGTAAAAGTTAATCTCTTATGTTTTCCATCTTTCCAACTACCGTGCCAAAAACGAAATCCGATTCCAAACCATGCTGTAGACCACTTCTGGCTATATGATTCTTCTATCAACTTTCTTGGCACATACATCGGCCTCCATCAGGTGCTAAAACGGATTTTGGAATATTTAGATACAGTAATATTTAAGAAGCTACTTTAGTACCCGGAATCAAAGGAAGAGCAGGGTCTAATTAGACTATAAATCAAGGCAATACGACTTACCTTGATAGTTCTGGAATGTAGACATAAACTGCTTTGCAGGAGCACCCCTGTTAGGAATGATCTCCTTCTTTTTGAAGATGCTTTTGAAATATTGGTCCAAATCGACGCCTCAGAAATTCCTCCATTCCACATTTTTGTGATTGACTGAAGAATGTATACCTTGTTCTTGTTACTTCCTCCATAACCCATCTCCTCTTCAGAAGTCATGCTGAAATACATGTATTTGCTCCAGCACCGGTATGTAAAGTTCTCTCTGATAGCCTTTTCCATCTACTTTATCTTCCAGTTAGGTAAACGGATGGGTGAGTTTCTGTACTACGTGACAAATTGATGCTTCTATATTCTGATATTCCTAAAAAGGCCTGCATTTACTTATTCCACATATTAAGTCTAGAGCTTGACTTATTCTTTTTCCCATTTTTTACTTCTTATTTAAAACAATCAATCACCTATAAAAAATAAATTCTATTTGAAAACTCAAAAACCATGGCAGAAAACAAGCTACAATCGATGACTGAAATATTTAATGAAAAATTTTTCAGAATTCCTGATTACCAAAGAGGTTATTCATGGAACGAGAAGCAATTAGAGGATTTTTGGGAAGACATCATTAATTTGAAAGATGACCGAGTACATTATACAGGACTTTTAACTGTCGAGCCAATACAAAGAAGTTCAGTTGAGAATTCAGATAAGTGGCAAGATGATTTATGGTTTTTTGACCGTGAATTAAAAGCATATTACTTAATAGATGGACAACAAAGACTAACAACTTCCATTATTTTACTTAATGAAATATTAGAGACTTTTGAAGAAGGAGAAGATATAAACTATAAAAGCAAGGACCATTGGAGGAATAAATTTTTATTCCAAACTTATAAGAACTCCTACAAATCTTATGTTTTTGGATATGAAAAAGATAATCCAAGTGATGAATTCTTTAAGACAAGAATACTTAATCAAGAATCCTCAACATCTGACAAAGTCCCTGAGCAAACACTATATACATCTAACCTGAGGTTTGCTAAAACATTTTTCAATAAGAAGATTGAAAAGCTAGATTCAAAGGAAGTAGAAAATATTTTTAAAAAGGTTACAAGCAAAATCAAGTTCAACTTTTATGAGATTGATGATGAGTTAGACACTTATGTAACTTTTGAAACAATGAATAACAGGGGCAAGCCTCTTTCAACTCTTGAGTTACTAAAGAATAGATTAATTTACCTCTCAACGTTATTAGACATTGATTATACATCAAAAACACGCCTGAGAAATGACATCAATGAAACTTGGAAAACTATTTATGAATATTTAGGAAAAAACAAGGATAATCCACTTGACGATGATGAATTTTTAAGAAATCATTGGATTATGTACTTTACTTATGACAGAAAGGAATCAGACTCATTTGCTAAATTCCTTTTAAATAAAAGGTTTACTGCAAAAAATGCTTTGTCAAAAAACCTAAATTTCAGTGACATTAAAGGCTACATTGATAGTTTATCTAAATCGATTAAATCCTGGTTCTATTTATTTAATGTACAATTCTCAAATTTCTCTGATGAAACTAAAGAATGGATACAAAAAGTAAATAGATTAGGCATGAGTGCTTTCCCTCCACTTTTTATGGCTGCACTCACCAAATGTAACGAGGAGGACTTTTTGCCACTATTAAAATCTGCTGAAAAATTCATTTTCTTAGTATTTAAGGTTTCTCAAAGACCATCTAACACCAAGAACAGCCATTTTTATAGACTGGCTAATATGTACTATTTTGAAAAAAATTATTGGGACGGTAAAACTACAACTATAGAAAAAGTAGTTGGAGATATCAATTGGCATACATTTGGGTCAGATGAAGAATGGGGCTGGTTTGACTTAAGCAAATTTAAAAGCTATGTACAAGACCAATATAAAAAAGGAGAAGGATTTTATAGCTGGAATGGATTGAGATACTTTTTATATGAATACGAATTGAATCTTCAAGAGAAATCTAAAGGTAACAAAAAAGTTAAGTGGAGTGATTTTAATAAAAGGAAAAAAGAGGATACTATTGAACATGTTTATCCTCAAACTCCTAATAATGACTATTGGAAGAGTCAATTCAAAAATTATAGTAAGAAAGAGAAGAACATCCTTTTACACAGTTTAGGAAATTTGGTATTATTAAATCAATCAAAAAATTCGGAACTGCAAAACAAAAACTTCTCTTTTAAAAAGAAACATATCAATAAAGAAGGTGATGAGGTTGGTTTCTACAATGGCTCTTATAGTGAGATAGCTATCTCCTGTTATGAGAATTGGGGAGGAGAAGAGATAACTAAAAGAGGAATTGAACTACTTACTTTCATGGAAAAAAGATGGGATATAAGTTTTGAAGAATGGGAGTTAGACAAAAAAGACTTATTACAACTAAATTTTAGTATTGATAAACCAGAAATAGTTGAGAGCTTATAAAATCTAAAAAGAAGCGCTAGCACCCTCAAAGATGCTGGCGCTTCTTTTGAAAACTCTTTTCTTCCAAACTTGCCCAAAACAGAAACCTTAACTCTCCTCCCCTTCCCTAAAACCTGTTATCTTTACTATCTCGCATAGTCTCCAATCCCGTGAAGATAACTTCTGTTCGTTTCCTCAACCTGAACTCGCTGCAGGGCGAGCACCTTATTCGGTTTAATGAGCCGCCTTTAAGCGAATCGGGGCTGTTTGCCATCACCGGGCCTACGGGCGCGGGCAAAACCACCATTCTGGACGCTATTACGGTGGCGCTGTATGGGCAGGTGCCCCGCCATGGACGGGATGTAGCCGAGATCATGACCCGCCACACCGGCGAGTGCTGGTCTGAGGTGGAGTTTGAGGCCGAAGGGAAAACCTACCGCGCCCGCTGGAACCTTCGGCGCAGCCGCGGCAAAGCCGATGGTAAGCTGCAAAGCCCCGTGATGGAACTTATGGATGCCGCCACGCAGGAAGTGCTGGAAAGCAGGCTCTCCGAGACCCGGCAGCGCATCATTGACCTGTGCGGACTGGATTTCCAGCAGTTCCTCCGCTCCGTTATGCTTTCCCAGGGAGATTTCACCCGTTTCCTGAAGGCCAATGAAAACGAACGCAGCGAACTTCTGGAGAAACTCACCGACACTCGCATCTACTCCCAGATCTCCATGGCGGCCTACGAGAAGGCCAAAGCCGAAAAGCAGAAACTGCAGGACATTGAGCAGCGGTTGCAACTAGACCAACTTATGCCAGAAGAAACGCGGGCCGCGTTGACCCAGGAAGTAACCGAACTGAGGGCCTCTGCCGTTCTAGCCAACCAGCATGTGCAGCAGCATCAGCAACAGAAGATCTGGTTGCAGAACCTCCAGAAACTGGTTCAGAAAGAAACCCAGCTCCGCACACAACTCGCGCAGGCACAAACCCAGCAGCAAGCCGGGCAACCGCAGCGCGAGAAACTGAACCGGCATGAGCAGGCCCAGCCGTTCCAAAGCGAACTGGCGCGTCTCACGGAGGTGCAACGCCAGGGTCAAGCCATTGCGCAGACGGTGGGCCTTTTGCAGCAGCAAGTACCAACCCAGGAGCAACTGGTTTCCACGCAGACGAACGTCACCCAACTTGCCCGCACCACTCACCAGCAGGCGCAGCAAACCCTGCAAGTAGCTGAGCCCAGGTTAGACCAGGTATTGCAACAAGACACGCATCTGGCCGCACTACAGGCACAATTCGCCAAAGACGAGCAAGCGGCGCAACAACTTCAGGCGCAGGTTCAACAACTTTCGAATACGCTGGAACAACAGCAGACCGAAATGCAGAAACTGGTAGCCGAGGGCAAACAACTGAACGACTGGCTCAAGGAACATGCCCTGGACGAGGAACTGTCACAAACCTTACCCGAAGGAAAATCGGAACTGAAAAGTCTGGAGGAAGTGCAGAAACTGCAAGCCAAACTTCAGAAAGAGCAAGCCCATTTTACCCTCATTTCAGAAAACGAGGCTAAAAACACTGCCGCCTGGCAAGCCCAACTCACCGCCGTTGAAAACAGCTTAAAAGAGCAGAAAACCTTGCTGGCTACGCTACAGGAGCAAGCGAAAACGGCGTTGCAAGGTCAGGAGCACGAGGCCCTGGAGCAACTTTGCCACCGCCTGCCGCAGGTTTGCAGCCAATTGGAAAAGCAGTTGGAGTTAAGCAAAAGCTACCTGCAACTGGAAGCCCGTCGGCAAGAGCAACAGCAACAATTAGCGCAGATCACTCAGCAGCTGCACCAGCAACGTACGGCGCATACCCAAACCCAGGCGGAGCGGGAACAAGCCCAGGACAAACAGAAGGATTTGCAGCAAATTGTGGAGTTGCAGCGCCAGATTCAGAAGTATGAAGATGCCCGCGCCCAATTGCAACCGGAGCAGCCGTGCCCTTTGTGTGGCTCCACGCACCACCCGTACGTAGAAATGCACCAACCGCAGACCCTCAGCGAAGCCGAGCAGAACCTGCGGCACCAGCAACAACGCGTGCAGAAACTAGATGGGCAGGAACGGGAATTGGCCGCCGCCGTGCAAAAACTGGAACTCGCTGAACAACACACCCACACACAAGTACAGGAACTGGAGTCGCAAGCCCAGACCCTGCAATACCAGTTCGGGCAACTGAACACCGCGCTGGAATTGGCGCACGAGATTGCTGTTTCAGACACCATTGACCAGTACTGGAACGCCCGCAAAGCGGAATGGCAACACGCCACCACCACCTTAGAGCAACTTCGCGCCCTGCGCTCCCGCACCGAGGCCGCTCACCAAGCTGAACAGAAACTGCTTACTGAGCAACAACGTTTCCGGCATGAAATAGAGAAAACAGCTGAAAAACGCGGCCACGCCGATGCGCAATTATTGCAACTGAAGGAAGAACTGGAAGACATAGCCGAACAGGCAAAGGTCTTTTCGGCCATTGTGGGCGGCTTCTTCAGCACTTACGGTCTCTCCTATTCCGGCAGTAACGGGGCAGAACTGCTGGCCCAACTGGAAATCCGCAAGCAAACCTATCAGCAGAAGAAAGCTCAATTACCGGAGCTTCGGGAGAGATACCTACAGGCCCAGGCCGACGTGAAAAGCAGCAAGAAAAGCCTGGATGAGAAGCAGGATGAATTGAGCCAAAGTCAGCAACAATTGCAGACGGCGCAAGCACAATTGCAGGAACTTCGGGCACAACGGTACCAATTTCTGCCAGAGGGTGTTCAGCCGCAAGCCGAAAAACAGCGGTTGCAACAAGCCGTCCAGCAAGCTGCCCAAGCCCTGCAATCCGCTGAGGCTGCTTTGCAACGCGAACAGGAACAGTTGAATTTGCTTATGCATCAGTTAGCCGAGAAGCAGAAAGAACAACAGGCCAACAGACAGACACAAAATGAACTGAAAACGGCATTACAGCACAATATTCAGCCGCTGGGCTATGCCTCGCTGGAAGAATTAGAGGCTCAACTTCTCCCCGATTCTGAAGCCCGACGCCTACGCCAGGAACAGGAACAACTGCAAAAAACACTTACTGAACTGGAACACAGCCTGCAGCAAACCCACTCTGAATACCAGACGGAAAAGGAACGCCACCTCACGGAACTGACGCTGGAAGAACTGCAACCGCTCATCCATACCCTGGAAGAAGAGAAAAACCAGCACCTCGCGCAGATTGCCCGCTTAGAGATGCAATTACAGCAAGACGCTGCTTTGCGGGAGAAACACGCGCAACTCACCCAGCAACTAGATATTCAGAAAGGCGAAACAGAGCGTTGGGACAGATTGATGCGCCTCATCGGCTCTGCCGATGGCAAGAAGTTCAGCAAGTACGCCCAAAGTCTTACCTTGGCGCGGTTGGTAGACTTTGGCAACCGCCACCTGCACCGCCTCAACGACCGTTACCGCATCTTGAAAAGCAACGAGAACGAGCTGGAACTACAGATTCTGGACACCTACCAAGGCGATGCCGTCCGCTCCGTCAATTCTCTTTCGGGTGGCGAAAGCTTTCTGGTGAGTTTGGCCCTCGCTCTGGGGTTATCAGATTTGGCCAGCCACAAAGCCCAGATCCACTCCTTATTTATAGACGAAGGCTTCGGTACCCTGGATGCCGATACGCTGGACATCGCCATGGATGCGCTGGAGAGTTTGCAGGCCAGCGGCAAGATGATCGGCATTATCTCCCACGTAGAAGCCCTGAAAGAACGCATCAGCACGCAGATAGTAGTGGAGAAACAGGCCGGTGGCCACAGCAAAATACGGGTAGTAAGCAATGTGGGAATGGAAGTGTAGCAGTTTATTTGAACTACCAACTTCCGTGTCATAGTTCTTATTCTCTGGCGCGAGACTAAAGTCTCGTGACTATGGATGATGCGAGTCTCCAGGCTCGCCGGGAACCACGAGTAAAATGCGTGAGACCAGCCATGCGTAGGGAGTCTGGATACTCGCGCCAGTAGCGGTTTGCTTTTCGCTTTATTTTCCAGAAATCGTCTAAAAACAGGAAAGGCTCCCATCATCTTGGGAGCCTTTCCTGTTTTATCGTGCTACGTGATACGTACTACTTGATACCAACACCTACATTTTCTCGTCGTGCTGAGACAAGTCCAGGCCTAGTTGTTCTTCTTCTACAGACACGCGCAAAGGCGCAATCAGGTTGGTCACTTTCAGTAAGATCCAGGAGCCTCCGAAGGCAAAGATGGAAACGCCTACTAAGGCGCCTAACTGTACCAGAAACAATCTGGTTTCTCCAAAGATCAATCCTTGGTCTGCAATGGCGGGGTTCACTCCTTTGCTGGCGAAAACCCCGGTCAACAGCATGCCCACCATACCGCCTACCCCGTGGCAGGGGAACACATCTAACGTATCATCTATGTTGGTGCGGGACCGGAAGTCTACCAACAGGTTACTGATAACGGAGGAAATGACACCAATGGCAATGGAATGCGGAAGGGTGACAAAACCAGCTGCCGGAGTAATGGCCACCAAACCTACCACCGCCCCAATACAGGTTCCCAGGGCACTAGGCTTGCGGCCTTTCACGGCATCAAAGAAAATCCAGGCCAGGGCTGCCGACGCCGAGGCAGTCATGGTAGTAGCCAGTGCCGTAGCAGCCAGAGAATTAGCGCCCATGGCAGAACCGGCGTTGAAACCAAACCACCCAAACCACAGCAAACCGGTACCAATTAGCACAAAGGTGATATACGCCGGAGAATGACTGACTTCATGGCGTCTTTTCAGGCAAATGGCGGAGGCCAGCGCGGCCCAACCTGCCGACATATGCACTACGGTACCACCGGCAAAATCCAGTACGCCCAGGTTGAACAAGATGCCTTGTGGGTGCCAAGTGGCGTGGGCCAATGGGGCGTAAATGAAAATGAAGAACAGCAATACAAAGACCGTGTAAGAAGTAAACCGAATCCGTTCGGCGAAGGCTCCCGTGATAAGCGCCGGGGTGATGATGGCAAACTTCAGCTGGAACATGGCAAACAGCGCCAGCGGAATAGTAGGTGCCAGTTCCCAGGGGGCACCGTCCAGCACGTTTCGCATCATAAAAAACGTGGCCGGGTTCCCGATGAAGCCTCCTATTGATTCGCCAAATGCCAGGCTAAACCCGAAAATCACCCAAATAACGGAGATCATGGCCATGCAGATAAAGCTTTGCAACATGGTGGAGATGACGTTCTTCCGGTTCACCATGCCCCCGTAGAAGAAAGCCAGCCCTGGGGTCATGATCAAAACCAGCGCCGTGGCGGTCAGCATCCAGGCGGTATCTGCCTGATTCAGTCCTTCAGCCACATCTCCGCTGGGCACCGAGGGGAAAACAAAGGTCAGGATGACCACCAATACTAAAAGAGCAAACGGGATCTTAGATAGTTTTGTATGCATAGAAAGCGCGAGATTTTACAATGAGGTTCAAGTAATAGACATCATCAAGCTCTTAAATTGTTAAAAATATTTCATTCAATAAAACATATTATTGACACAAATACATTATCTAAGCTTCTTGCTTACACATCTCACAATCGTTCATTTCAATAACTATAATTAGGCTGGAAGATTAAACCAGGCAAGTAGCAGATTCATAAAATGTAAGGTTCGTATTTTAGTTTTTGCAAAATTTGCCTAGTTTCACTTGCCAGCGCAAAAAGTAGCATGATGCCTAAATTTGTTCTTCCTCCAGAGAACATCATCTGCTCATGGACTGCGTATCAGGCCAATGACTAAATACCAGACCTTCATGCAATTTTTCAGAAACCTCTTTACCTTCAGAATCTGCCTGGCTTTGCTCTTCTTCAGCGTAAGCTGCCAGCAGGGCCGGGATTATTCGCAAGACCAGGTCAAGGAGGAAACCTCGGCTCCCGCCGAAAACCAGTACAAAGTCATTGGTATCAAAGACGGCGACACCATTGAATTGCTGAAAGACGGTAAGCCCTTAACGGTGCGTTTACAGGGAGTGGATTGCCCGGAGAAGAACCAGGATTTTGGCACCAGAGCCCGCGAGTTCACCTCTGACCTGGTCTTCGGGAAGAATGTGGGGTTGGTGGTGCATGACATTGACCGCTACGGTCGCACCGTGGGCGAGATCATTCTACCAGATGGCCGTAACCTGAACTATGAACTGGTGAAAAACGGCTTTGCCTGGCACTATGCCGCCTACTCCAAAGATAAGGAACTGGCGCGGTTAGAAGCCGAGGCCCGCACGGAGAAACGGGGCTTGTGGGAACAGCCCTCGCCCGTGGCTCCCTGGGATTTCAGGAAATACAGGGGTTCGGCGGCGGCTAAAGCTGCAACTTCCCCGGAGAATAAAAAGACATCCACCACTTCTGCCAAGACGGCTACTTCCTCAACCGCAACTGCTTCTTCCCGAACCGGCAAAGCGTATCTCTGCGAAAGCAAAAGCGCCAAGACCTATCACCTTGACCCAAACTGCCATCTGTTTGAGCAATGCAAAAGCAGCACCGGCACTGTTACCATAGCCCAGGCAAAAAGCCAAAACAGAACGCCTTGTAAAGTCTGCGCGAAGTAGACTTTCAATCAATTATCGTTTAAAATAGGCTTTTCTCTACTAACAACTTCAGGAATACTCGCTCGCCTCTCGGACGCGTGTGAGGGCAGCTATCACTTAGATGGACTTGCCAGTACTTAAACCCACTTATACCAAACAGCTTAAGTACAATTATATTCCTCCTATTTAACCACAACCAGCCACATTCCGCAGCGTTTAATACAAAACATCAACCAAAAGAAGATCATGAAAAATCTGAAAATATCTTTGGTCATGCTGTGCTCGGTGTTTGTTTTAGGTGGCAGCGTGACACACGAAGCTCAAGCGCAGGAAGTAAAGAAAAAAGGCTGGAGTAAGAAAGCCAAAGGAGCCGTGATTGGCGGAGCCGGAGGCGCTGCCACAGGTGCGATCATAGGCGGTAAAAAAGGAGCCGTGATTGGTGCCGCCGCTGGTACGGTAGCCGGAGGGGCCATTGGCCGGAAAAAAGACAAGAAGAAAGACCCGAAGCGCTACGAACAGTACGCCAAGAAAAATAACAACTAGTGCCCTTTATTTTTAAGCAAAAAAGGCGGCTTCTTGAGAGAGAAGCCGCCTTTTTTCGCTTAAAAGCAGTTTTGTTTGACCTAACCGGAATGAAACAGCTGTAGTAAGTTTTTATTCCGATTTCCTAAAAAGGCACTTTAAACGGCTACTGCCGAAAGAAAGAGAATTAATACTGTCCGCCTTCGCGCTCTGGTCCAGCGGGTAAGTCGTTTTCTTTTTCGTCGCGTTCCCGTTTCTGGGCTGTATTTCCGAAACGGAAGCTAAAACCCACAAACACCAGTTGGCTCTGCGGCTTGTAACGGCTATTCTCTTCCAATTGGTTTTCAATGAAGGTGTACGAGTTGAACCGCATGGTATTAAACAAGTCCTGCACCCGTACAATGATGTTGCCTCTGCCACCCAGAATTTCTTTGCGGGCACTCAGGCTGGTGGTGAAGAACGAAGAACGCTCGCCCTGCAAGGTAACCGTTGGAGAACGGTAGTTCGCGGAGAGTTGTACTTCCGTTTTGAACGGCAGCGTAAAGTTCGAATTCAAGCGGCTAGTCCAGCTAAGGCGGCTGTTGGTAGGAAGCCCCTGCTCGGCTGCATTAATCTTATAGTTGAACCCAGAGACATTGGCGTTAAGTCGCCACCAACGGGCTACGTTCGCTGTTCCGGTTAACTCCAATCCGTAAGATTCACCCGAGGCAATGTTCTCAAAAGTAGACAGCGTAGCCGTTTGCCCCAACTCATTCAGGAACGGGTCTCTGATGGTTTGCACCACATCGGTCATTCTGCGGTAGAACACACCCACGGTGGCAGTGGTCTCTTTCCAGAAATGCAGATAATTCACTTCATACGAATCAATGAACTCGGGCCGCAAATAAGGATTTCCCTGACGGATGTTCAAGGGGTCAGAGATATCCCGGAACGGGTTCAGTTGCCCGGTCCAGGGACGGTCAATGCGGCGGCTGTAGCTGGTCTGGATTTTCTGTTCCTCAGAAAACTCATAGGTCAGAAACAGACTGGGAAATAGGTTGAGGTAGTTCTGCTTGTTCCGCTGCGCCTGGGTAATCTGGTTGGTGACAATGTTGGTTTGCTCTAAACGGGCACCCAACTGGTAACTGAAATTATTGAGTGCATTTCCATAGTTGCCATACACGGCGTGCACCCACTCATCATACACAAAATGGTTGGTGCGGCCAATGCTGTTTACAAAACGTCCGGTTTCATTGTCGTAATCTGCCGCTTGCACGTCTTCATCGCTGCGCTCAAAGGTGCTGCGGTAACCAGCCTCCCATTTGCCTTTCTCCGCAAATGGGTGCACATAATCTACCTGCAACGAGAATTCCCGTTCCTTTTCCAAGCCTTCATTCTGTTGCCGCAACGTTTGGTTTGTCAAAGTGCTGCCCTGCGCATCATAATACAGTTGCCGGAAATCGTCTTGTCCGCTTTCTTCTTCCATGTTGAACACCGCATCAGCGGTTAATTCCTGGCCGGGCTTGGCGAAGGTTTTACGGTACCCCAGCGTATACTCAAAAAGGCGGCTGGTCTCGTCACCGGTGGTGGTTCTGACGGAGGAGCTGTTCAGATCCCGATTCTCGGTCAGGAAGCGGTAGTTATTGAAGCCCTCGTTCTGGCGGTACCCGTAGCGGTACAGCATGGAACCCGTAATACTTTGATTGTCCGTTAACTGGTAATCAGCTCCGAAACGCACGTTATGGTTCCCCCGTTCATTGGAGTTTTCCGAATTCTGCTCCTGAAACGAAGTGGTATCTGCGCCCGTTTCGGTCTGAAAATAGTTGCTCCTGAATTGGTTGCCCCTTCCCTTCCGGTTATCCTGCCGGAAATCATAGTTGGCAAACAGGTTCAGCTTCCCGAAGCGATAGTTGAGATTAAGCGAAGTATTGTAGCGGTTTCCTATTCCGGCATTCGCCGAAGCCACGCCGTTCAGCCCTCTTTGCTTCTCTTTTTTCAGAATGATGTTCAAAACGCCACCCGTACCGCTGGGGTCGTATTTAGACGAAGGGTTGGTGATGACTTCTACGCGCTCAATGGTACTGGCCGGAATCTGATCCAATCCCAGTCCGCTCAATGCGGATGGTTTGCCGTCAATCAAAATAGTAATATTGGACGTACCGCGCATGCTCACGGTTCCTTCCTGGTCCACGGTTACCGAGGGCACGTTCTGCATCACATCTACCGCCGTGCCGCCCACCGTAGACAAATCCTGGCCTACGTTGTAGACTCTTCTATCCAGTCCATACTCTACTTGCGCTCGCTGCCCTACTACCTCCACCGCCTTCAATAAGGTGCTGGAAGACCGTAACGCGATCACTCCCAAATTCACGTTAGGCGCTGCAGCGGTAACCTGAATATTGGGCATGACGCGGGTGGCGTAGCCCACAAAGGAAATCTTCAGATGATAGCGCCCTGCCCCCACCGGGGCCACCACAAAGGAACCATCACCGTCTACCAAGGCACTAGCCACAATAGCAGAATCTGGCCCAGCAAGCAGCGCAGCCGTAGCGTAACCCACTGGTTGTTTGGTAGTGGCATCTTGCAGTTTTCCGGTTATTTTACCCTGACCAAAGGCCGTAGTGCCGAGGAGCGAAGTACAACAGAGAATGAGAAAGAACGAAAGAAGATGTTTCATGCAGAAGAGGTAAGGGTACGCGTATTGAAATAGTTATTTTTAGTAACGCTGACCACAATTGATGCCTGGGTCAGAAAAACAGAACCTATTAGAGTCTTTTCAGGAAGAAAGGTTTAACCGCACTACATTCTTTTTAACAACATCTGAAAACCGATTCTGTTTTAAGCTGATTTTCGCCAAACGGCCCTAAAATAAAAAGGCCCGAGCAGAGCCCGGGCCTTTGCAAAATGATACGTTAGACGTTCTTATAAGTGAATTACCTCGCCGTACGCGGCGGCGGCAGCTTCCATCACGGCTTCAGACATGGTAGGGTGCGGGTGTACGGCTTTGATGATCTCATGACCGGTGGTTTCCAGTTTACGGGCCACCACAATCTCGGCGATCATCTCGGTTACATTGGCACCAATCATGTGGGCTCCCAGGAACTCACCGTACTTGGCGTCAAAGATCACCTTCACAAAACCATCTTTGTTTCCGCCGGCGCTGGCTTTACCAGAAGCCGAGAACGGAAACTTACCAACTTTGATTTCGCGGCCTAGTTCACGGCATTCTTTCTCGGTGTAACCCACAGACGCGATTTCTGGGTAGCAATACGTACAGCCCGGGATGTTTTTGTAATCCAGCGGCTCTGGGTTGTGTCCGGCAATGGCCTCTACGCAGATGATTCCTTCAGCGGAAGCCACGTGTGCCAAAGCAGGACCTTTCACGATGTCACCGATGGCGTACACGCCTGGTACATTGGTGCGGTAAAAATCATCGGTCAAGACACGGCCACGCTCTACACCTACGCCCAGTTCCTCCAGTCCCAGGTTCTCCAGGTTGGTTTGGATACCCACGGCAGAAAGTACCACGTCGGCTTCAATAGTTTCTTCGCCTTTGGCCGTCTTGATTTTCACCACGCAACCTTCGCCGCTGGTGTCCACGCTCTGCACTTCTGAGCTGGTCATGACGTTGATACCGGCTTTCTTGAAGGATTTTTCCAGTTGCTTGGAGATTTCCTCGTCCTCTACCGGTACAATGTTAGGCAGGAACTCCACCACGGTTACCTCGGTACCCATGGCGTTGTAGAAATAGGCGAACTCAATGCCTATGGCCCCGGAACCTACCACTACCAATTTCTTGGGTTGGTTTTCCAACACCATGGCCTGGCGGTAGCCAATGATTTTCTTGCCGTCAATGGGCAAGTTAGGCAGCTCGCGCGAGCGGGCACCCGTGGCCAGAATGATGTGGGCGGCTTCGTAGGTTTCGGCTTTGCCGTCTTCTGAAGTCACTTCTACCTGGCCCTGGCCTTTCAGTTTGCCGTAACCGGCGATATGGTCAATCTTGTTTTTGCGGAACAGGAACTGGATGCCTTTGCTCATGCCCTGGGCCACGCCCCGGCTGCGGGCTACTACCGCTCCAAAATCAGCACTGGCTTCGCCTACGTTAATGCCGTAATCTTTGGCATGCTGGATGTACTCAAATACCTGGGCGCTTTTCAGCAAGGCTTTGGTAGGGATACAGCCCCAGTTCAGGCAGATTCCGCCCAACTCAGCTTTCTCTACCACGCCCACTTTCATACCTAATTGTGATGCGCGGATGGCGGCTACGTAACCACCGGGGCCGCTTCCCACCACTATCAAATCATATTTTGATGCCATGTGTCTGGATGTAAGGTTATGTATTGGCAAAGCTACATCATAATCGGGCTTTTGCCAAGTTTATAAAGGAGAAGCCGTTTTGCTCCCGTTTTTAGAAAAACAAGCCTAAAAAGACAGACAGGCCATACGCCTTTAAGGCAGCTTTTCTATTTTTTGCCCGTTAGTTAAAGAGGCTTCTTCGTGCTGCGAAACAATTCTATCTTAGCGGAAAGTCAGCCTATAAGCTACTGGTTTTGGTTGTACGTAAACTTACTCCCATGAAGATATTATCCTTCGGCGAAATCCTGTTTGACCTCATTGAGGGCGAATCTTACTTGGGAGGTGCTCCCCTGAACTTCGCCGCGCATGCCGCCCAATGCGGAGCCGAATCTTATATTTTCTCCTCAGTAGGCAAAGACGACCTGGGCGAACAGGCGCTGGAGCAGATAGAAGCCCTGGGCGTACAGACCACCTTGATTCAAATTGACCACGACCACCCCACCGGCACCGTGCAGGTTGTATTAGAGCACGGCCAACCCGACTACACCATTCTGCCGGAAGTAGCCTATGATTATATCCAACTCCCGGAAAACCCCGAAGATGTGTGGGCGGTTACCTATGACGTGCTGTACTTCGGGACGCTGGCACAACGAAATCAACAAAGCCGGGAAACTCTGCGGCAGATTCTGGAACTGCAAAGCTTCCCCCACGTCTTTTATGATGTGAATCTGCGCAAAGACTCCTATTCTGAGGAAATTATCAGGGAATCCCTCCCGCTCTGCACCATCCTGAAGTTAAACGACGATGAAGTAAAGGTGCTTTCCACCATGCTGTACGGGCAGGAACTGGAACCGGAACCCTTTGCCCAAAGAACCGCCAAGGAGTATGAAATTCAGGTCATCATTGTCACCTTAGGCGAAAAAGGTTGCTACGTGTATGAACAGGAGAAATTGTCTTTCTCGCCCTCCCAACCCGTAACGGTGGTAGACACTATTGGTGCCGGAGATGCCTTCAGCGCGGCCTTTGTGTTCCAGTATCTGAACGGGGAAACAGCTGTCAATGCAGCGGTCAAAGCCAATAAACTGGGCGGCTACGTAGCCTCCCAACGCGGACCTATTCCCACGTATTCAGATGAAATCAAGGGAATCCTGGGAATTGAGTAACATTGGCTGACATAAAACCTTGAGAGCTTTGAGATTTACTTACTCCCTATTCTTTTTTGTCATCCTGAAAGGATCTTGTGGGCGTACGGTAATAGCGTTTAACAAGAGCCTGACTAGTTCACTCACAAGATCTTTCCAAGATGACAAAGATTGAAGAAGGTTTCAAAGGAGATATTTTCTATGGCGCGGAAGTTACTTCCGTGACTACAGAATATAAGTCACGGAAGTAACTTCCGCGCCATAGAAAAGCATACCATTTTGTGGATTTTTCTCCCAAACCTGCCATAAACCAAAAAAGCGCTCCTTCAGCCTACAGCTGAAAGAGCACTTTTTAAGGTGTTTTGTAAAATCAGCCCTAAATGGTAGGCGTACCACCGGTTACCTGCACGGTGGAACCCGTCATGTAGCTGGAGTCTTCAGATGCAAGCAACACGTAGATAGGCGCTAACTCCACCGGCTGACCAGGGCGTTTGAGCGGGGTATCTTTCCCGAAGGTTTTCACGGCCTCTTCTGGCATGGTGGCCGGGATAAGCGGGGTCCAGATAGGACCTGGGGCTACGCAGTTCGCGTGTATGCCTTTGTCGGCGAGAATCTGGCCCAGGTTGGCAGTGAAGTTCTGGATGGCACCCTTAGTGGCCGCGTACGCCAGCAGCATGGGCGATGGTTTGTAGGCGTTCACCGAGGTGGTGTTCACAATGGTGCTGCCCGGCTTCATGTGCGGCTCGGCGGCTTTGCACAGATAGAACATGGCGTAGATGTTGGTTTTGAACGTCTTGTCAAACTCCTCACTGGGAATGTCCTGCAAAGACTCGCGCGCCATCTGGAACGCGGCGTTGTTCACCAGAATATCAATCTGCCCGAACTCGTCTACGGCCCGCTGCACGATGGCTTTGCAATGCGTTTCGTCGCTGATGTCACCGGGCATCAGCACAGCTTTGCGGCCAGCTTGCTCAATCCACTTGGCGGTGTCTTGGGCGTCTTCCTCCTCATTCAAATAAGAAATGAGCACATCGGCACCCTCACGGGCGAACGCAATGGCGACGGCTTTGCCAATGCCCGAGTCGCCGCCAGTAATGATGGCTTTACGGCCCGCCAGTTTCCCCGACCCTTTGTAGGATTCCTCGCCATGGTCGGGTTTAATTCTCATTTCTGATTCTTCGCCTGGCTCACTTTGCGTAGATTCCTTGAAGGGCGGTTTATCAAATTTCTCAGTAGGGTCTTGCTGCTGGTTTTGTTCCTGGCTCATCGTTTCAAATTTATTTTTCCTTCAATTTAGAACGAGAGGGAAAGCAAAGGGTTGAGCCTCAATTGTCTTTAAAACCCCATTTCCCAATGCGTCGGCAACAGTTCAAGCTTTATTTTCTATCATTGCCCTATCATGGCCCACATCTTCCCTACCACTTATTCTACGTTGAGCGCCCACGCGCTTGGCTCTTTTGTGACAGAGCAGTACGGGTTAGGCCCGGCGCAATGCCAATTCCTGACCAGAGGCGTGGGTGACACGTATCTGATTGCAGCGCAAAACGTCCGCTATATTCTGCGGGTGTATCGGGCCTCGCATAGAAATTACGCGCAGGTGAAAGCCGAGACGGAATTGCTGCTGGCCTTACAGAAAGCCGGAGTATCAGTTTCTTACCCCATTTCTGATAAACAGGGAAAAACGATTCAGACATTACCCGCCGCCGAAGGTGACCGCCAGGCCGTAGTGTTCACCTATGCGCCGGGCCAGGTTGTACCCATTCTTAATGAGAAACAGTTGCGGCTCCTGGGCCAACAAATGGCCAGGTTCCATGACGTTTCTTCGTCAATCACCCTCAGCGACCCACGCTGGACGTTTAATATGGCCACTACGCTTACCAAACCCCTTGAACAGATAAAAGACTTCTTTGCTGATGACCCGGAAGACTACCGCTGGTTACAGGAAGCAGCCCAACAAGCCGAAGCCCGGCTAGCCCAATTCAACCCGGCTAATTTTTCTTCAGGGTACTGCCATTATGATTTCTTCCCGAAGAACTTCCACTTTGACGGCGACGAGAAACTCACGCTCTTTGACTTCGACTTTCTGGGATATGGCTGGCTGGTGAATGATGTCATGACCTTCTGGCAACACCTGTGTTTGGACGTGCACTATGGGAAAATGAGCCAGGAAACCGCTGATGGAGCTTTTTCTACTTTTGTAGCCGCTTATCGTGAGGTTCGTCCGCTTTCGGAGGAAGAGCTAGCTGCCATTCCGTACTTAGGGCTAGGCTTCTGGGTGTTTTACCTCGGCTTTTATGCCTCGCATGACCATTTCCTGCCGCTGTTGCAGAACCCCAGGTTGCAGGCCCGCGTGCAGTTAATCAGGCAACTCACCCAAAAGTATTGGGAAAAGGAATAGCCAGCGGGGCTTCCCTGGGAAAAGTGAACGTAAAAGTGTAGACAAACGGAAAGAAGTACCGTATACTCGCACTTTAATTGGCCGCACCAGAAATAACCTGTTGGAAATACCGGCAAGGACGGCCTTGATTCTATGACAACAACTACCACTTCCTCCCCCGCTCCCCCCGAATTCACCAAACTGCACCTCTGGGTGATGACCATTGCTACCGGTATGGTAGTAGCCAACCTGTATTACAACCAACCTTTGTTGGGAAGAATTGCCACCACCTTTCAAGTCTCCGAGGCCTCGGCGGGTAGTTTGGCCATGCTCACCCAGATTGGCTACGCGGTGGGCATGCTCTTCATTATTCCGTTGGGCGATATGCTTCGCCGCAAACGGCTGATTATGGTAGACTTTGCCGCTATCATCATTTCCTTGCTTCTGGCCGGACTGGCTCCCAACATCTTCTCCTTGATGGTGGCCAGCTTTCTGATTGGAGCTACCTCGGTGGTGCCGCAGCTCTTGGTACCTATGGCGGCGCACCTGGCCAAGCCCGAGGAACGGGGCCGAACCGTGGGATTTGTGATGAGTGGTCTGCTGATTGGGATTTTACTCTCCAGAACCGTAAGCGGATTTGTAGGCGCTCAATTAGGCTGGCGAGCCATGTTTTTCATTGCCGCCGGCATGATGCTGGTGCTATGGGTGATCCTCTATTTCCTACTTCCCGAAGTACACCCAGACTTCAAAGGCAATTATAAAAAGCTGATGAAGTCGCTGGTGCATCTTATTAAAGAATACCCCATGCTGCGGCTAGTATCCTTGCGGGGAGCCTTTTCCTACGCCACTTTCGGGGCTTTCTGGACAACCCTGGTGTTTCTGCTGGAAGAACCTCCGTTTAGACTGGGCAGCGACGCAGCCGGTTTGTTTGGCTTGGTGGGGGCCGCCGGTGCCCTGGGCGCCGGGTACATGGGCCGACTCACCGATAAGGGCAACTCCTTTACCGTTACCACCTTCACCATTGCGCTCATTGTGGTTTCTTACCTGGTGTTCGGCGTCTCAGGAAGCAGTATCATTGGTCTGGTCATTGGTGTGATTCTGCTGGACTTAGGCGTACAAGCCACACATATTTCTAACCAAACCTTTATCTTCTCCATCCTCCCGGAAGCCCGAAACCGGCTAAACACGGTGTACATGGTCACCTACTTTGTGGGCGGGGCCTCTGGTACGTTCATCGCCAGCCATGCCTGGCACCTCTGGAAGTGGAACGGTGTGGTAGTGGTAGGATTGGTATTTTCCACGTTAGCCTTGATGCTGCATTTGTTGTTCATGCGGTCAAAGTCAGGAGTTGCGCAAACCACATAAAAATGTCCTTCCCGTTTGGGCCTGTTTTCCAGAAATCAGGCCCAAACGGGAAGGACAAGAAGTTACAAAAGCGTTTTATTCAAAGAACAGATAAAGCCTATCCTTCTCTTTCTCGGCCATCACTACAGGAGTAAGCCTATACGTCGTCTCTACATGAGCAGCGGTTAATACGTCCCATTTACTGCCTTGGGAAAGAATCTTACCCCCATGAATTAACACGATTTTATCGGCGAACTTGGCCGCCAGGTTCAAGTCATGTACCACGCCTACCACCACTAAATCTGGCTGTTTTTGCAGTAATTCCTGCACTTGGTGCATGAACTGAAACTGGTAATGTACATCCAGAAACGAAAGCGGCTCGTCCATGATGAGGTAGCGGTTCTGACCGGGCACGGGGTACCATATCTGCGTCATCACCCGAGCAAACTGCACGCGTTGTTTCTCGCCACCGCTCAAGGTCAGGTAGTTGCGTTCGGCCATGTCCCAGACATCAAAAAAGCGCATGGCTTCCTCGCAGGCTTGTTCATCTTTGGCGGTGGGTTTGATGGAGAAATGCGGGTAGCGGCCCATCATGACCACTTCCCAAACATTCAGCGGAAACGCCAGATCCACGTTCTGCGACAATACCGACCGCCGCTGACCTAGCTCCAAATCTGAATACGCCGTGAGATTCTTACCTTCAAAAAGCACCTCACCCTGGGCAGGTTTCAGTTGCTTGCTCAAGACCTTCACCAAGGTAGATTTCCCTGCCCCGTTTGGGCCGATGATGAGGCTGAGTTTGCCTGGCTCAAAGGTGGTGGAAACGTCTTGCAGTAAGGTTTTGCCGCCAATTTTATAGGTGATATGTTGCGCCTGTAGCATTAGAAGTACACGTTTTTCTTTCGTAACAACAACAAAAAGACAGGCACGCCTACTGCCGAAGTCACAATTCCAATAGGCAGTTCGGCGGGAGCCAACAACAGACGCGCCACCAAATCTGCTAGACTCAGCAGAATGCCGCCCATCAACGCACTCCCAATCACCAGAAAACGGTTATCTGAACCTTGCAGCAGCCGCAGCAGGTGCGGTACAATCAAGCCAATGAAACTAATGACGCCCGTGAACGAAGTAGCCACCGCCACCATGACCACGTTGATGAGCAGAATGGTGAACTTAAGGCGTTTCAGGTTGATGCCCATGTACTGCGCCTCTTCCTCGCCAATCATGAGCGCGTTCAGGTGTTTGGTATAGCGCAAGGACACCAGCAGACAGACTAAAGACACCGCCCCCACAATCCCCACTGAGTGCCAGTTAGCCCCCGACAATGTGCCCAAAGTCCAGAAAGTAATGGAACGCGCCTGCGGGTCACGGGCAATGTAAGACAGAAAGCCCACGCCGCTCAGGAACAAGGCATTAATGGCGATACCGGTGAGCAGCAAGCCTACAATAGAACTCTTGCCCGTCTCTTTACTCTGCGCCAAATCGAAAACCAAACCCGTAGCCAAAATACCGCCCGCGCAAGCAGCCAAGGGCAACGTCCACTCACCCGTCCCGAAGTTAAACACTGCCCCCAGCACAAAGTACAAGGCCGCGCCAAACGCCGCTCCGCTAGAAGTACCCACCAACCCAGGCTCCACAATTGGGTTCCGGAACAGTGACTGCATGAGCACGCCGCCCACTGCTAACGTGGCCCCAACTATTACTGTCAGCAGCGCTCTGGGCAGACGAATCTCCAGAAAAATGCGCTCGTTAAGAGTCAGGTTCTCGGGCTGGGAAAAGGCTTGGCTTAACGCTGAATTCATCTCATGCAAAGAAATAGATACTGCCCCAAACCGGATGGAAAGTAAGGTAACCACCGCCAGCACCACCAACAGCACGGGGTACAGGCGGCGGTATTTTTTATTGAACCTGCCCATTCTGGTGAATCAGTTTCTGCAACGCCAGCACGTTCTGTCCGGTTCTTGGCCCCAGGTACACCATGTCATGCTCCTCTACCCTATAAATCTGGCCATTCTTAAACGCCTTAGTCGCTGATACACCTGGCAGTTCACTTATCTTTTGTTTTGAGCCTAGCTTGTCATAGCCAAAATCAGTGAGCAGGATTACGTCTGGGTCAGATTTGGCCACTACCTCAGCGGAGAGCTGTTTCATGCCACGGTCGCCTTCTACAGCCATGGTGCCACCCGCCCAATCTACCATCTTGGCAGCAGTGCTTTTACCCGTCATGACCAGATACACGTTGTTCGCCTGCCCGTAATGGATGATGAGCACTTTAGGTTTTTGGGTGTAGCTCTTCGCATTGTCCAGCGCCTGCTTCATGTCAGCATCTAACTTCTGCGCCAATGAATCTGCTTGCATTTCCCTATGGAAGTATTTGCCCATTTCCTGGAAAAGCAGTTTGGTGCTGTCAATGGTAGTGCCGTTCACGGAGAACTGCTTCATAGGGATTTTCAACTGCTCCAACTGCCGCACCACGTGCTCAGGTCCAATGCTGGCGGGGCCGTCATGAATGATCATGGAGGGCTTGACTGCTACCAATCCTTCTAAACTCAACGCACGGTGATAGCCCACGGTGGGTAGTTTCTTTGCGGCTTCAGGATAGGTGCTGGAGACATCCACCGCCACCAGATTCTGGGTAGCACCCAGCGCAAACATGATTTCGGTGTGCTGTTTAGAAACGCTTACAATACGCTCAGCATTCTCTTGTTTCTGGTCTTTGTTGCGGAAGCGCTCGCAGGACAGCAAAGCCAAGCTGGCGCACGCTAGAATAAAGTATTTTTTCATTTGGTTTTTTACTGTTTGGTGATGAGGTGTTGATTGTTAGGTTTTACTCTCCTTTTCTCTTCTCTTTGTCATCCTGAAAGGATCTTGTGGGCGAACTAGGCAGGCGGTGGCTATGAAATCATCCAAAACCTTCTATTTCTATTTAACCATAATCATTCGCTTTGTAACCGCTTTTACAGCTTGCCCACAAGATCCTTTCAGGATGACACAAAAGAAGATTGGATTTTAAACCTGTGAGGTTTTCAAAACCTCACAGGTTTCTGTTTTTGACCTCATTTCTGGAAACGAGGCCAAAAACAGATAAACTATGTTCTCTTTCCCAAAGAGAATCAGCTTTAAAACTTGTACCCAAAATTCACCCCACCAAAATACGTGGCTTTATAGGCCGCAGGCAGGTAAATGTTAGGGTTAGCTGAAGTAGAATAGGCATCCAGGAACACCATGTTGTAGTAGAGGTCGCCGGTTAGGTTGTTGCCGCCCGCAAATATATCCAGAGAGATATGGTTGCCCAAGTTTTTGCGCCAGCCCAGTTTCGCGTTGAGCAGGTTGTAGCTGGGGGCGCGGTGCTTGGCATCATAGGTAATGGGCATGTCATCTATGTGCTGGAAGGTGGTGTACAGGTAAAAACCAGGCTTTAGCTCCACATCCACCCCCGCGTTGAAATTTTGCTTAGGCACGCCAATCACGGCTTGGCCCGAGTAATCTGATACTACTCTGGTGTTCACGTTGTTCACGCGAACAATACTCTCCCTCTTGAAGTTGTCATAGGTGAAATCTGAGTAAGTATAGTTTACAAACGGCTTCACCAGGGTCACCAACCCTTCATCGTTCTGAATCAGGCTGTAGTTCAAGGCCACTTCCAGACCTTTATTGGTTTGGTCGCCGCCGTTGGCGCTGATGGTGTAGAGAACTGAACCACTCTGCGGATCTGCGTAGGCCTGCGTCATGATTTTGTCTTGCACCTTCAGGTTAAAGAGCGCCACTTGGTACGACAGCCTTTTGTCTAGCAGACTGCCTTTGCTGCCTATTTCATACTGTGTGCCTTTCTCGGGTTTCAGGTCGGTGAGCACCCGTCCCGCCTGCGGAACCACAACAGAAGTAGCCGCGGGCGGCGAATAGCCTTGGCTTATGGAGGCATACACCGTTACGTTGGATGTAATCAGTTTCTGCAAAGCCACTCTAGGAGTCACTACCACATCAAACTTCTTGTAGCCTGACTGGTCAGCATGAGAAGCATTGGCAGTATTGGTTAGTTTATCAGTGATGCCGTATTCTACACGATTAGCACTCAAACCCGCAATCAAGGTAAAGTCTAGCGGCAATTGCAGGTTCCACTCCGTGAAAGCCGAATATTGCATGGCAGTAACCTCTAAATCTGCTGAGATGCCGCCTAAGGTGCCAGGAGGCGAAGTGGCTGGCAACTGATTGGTTTTGCGGAACGAGTTGGTTTTCTGGTATTCGCCACCCACGGTTCCGGTTAAGCCCTGCAGCACGTTGCCGAAGTTGAAGTTGAACTCGGTACGGCCACCTAAGTTGTAGGCCATGTTGCTGTTCAATCCGGCCGCCGAAGCTTGCTCTTGCGTGTAATTGCTGAAGTACGCGCTAGACGTGTTGCTCAGGAAATCTGTAAACGCGTAGGTGTGGCTCAAACCGCTTCTAAAGCTTTCATAGCTCACGCGGCCGTTGTTCCGGATGTAGGCTTCCTCGCCTTCGTTTTCTTTGTTGAAGAAAGAGGCGCTGTCCAGCTGGCCGGCCATGGCGTTGAAGGAGTTATTGTAGGCGGCATAAGCGGTGAAAGATTGCTTCTCTGACGTCCGGAAATCGCCTACAAATGTGGCGAAGTCTTTCTTGGAGTTGGTGTGCACGCGGTAGCTGTCATAGTTCTGATGGCCGTAGTTCACCAAAATAGAAGCGCGTTCGTTGGCACTTTCTAACCTGGTATTGGTGCTCCACAAGCCGTAGCTGCCTATCACGCCTTCTTGTATCAAACGGGTAGTCTGCGCCTCTGGCCGTAGCGTGAACATCTTCACCACGCCGCCAATGCCCGTGCCGTACAAGCTGGACGCAGGCCCTTTGATCACCTCTACCTTGCCCAGCGTGGAGAAATCCACGTCATCCAATACCGTCACGCCTTCGGCATCTGTCACCGGAATTCCGTTGAGGTAGGCTTTGTAGCCTGCGCCGTTGAAGTTGAGCTGGTTTCCGTTCGCCGCAGGCAAACCGTAGCCTCTGATCAAGATGCGCTGTCCGCCGTTCATGGTGCGTTTCTCCATGCGCACGCCCGGTATCAGGTTCAACGAGCTTTCCAGGAAAATGCCTTCACTGCGGGTTAACTCCCGGCGCGAGAGCAAGCCAATAGATTGCGGCTGGCGCAGCACGATGTTGGTTTCTGAGGCCGCAGCGCTCACTTCCACTTCGTTCAGGTTGGTGTTAGACGGCGTAAGCCCTATTTGCAGAAACTGGTCACAGGTTTTCAGCAAACCGTTGAAGGTCTCATAACCTACAAACTTCACGGTCAAAGGCGTGGCACCTGGGCAATCAAAGGTAAACTCGCCTTTGGCATCGGTAGTAGCTCCCTGCGTGGCCGAAACCAAGACGGTGGCCCCTACCAGAGGCGTTTTGCTGTAGGCGTCAAACACACGCCCGCGTACTTGGCTGTTCTGCGCCGCCGCCGTCAAAGAGAGCAACAGGGCACACAGCAATGGTATATATTTCTTCATAAGATGTTTAAAAGAGTAAAGCCCGGGAAAGTCTTCTTGCACTAAGTAGAAAAGCAGTGATCAGGCTATGGACACAACCTGCCCTGCCGTTTTGAGCCAGTTTTCTAAAAGGCGGCGCAAAACAGACTATAGCATTCCAACTGTTCAGAAACAGTCTGTTCAGAAACAGTCTTTCCCGGAGGTGATGTGGTTGAATTCAAACAATACATTTTCAGGAACGGCTCCAAAATTCAAAGCCTTCCAAGACAAAGCATTCCGCTTGCCAGTAAATAGTCAAAATGTAGTTTAACTTAACTTGGGCGGCGGAACAGGAATGTCCTGCCAGAAGGTGGAAAGGGAAAATTGATAGTGAAAATCAGCAGGTAGACTGGCCTGACTGAATTCAAGCCTATGGGTGGTTCTTACTACCTGATAGACCTTGGAAAGATTCTTGGCGAGGCGCTTGAGCTCCTTTTGCTTGGAAGAGCGCGTCATGTATTCCTGCACCAGTTCGTCCAGACTTTCAAACAATCCTTCTTCCTGTACATCGGTAATGCAGTGGTACAGGATCCTGTTCTGCTCCAGTTGCACGCGCACCACATCGTACATCATGCCCTGGAAACGGAACTCATGTCCTTCTTCCTTCCAGTCTAAGGCACTTGCCTCTGCTGGGCTGAAGGTGAGCACCTGCAACTGCTCTGGTGGAAGGCCTTCTTTGATGCGCTTTTTCACTTCACGGCGTACCTGGGCCTGTACTACCAGAAACACGAGAGAGCTGCCCACACTGTGGAACATAAAAAGCGTAAGCAGTACGTGAGAAAGCAGGCGTTTCAAGGGCGAAAACAAACGAGGGACATTGCGGAAGGTAAATAACGCACATTCCTTTTTACCTTCCAATGACTGGCCCTCCTACTCCTGAAATTGAAAGCAGCCGGCAAGCCGATGGTGTTCTTTGAGGGATGCTTTTACTTGGCCGGAGCCACAGAAGGTGCCCCGTACTGCTGCACGTCTACCTGGGTCTCTTTTCCATCGCGGAGCGTTACTTTGAACAGGTAATCATATTGGTGGTCGGCTACTTCAGTAAACGGCTTTTTGCCTCCCAGGGCTTCTATGACAAAAAGAACCGTGTTGGAATGTCCGGCCACTACCACCGTTTTACCCGCGTAATTTTCCTTTATGTTTTTAGCTAACCCCAGATAATCTGAGGGGTTATAGGTTTGCACCGTCAAGCCTTTGGCCTGGGCTAAGGGCTGAAGCGTTTGCTGGGTGCGTTTGTAGTTGGTGGCCAGAAGTGCGGTTATAGGCTCGTTTTTCAATTTATCGCGCAGGACCTCGGCCCGTTTCTGACCAGATTCTGACAGATTTGGGTCAGCGGTCATGGTACCATCAGAGGCCGCTTTCTCGGCGTGCCGAACCACATAGACCACTGTTTCTTTACCGGACTTGGCGCTGTTGCTGGTGGCCTTGGTTGCTTTCTGGGCCGCGCAGCTGAACAGGACACACATGCTCAGGACACAGGTGAATAGCAGTGAATATTTCAGGGTTGCTTTCATCATAAATCAGATTGAAGAGGGAAGATAGCTTTTTTACGCTAATATTCCTTACATCTCAGATTTCAACCTGAGTAGCCCTCAAACCCTATGTCTTGAGACGTTTATATGATTTTCACACCCTTACTCGTTCTTGTTTTAACTGCTTACAGCGGATGTTCCATATATGTACGTATAACTATATTCCCTGAAATCAGTATGTAGCAGAGTTAAATATTCCCTATGCAAGTGCTCCTTTCAACTATATCCTACTCCCGCATTTCTCTCTTTTCCTTGCTGCTCCTGCTGGCGGCCAGCGGCTGCAAAACCGCTAAAACCCACTACCGCGAGGGTCTGGAACGAGCCAGCAAAGATGATTTTATTGGAGCCGTTCGGGAATATGATGCCGCTATTGCCAAGAAACCCAATGACGGCAGTTTGTACCGCCTGCGGGGCGTAGCCAAGTACGAGATGGATGACTTTAACGGGGCCTACGCCGATTTCTCGCAAGCTATTCTTCTGTTACCTACAGACGCTGAATCCTACAAGTTCAGGGGCGACATCAAGCAAAACCGGGGGCAGTACAAACAGGCCATTGAGGATTATAATTACGCCATTACCTACCAGCCCAATTACGCCAAGGCCTATAACAACCGGGGCCTCAACCGCGCGCGCCTCAAAGACACCAAAGGCGCCGTGCAGGATTTCACCCAGGCCATTGCCTTGCAGGAAGATTACGCCGTGGCGTACCTCAACCGCGCCAACTTGCGCATGCGCCAGAAGCAGTACACCCCAGCCATGGGAGATTATGACAAAGCCATCTCCCTTGACCCCGCCATGGTACAAGCCTACTACAACCGGGGCGTTCTCAAACACACCCTCAAAAACCGCAAAAGCGCCTGCCAGGATTGGCAAAAAGCCTTCGAACTAGGCTCCCAGGAAGCCAGCAACCTGCTGAATCGTTTCTGTAAGTAAGTTTTCCTGATTGAAATTTCACAAGACGCATAGCAAGATGTAGGGGCAATCCCTTGTGGTTGACCTTTCTGTTAGCCCATAAATGCTTTCTGCTATTGTGGGAGGACAGGTCGCGACCTGTCCGTACATTCTCTGGATATCCGTACATTCTCTGGATAATAGTGTTTGGAATGAGAAAGGGCAACCACAAGGGATTGCCCCTACATTCAATAATTCGTCTTTATCTATTGGCCAGGAAATAAATCCACGCCACACGTGCATCGCGTCCCGGACCAAAATCTGTTTATAGCCCATTTTCCTGAAACTGCCCGGTAAACGTAGTTCTCACTTAAAACCCAAGGCTATTTCTTTGGCTACCGTCCGCAATTAGTATATTTGGTGCTGAGAACCGGGGCGCGTCTCCAAACGGATGAGGTCCCTTTAAAGAAGCACTATGAAATTACTGGAAGGAAAAACTGCCTTAATAACCGGCGCCTCCAAAGGCATTGGTCGGGCCATCGCGAAGAAATATGCCGAAATGGGTGCCAACGTGGCTTTCACGTATCTCTCCAGCGTGGAGAAAGGCCAAGCCTTGGAGCAGGAACTAGCCGAGTACGGCATTCATGCCAAAGGCTACCGTTCAGATGCTTCTGACTTCGCCCAAGCCGAACAATTGGTGGAATCTGTGGTAAAGGACTTCGGGAAACTGGATGTGCTGGTGAACAACGCCGGTATCACCAAAGACGGCTTGCTGATGCGCATGTCTGAAGACCAGTGGGATGCGGTCATCAACACCAACCTGAAATCAGTCTTCAACCTGACCAAGGCGGCTACCAAACACATGATGCGCGCCAAGAGCGGGTCCATCATCAACATGACCAGTGTGGTGGGCATCAAAGGCAATGCCGGACAAGCCAACTACGCCGCCTCCAAAGCGGGCATCATCGGGTTCACCAAATCAGTAGCGTTGGAGTTAGGCTCTAGAAACATCCGCAGCAACGCCATCGCCCCAGGCTTCATTGAAACCGATATGACCGATGAACTGGATGCCGCCGTAGTAGCCGAGTGGCGCAAAGCCATCCCGCTGAAACGCGGAGGTTCTCCCGAAGATGTAGCCAACGCCGCCGTATTCCTGGCCTCTGACCTCTCTGCTTACGTGACTGGGCAAATCCTGCAAGTAGATGGCGGCATGCTGACCTAATTTTAATTATGATTTAAGAATTCCTTTTTATAGAAAGCCGATGTTGGGATGACCTAACATCGGCTTTTCCTTTTACTATAGGAACAATTTCTAATAGTTGCACTTTTCACGCTCCTCACTACTTTCCAAAGAATGTACGGACAGGTCGCGACCTATCCCACGCTAGCAGAAAACATGCATAGCCAAACACCCCTACTTTCTGGAAAACAGGCCTGAACCAAAATCCAGGCAATAACCGGCACAAACGGACAGTTAAGAAATAAAGACGTTCCCCAGTGGGTATTCCGCTCAAATATGGCGTACTTCTTTTATCTTGCTACTTATATCCTGTGAATTAACTCACCGTTTGTGCAATCACTCCAAATACACACTGCTTATTCTCCCTGGTATGCCTTGCTTTGCCTGGCGGCCGGAATAAGCGTTGCCTGGTTCATGTACCGCAAAGGTGGGCCCTGGCCTACGGGTCTGCGCTGGTTTTTAGCTTCTCTGCGCGCACTGCTGGTGGCCTTGGTGTGCTTCCTACTATTGGAACCTTACACCCGCCGCATCCGGCAGGAAGAAGTAAAACCCAAAGTAGTGCTGGCGCTGGACAACTCCCAATCCGTGGGGTTGTTTACCCCCAAAGAAGAACTGAATCGCACCCTGCAGGGCCTGGATGCCTTAGCCGAACGCTTGCAGAAGAAAGGCCTGGAAGTGGTCAAAGAAACGTTTCAAGAGAGTGACACCGCAGTTTCTACGTTTGCCCAAACGCCGCTGAGTGCGCAAGTGACCAATTTGCACGCTTTGGTGGAAAAAGGAAGCCGGACGTATAGAAACCAGAACCTGGCGGCCACGGTGCTCATCTCAGACGGCATCCATAACCAGGGCCCCACCCCTACTTTCCAGTCGTATGATGCGCCTATTTTTCCGGTGGCGCTAGGCGATACCATTCCCAAGCGCGATGTGGTACTGGAGGAAGTGCAATACAACAAAATCAATTATACCGGCACCTCTTTTCCGGTGGAAGCGCGGGTGCGGCACAACGGCTTCAGCGGAACATCAGCTACGGTAGTACTACAGGAAAATGGAAAGACGGTACAGCGCAAAACAGTAACGTTACCCCGTAGTGGTGCTATTCAAACGTCTTTTCAGGTAACGGCGGCGCAAGCGGGCAAGAAACATTACCAGGTGCTGGTACAGCCGCTCACCGGCGAGTTCACCAACCTGAACAATAGCCGCCACGCCTACCTGGAGGTAATTAAAGGAAAACTGAAAGTGCTGGTAGCCGCCGCCGCCCCGCACCCCGATATCAAGGCCCTCCGGAGTGCGTTGCTCACCAACCCGCTTTTAGACGTAGAGGTGGTGTTAGGCCCTTTCCAGAACCCGTCGTTCAAAACACCCTATGATGCGGCCATCCTCCACCAGATTCCCAATGCCAGCGGTGTGGGAACCGAGTGGCTCCGCCGATTAAAAGCGGCCAACGTTCCGTCTTTCTATATTCTGGGCGCTCAAACAGATTTCAATGCCTTCAACGCCTTACAAGCTGGCGTACGGTTAAACCGGCCTTCGCCCCAGTTCGATGAAGTACAGCCGCTCCTGAACAATGCCTTTCAGCGGTTCTCTACCGAGCCCATTGCTCAAACCAGAATCAAAGGCTGGCCTCCTACCGCCGTCACCTTCGGGGATTGGAACATCGCGCCCGCCGCTGAGGTCATTCTGCAGCAACAGGTGGGGTCTGTGCGAACCACTAAACCGCTTCTGGTCTATAAACCGGCTTCTCCGGCCCCTTCGGCCGTGCTCCTCACCGACGGCAGTTGGCAATGGCGTCTCACCGAAGCCGTAGACCACGGCACGTCCCAGATTTACGATGAGCTGATGACGCACCTGGTGCAACTGTTGGCTAATCGCCGAAACCAGAAACGCCTGCACGTGTACCCCGTGAAAGATGAATTCGAGACCTCAGAGGGCGTGGCCTTGCAGGCCGACGTCTTCAATGCCGTTCAGGAGGAAATCTTCGGGCAAACCGTCGCGGTGCTTCTAACCCATGAAGGCGGAAAACAAACCCGCCATTCGTTTCGGCACGAGCAAGGCGGCGAAGGCCTGCGCCTGGGCAACCTGCCCGCCGGTGTGTACCGCTACACCGCCTCTACCCGCCTAGATAACCAATCCTACACTGACGCCGGCGAGTTTGTAGTCCAGGAGCAAAACCTTGAATCGCTCCTGGCCGTGGCCGACCACAGTCTACTCAGCCAAATCGCTGACCGCTCAGAAACCCGCCTCTACTACCCAGCCCAACTGGCCCAACTGGAACAAGACTTAGTGAAGGCGAACTTTAAGACCATCCTGCGCAGCCATGAAGAAGAAAAAGACTTGCTGGAGCAGCCTTGGTTTTACTTCCTGCTTCTGGGCTTGGCTTGCTCTGAGTGGGCGTTGAGAAGATTCTTCGGGAGCTTGTAGCCTGTTTGACGCTCCGGCGTTTCAGCGCTGTTTTCCTAAAAGCTAGCCTGAAACAAGCCAAAGGCGTACCTTTGTCCTCTACCTATCGCTACCACTTTGCAGTATTTCCTTCTCAACAAACCCTTTGAGGTCCTCACCCAATTCACGGATGAGACCGGCCGCAGCACCCTGAAAGACTTTGTGCCCATCCCTAACGTGTATCCGGTGGGAAGATTGGATTATGATAGCGAAGGACTGGTCCTACTCACCGATGACAAACAATTACAGCACCGGCTGTCTGACCCCAAATTCAAGGTAGAGAAAACCTACTGGGCGCAGGTAGAAGGCGCACCCACCCATGAGGCCTTAGATCAACTGGAACGCGGCGTGCTCATCCAAGGCAAGAAAACCACCCCCGCCAAAGCCAGACTGCTGGAAGACGTAAACCTGTGGGAACGCTCTAAACCCATCCGGTTCCGGGCCAACATTCCTACCACTTGGGTAGAGATCAAAATCAGCCAAGGCATGAACCGCCAGGTGCGCAAGATGACGGCAGCCGTAGGTTTTCCAACGCTCCGGTTGGTACGAGTAGCCATTGGACCATTACAATTGGGTTCTTTACAGCCGGGTGAATACCGGGAATTGACGTTTGAGGAGGTGAAGCTTCTGAAAGGCTTGGCCAAGCCCAAAGCAGCGTATCAACCGCATTTCAGGAAAAGGTAATTCCTGTAACGACGTGGTGCCACGAAGCAATACCTGCTCCCTCTCCCAATTATCTGTCTCTGCAACTTTGGTCTGTTTTAATAAAATATGATCTTACAGACAGCCGTGTTCTAGTTGTAGGCGTTTTCGTTTCATAGAACCACGGCGTTACCGTGTAACGCCGCTACGGGGCAGATGGACTTTTAGCATTTAAAGCTTGTTTTTTGGCAACTGCTTTTAACTATCTCTTCCCCATATTTCTGCCCACTTTTCTAAAAACAAGCCAAAAGCGCACGCTTTCCTGCCATCCTCCGTCAAATGTTCGTATAGAGAAACTTTCGCCTTTCGGCAGAAATGACATTGTGTCACAAATGGCAGGCAAAAGCGCCTTGGCACATGTCTTGTTAATAAGACTGCAAGAAAGTTAAACTAGGAACTACTAAAATAAAACTATAGACAATGGGAAAAATCATAGGCATTGACTTAGGAACTACCAACTCTTGCGTGGCCGTAATGGAGGGTAACGAACCAGTGGTGATTCCGAACAGCGAAGGCCGCCGGACTACTCCGTCCATCGTGGCATTCCTGGACAACGGGAACGGTGAGCGTAAAGTAGGTGACCCTGCTAAACGTCAAGCTATCACCAACCCACAAAATACCATCGCGTCCATCAAGCGTTTCATGGGTCGCGGTTTTTCAGAAGTGAAAGACGAAACCAGCCACGTTTCTTACAACGTGCAGTCTGGCAGCAACAATACCGTGCGTGTGCAAATTGGCGACCGCCAGTTTACGCCGCAGGAGATTTCTGCCATGGTGTTGCAGAAAATGAAGCAAACTGCTGAAGACTACCTGGGCACAACCGTGACCGAGGCCGTGATCACAGTTCCAGCTTACTTCAACGACGCACAACGTCAGGCTACAAAAGAAGCCGGACAGATTGCCGGTTTGGATGTAAAACGTATCATCAACGAGCCTACTGCCGCTGCGTTGGCGTACGGCTTGGATAAAAAACATGCAGACCAGAAAATCGCGGTATACGACTTAGGTGGTGGTACCTTCGATATTTCTGTTCTAGAGCTTGGCGACGGTGTGTTTGAAGTATTATCTACCAATGGTGATACCCACTTGGGTGGTGACGACTTTGACCAAGTAATCATTGCCTGGTTAGCCGATGAGTTCAAAGCCGAAGAAGGCATGGACTTACGCACTGACCCAATGGCGCTTCAGCGTTTGAAGGAAGCGGCTGAGAAAGCGAAGATTGAGCTTTCCTCTTCTTCTGAAACTGAAATCAACCTGCCATACATCACGGCTACCCAGACGGGTCCTAAGCACTTAGTGCGCAGACTGTCTCGTGCCAAGTTTGAGCAGTTAGCTGATTCTCTGGTTCGTCGTTCCATGGAGCCGGTTCGCAAAGCCTTGCAAGACGCTGGCCTGCAGCCAAGTGACATTGACGAAGTGATCTTGGTGGGTGGTTCTACCCGTATCCCAAGAATTCAGGAAGAAGTAGAGAAATTCTTCGGTAAGAAACCATCTAAGGGTGTAAACCCAGATGAGGTGGTGGCCATTGGTGCCGCTATCCAGGGTGGTGTATTGACCGGTGAAGTGAAAGACGTGTTGTTGCTTGACGTAACACCGCTTTCATTGGGTATCGAGACCATGGGCGGCGTGATGACCAAGTTGATTGAGTCTAACACAACTATCCCAACCAAGAAGTCTGAGACCTTCTCAACCGCTTCTGACAACCAGCCAAGCGTGGAGATCCACGTGTTGCAGGGTGAGCGCCCAATGGCCCGCGACAACCGCACCATCGGTCGTTTCCACTTGTCAGACATTCCGCCAGCACCGCGCGGCGTTCCTCAGATCGAAGTAACCTTTGATATTGACGCCAACGGTATCCTGCACGTGTCTGCCAAAGACAAAGGAACCGGTAAAGAGCAGAAGATCCGTATTGAAGCTTCTTCTGGTCTGTCTGAGCAGGAAATTGAGCGCATGCGTAAAGAGGCTGAGGCCAACGCCGAGGCTGACCGTATTGCAAAAGAGCAGGTTGAGAAAGTAAACCAGGCTGACTCTATGATCTTCCAGACTGAGAAGCAGCTGAAAGAGTACGGAGACAAACTCTCCGCCGGAAACAAAACTGCCATTGAAGGTGCCCTGGCTGACCTGAAGAAAGCGCACGAGTCTAAAGACTTAGCCGCTATTGACAGCGCTATGGAAAGCATCAACAACGCCTGGCAGGCGGCCTCTCAGGAGATGTACGCCGCCACTGGCGGAGCCGGACAACCAGGTGCTGACGGCGGAGCCGGATTCGGAGGTGGACAACCAGGTTCTGACGGACAAGGCGGTGCTACTCAGTCTGCCGGTGCTGACAACGTGACCGACGTAGACTACGAAGAAGTTAAGTAATAAAAATAGGTTTAGTTGAGGAAAGGCTCACCGCGTTGCGGTGAGCCTTTTTTGTTTTAGAGTCCTTTTCCCTAAAATGGTTGTAACTTGCAGGTCTATCACCAAAGTACCCCATGAACTTCATTACCCTGGATTTCGAGACGGCCACATCTGATCGGGACAGCCCCTGTGAGATCGGATTGACCTTTGTAGAGAATGGAAAGATTGTAGATACCCAAGCTTGGCTCATCAAACCAAAATATTACCCCTACTTCAACGGCTGGAACATTGCTATCCATGGCATCAAACCGCAGGATGTTAAGAACAGCCCTGAGTTTGACCAGGTGTGGCAGGAACTACGCCCTTTGCTACAGAACCAGTTGGTAATTGCCCACAACGCCAGCTTTGACATGAGCGTGCTCAGAGCCACGTTGACTACCTACCGCTTGCCTTTTCCGGAGCTGAGCTGTGCCTGCAGTGTACAGTTCTCCAAACAAGTGTGGCAAGGCCTACCTCAGTATGACTTGAAATCGCTCTGCAACCGTCATGGTATTCAGTTCAAGCACCACCGCGCTGCAGCAGATTCGTATGCTTGTGCCGAGTTGACGTTACGTGCCTTGGAACATACCCAATGCAGTTGCCTAGATGACTTTCCCGAGAAACTGAAAATCAATTTCGGGCAATTGTTTGAAGGTGGTTACAAAGCATCTTCCGTGAAAAAGGAACCTCGAGTCAAAAGAGCTTTTCCGTTCTAAAAAGAGGCATCTTGTTTTTAGGGGAGTTTTCTAAAAAGTAAGCGTAAATCAAGGGCTCTGTTTCTCTAGTTGCGTTATCCCAACATATCCATGCCCTCCATCCAACACTACTTTCCAGCCTTTTCGGCGGAGGGCTCGTCTGATAAAGCGGTTTAGGAGACCATGGGCCACCAATACCGCTAATCCGTTTTCTTCCGCTTCCTGGATTAAATGATCAGCGGCTTGCTTTGCCCTGGCTTTGGCTTGTTTGAAGCTTTCAATGTCTTTCTGATTCAAGCCCAGCAACCACAAGACCCTGGATGTTACCTGCCACCATTTCAGAGGAAACTTACCCAAAGGCAAACCCCAGATGCGGTTCTCAAATTCCTTGAAAGTAGCATCTTCTATCAATTCCACGTCTGAGCCAAACAACATCAGGGCCGTGGCTTTTGCCCGGGGCAAGGTGCTGCAGAAAACTCTCTTGATTTGGTCTATAGGTAGGTGCTCGCTACGTTTTATGATTTTCTCCACCTCTGCCAGATTGTAATCCTGCAGGTACTGTTGGGCCTCGGTTTTGGAGAAAAAACCTTTCCGGTTAATGATGGGCCGCGCGTGCCGAATAAGGTAGATGTGCCGGACTTTGGAGTTCATTTTTCAACTAAGTAAAAAGCACGTGAAAATGAGCATCCTTTTTCACGTGCTTTTCAAGAAACTGATTTAAAACAGAAACTATTGGACAGCAATTGTTTCGTTTGTTTTATGACGCCGAAGGGTTTTCAAGTACACCACTAGATCATCCATCTGCTCCCGCGATATCTCGTGTTTTTTGAAGGAAGGCATCCGTCCTATTCCTAGAAAGAAGGCTTTGCTACGGACCCTGAACCGGAGCGCTGCGCCGGGCAGCGGAATGTTGTTGAGGGACGGACCCAACCCGGCTTCGCCTAGAGGGTGGCACCGTTGGCAGTTCTGCATGAAAACCACTCTCCCGTTTTCCAGTTGCTGGGTCCGCATGGCTAAGGGACCCATGATGGGTTCACTGCGCCGGGCGGTGCCGCAGTTGCTTAGCAATAAAATAGGCAGCAGCCACAGCAGTTGCCCGGCAATCTTAGGATTTTTCAGAAACTGTTTCATTTGCCTGCGGTTTTAGTGATCTTCCAAATTACTCCGGTCTGCTGCTTCGGCGCGGGACCTTGTTCCGTCATGGGCATAATGCCAAAATCTACCACGTAAAGGGCTGTCCCGCCAGGATTGAACTTCACCGCAATGGGGCGCTCCAATCCTCCGTTTTTCATGATAGAGGCGGGTCCGTTAATCTTGCTTTTATTTACCGCAAAATCCTCTACTACTCCGTTGGTGGGGTTTACCCGCACCACTTTGAAGCCCACCGGGCCGTAGGTGTGGCCTACTTCGGGCGTCATGTCGCCAAATTGGGCGATAAACGCTTCGCCTACGTGCCCGAAACCTGCGTTGCGGGAGAAATCCAGTCCGTTGGAAGAGGAATGCACTCCTAGAATGGCGGCGGGTTTGGGAGGCGTGCCGGGGTGCTGAGCCAGCAGAAACTTGGGGTCATCATGCGGGGTTTTGTAGTCATCTGAGGCCATGGGCTGCCCATTCGCGAAATCTGGCCAGCCGTACCATTGCCCCGCTTGTACCGCCCACAACACGTCACCGGCCCCGTAGCCGGGCCTGCTGCCGCGGGTATCATAGCCATTATCCGTAACGTAAAGTTGCCCGTTATGGGAGAAAGCCAGCCCGAAGGGGTTTCGTAAGCCCCAGGCTACTAACTCCAGCGGGCCACCCTGCAGGGATACCCGGAAGATGGCCCCTGAACACGGAATAGCACCTTTGATAGTCTGGTTAGGCGTACTAGGCGTACCGAAGGGCAGGTAAGCGCCCGTGGTGACTTCGTCTTTGTCATCCTCGGTCAAAGGGTTGTAGGTGGTAAAGTTCTGCCCATTCAGAATAATGTCCTTACACGGAATATCATGAAAGGAAGGGTTGCGCTTGAGCCAGCCGTAATGGTAATTATCGGTGCCTACTACGCCGGAGTTGGTGGCCGTTCCCTGCCCGAAATACAAATAACCGTCCTTGCCTATGACCGGGGCATCGGTGTGGTGGTCGCCGTAGCTAGGCAGGCCTTCCACCAGGCGCGTGATTTGTCCAGTCCGGGAGATTTTCAGGATGCGCCCACCTTCCAGTTCTCCGCCCTCAGACACGTAGAAAAAGCCGTCGTGGTAAGTAGCGCCAGTCCAGGGGCCGTTTTTGTCACCGGCTGCTACCTGGGTGGTGGTGCCGTCTGGGTTCAGGCGCAGCAGTTTGGGCGGCAACCAGACTTCGCCGTAGGCATAACCTGATTCTGTAATGTAGGCGGTGCCCTGCTCGTCAAACGTGATGCCGGTGGGGTACGTCAAACCAGAAGCTATGGGTTCAATGGTGTAGCCCGCGGGCAGCGCCACATCTGTGGGCTGTAAGGCTCTGGCCTGCGGATGGAAGGTTTTGGGACCGCCGTAGCTTCCCTTTATTTTGTAGCAACCTGAAAATAGCAGGGGCAGTAAAGCAACCATAGATAAGCGGAGAAGTATTCTCATAGGCGTGCATTAGAAGAGAAGTTCTACTACTGATACTTTTATTAAGTAAAACAGTTGCTTTTGCACCTTGTTTAGAAAATTTTACATTAGTGGAAAATATATACATTAAGCTATTTTAAAGACACCATGAAAATCCGTGTTCTGCTGCTGCTTGTGTTTATGGTCATGTTTATTTTATTTGCGTTTGTGCAATTAAACGACCCCGACCCCTCCATTTGGGCGGCAGCGTACCTGGCGGCGGCGATACTTTGCTTTCTAGCCTATAAGCGGAAATTATTCAGGTGGGTGTATGCGGTGGCGTTTGTGGGGTATGCCGTGGCCGCTTTCCTGCTCTGGCCTCCTGTTTACCAGGGCATCTTTTTTGACATGAGCCGCGCACCGGCCATTGAGGAAGCCCGGGAATCACTGGGACTCACCATTTGCGCTCTGGTAATGGTCTATTGCTTTATTCTGGAGTGGAAGTACAGAGTCTGATTTTCTGAGAACCGTCTTCTGTTTTTCTCCTTAATTCTAAAAAGAAGGCTTCAAACAGTTTGCCCGTAGACGTGCCGGTATAATTGCATTTTAATTTCTTCTAATGCAGCCGTTTCAACCAAACTGGGATAAGACATGAGTAATAACCTCACCCAAGGTTTTGTGGCATCATAAGGTGGTTGCCGGTAGCTGAAATCGTTTACCTGAAAGCCCACGCGCTCATAAAAATTGATGCGGCGTTGCGCCATCTCTGCCGGAGGCGGTTCCACTTCTAAGATAACGGGTGGCCTACTTTCTTTTACCAACGCCTCAAGCGCTTCTTTCCCCACTCCTTTGCCTCGTAAGGAGGGCATAATGGCGAAATGCTCCAGAAACGTACAGCCAGCCAGCTGCCAAATACCCAGTAATCCAGCGAATTCTGCTTGGTGATATATGGCGAGAAACTGGTAAGCAGGGTTGGGTAGAAGTGCTTGTTGTTGCGTTAAATTTCTAAGTTCCTCTGCCGGAAAGGCCTCTTCATACAAAGCCCACGCCTGAGCGAACTCAGGCGTGGCAGTATTTACGATGGGCTGAAATGAAAGCAAGGACTAGTCCATTTCAATATCGCCCCGACGGAGTTGCTCTACGGAGCGCATCACTTTGTCGCGTTGGGTGGTGCGGTGTTTCTCCAGGGCATCGGCTACCACCGCGTTGGTGCTTCCTAGAATCTGGGCGGCGAGCAAACCGGCATTGGTGGCGCCGTTCAAGGCTACGGTAGCCACGGGCACGCCCGACGGCATTTGCAGGATAGACAGAATAGAATCCCAGCCGTCAATGGAGTTGCTTGATTTTACGGGTACGCCAATGACCGGCAAGGTAGTGAGCGCAGCCACCATGCCCGGCAAATGCGCGGCTCCGCCGGCTCCGGCAATAATCACTTTCAGGCCTTTTTTGCGGGCACCTTCGGCGTACTCCAGCATGCGGTGTGGGGTGCGGTGCGCCGAGACGATGGTTACTTCAAAGGGAACGTTCAGTTGTTCCAGAATATCGGCGGCGCCGGACATCACTTTCAGGTCTGACTGGCTGCCCATGATAATGCCTACAAGGGCAGTAGTTTGCTCAGGAGTTTGGCTCATGCAATGATTTTTAAGCGGTTCTTGATGGTATCTGCTTTCTGTTTTACTTCTTCAATGGTGTGGGCCAGCACCGTTAAATGACCCATTTTCCTAAAAGGACGGATAAATTTCTTTCCGTAGAGATGAATGTGCACGCCGGGTTCCTGCAAGACGGCTTCCAGCCCTTCATACACGGCTTCGCCGGAATAGCCCGCCTCGCCTAAGAGGTTCACTAAAATGGCTGGGCAATGCGGTTCAGTATCGCCGAGGGGCAAGCCTAAAATGGCCCGCAGGTGCTGCTCGAACTGAGAGGTGGCGTTGGCTTTCATGGTGTGGTGGCCGCTGTTATGCGGGCGCGGCGCTACTTCGTTCACCAGAATTTGCCCGTCACGCGTCACAAACATTTCTACGGCCAGCAGACCTACAATGTCCAGTCCGGTGGTGACGTGGGTGGCAATCTCAATGGCCATGCGTTGCAGTTTGTACGCAATCTGGGCCGGAGCCAACAAGTAATCTACTAGGTTGTGCTCGGGGTGCATGACCTGCTCTACCACCGGGAAAGCTTTCACCTCGCCTTGCACGTTGCGAGCGCAGATCACGGATATCTCGGTTTCAAATTCTACCAACTTCTCCAGCACCGTTGGGGCCTGAAACGCTTTCGGGAAATCATAGGCAGAGGTTAATCTAGTCACGCCGTTTCCGTCATATCCGCCGCGGCGGAGTTTCTGGAAGGCAGGCAGGAAATCTACGTTGGATTCCAACTCACCAGAATCCTGTAACAACCTGAAATCTGAAGTAGGAATGCTGTTTTTCTGGAAGAACTCTTTCTGCAAACCTTTGTCCTGGATGGTCTGCAGCGAAGAAGGTTTCGGGTACACCTGAATTCCCTCCTTTTCCAACGCAAACAGGGCATCCACGTTCACGTGCTCAATCTCGATGGTTACGTGCGTGCAGCGTTTCCCAAAGGCGTACACTGTGTCATAGTCCTTGAAATCGCCGTGTACAAACTCTTCGCAGAGATGGCGGCAAGGTGCGTGTTCATCGGGATCCAGCACCAGGGTATAAAGGTTGAAATCCAGGCCCGCCTGCAACAACATACGGCCCAGTTGTCCGCCGCCCAGTATGCCTAATTTGATAGTATTCATCTTAAAACTGGAAAATCAGGGTAAAAAGGAAATTGATTTTACAGCGGAATCACTTTCCCCGCTGAAACCCCAAATCTCACCCTTATGCGGGTAAGCTACAAATTTTAAGATCGCAAGAAGGTCATTTTCTTTTAGAAATAAACAGGCGGCGGAAACCGGACGCTCCAGCCCGCTTTAATTGGCCAGGAAAAAATGTGCGTTTGCAGCGTCTGCGGCAGATCAGGAAACAGATAATCTGGTTTCCTGCTATTGACGCGAATGGCTGGTAATTTCCTGAATTTCCGTATTATTGACGGCAATGGAAATCCTACTCGCCACTTTCTCTGCTTTGTTCTCGGTGGTAAACCCGTTTGGGGCCATGCCGGTGTTTCTCACCCTCACGCATGACGACTCCCCGGCCCGCCGAAACCAGCAGGCATTACGCGCATGTCTCTACATGATTCTGATTTTGACCGTGTTCTTTCTGGCTGGTCAGGCTGTGCTGGACTTTTTCGGGCTCAGAATTCATGATTTGCGCATTGCGGGTGGCATCATGATTATGCGGGCTGGCTTAGATCTGCTCAACCCCAAGGCCGAAGAAGGAAAGAAGATCTCCAAGGATGTAGTGGCCGAAGGCGTGGAGAAAGAAGACATCTCCTTTACGCCGTTGGCCATGCCCCTGCTTTCCGGTCCGGGTTCCATTGCCGTAGTCATCAGCCTTTTCACCAAATCCCTCACCTACCTTGACATGGGTCTGATGATATTGGCCATTATTTTGTTAGGGCTGGTCAGCTACATCATCCTGCTTTTCTCGCCCCGCCTCATGGTCTTTATGGGGAAAGCCGGTCTTGCTGCCCTCGCTAAAATAATGGGATTCATTGTCTTATCACTGGGCGTTAGTTTCATTGTGACCGCCTTGTTGGCCCTTTTCAAGTAACCTAGTAGTCTACCTGACAAGCTCCGTTTCAACCCTGTTTTAGAGAAATCGCCTTCAAAACAGCCCTACTCTGCCTACTCACCTGTCCTTTTTTCTGACTCAGAACTATAGACTCAGAACTCAGGACTCATTATTATGCTTTATCTTTGCGCCATGCAATTAAAGAACGACTTGCTCCTGCGGGCCGCCCTGGGGCAGCCTACTGAACGAACTCCTGTGTGGCTCATGCGTCAGGCAGGCCGCATTTTACCGGAATACCGCGCCGTGCGCGAACGTCTTTCCGGCTTCAAGGAACTGGTGGAAACCCCTGAGCTGGCCGCCGAGGTCACCATTCAGCCGGTGGATTTGCTGGACGTAGACGCCGCCATTATTTTCTCTGATATTCTGGTGGTGCCCGAAGCCATGGGTTGCACCTATGAAATGATTGAGAAACGCGGACCGCTTTTCCCCAATACCATCAAAACCGCCGCCGATGTAGAAAACGTGCGCGTAGCCGACCCTTACGAGCAACTGAACTACGTGCTGGAAGCCATTAAAGTCACCAAGCGGGAACTGAACGGCCGCGTGCCTTTGATTGGGTTTGCCGGTGCCCCGTGGACTATTTTCGCCTACATGGTGGAAGGCAGCGGCTCTAAAACGTTCTCCAAAGCCCGCAAAATGCTGTATGAGGCACCGGAGTTGTCGCACCAGTTGCTCCGTAAAATCACAGATACCACTATTGCGTACCTCAAAGCGCAGGTAGAAGCAGGAGCCAACCTCATCCAGATTTTCGATTCCTGGGCGGGCATTTTGCCTCCGGCGCACTACAAAGAATTCTCTTACCGCTATATCTCAGAGATTTGTCAGGCCATTCAAGGCGTACCAGTGACGGTTTTCGCCAAAGGTGCCTTCTTCTCGCTCGCAGATTTCGCCCAACTAGACTGCCAGGTCATTGGCTTGGACTGGAACATGGACGTGAAAGATGCCCGTGCTGCCGTTGGCCCAGACAAAACCTTGCAAGGAAACCTGGATCCGTGTGCGCTTTACAATGATTTTGCAGGTGTAAAACGCGAAACCATCAAAATGCTGGAAGCCTTCGGACCTAACCGCCACATTGCCAATCTAGGCCACGGCGTATACCCAGACACAGACCCGGAGAAGGTGAAATGCTTTATCCAGACGGTGAAGGAATACAGCCACCGATAGACTGTTTAAAGCCTCTTTTTGAGAAACCGATATAAAAACGGCCTCCTGTTCAATTGAACAGGAGGCCGTTTTTATTTTTGATGCAGCAAGCATTTATAGACTTGGGAACGCCGTTTTGAGGCTTTGCCTCACTGAAGTTACAAACTTCAGGCCATATTGGGTCCAAGTTGAAAACTTGAACCATGATAAAGGGTGAACGAATAGGTTCTAATTATCTGTTCTGTTCCAAGGCTAAATATACCATACCGCAAGTTTAGCGTTAGCGCAACTTGTGGTTCTCATTGTTGGCAAGTTTGCAACTTGCCTTCAGCCTCAGTCTACTAACTGCTTCACTACTGAAAAAAGACCCTAGCTAAAGTTATTTAAAGGCTGATTCTCTGAAAACAGCGCTGAAACGCCTTCATCTCAAACTTTCACTTCAAACGAAGCCAATTCACGTTGCAGCACGTTGGACTGTTGCGCTTCTAGTTGCAGTTGTTCTTTGTCAATGGGCACTACGCCTACGTGTTCGCAGACTAACCCGCCGCCTAAGTTTGACAATTCCGCGAGGGCAGGCAGTGGCAGGCCGGCAGCCAGGCTCAGGGCGGCAATGCTGACCACGGTGTCCCCGGCCCCGGAAACATCTGAGATGGTCCGGATGTAGGCATCCAGGTAGGTTCTGGTTTGGTCAGTAGCCTGGCAGAAGACTCCGCGTTCTGAGAGGGTGACTAGCACGTTCTCCAGTTTCATGGTTTCCTGCAATTGGTTCACGGCTGCTTCAAATGCCTCTAGATTAGCATCAGCGAAGTCTACTTTCAGGCCTTCTTTGAGTTCTTTCAGGTTGGGCTTAAAAAGCGTGCTGCCTTGGTAGGAAAGAAAATTCTTCTTCTTGGGGTCTACTACCGTGGGAATGCCGGCTGTTTTGGCTAGACTCAACAACTCGTCAATAACTTCGGCACTCAGCACCCCTTTGTCGTAATCCTCGAAGATAACTACGTGGGCAGTCTCTAACAGTGTCTCGAACCGTTGTACTAGCGCCTGCCGTTCAGTTGCGGATAGGTCTGTTTCTACTTCTGAATCTATCCGGAGTAATTGCTGTCCGCCGGAGATAATGCGCTGCTTGACGGTGGTAGGGCGTTCCGCACTCAGCACAATGCCTTCGGCCGTCTGGCCTTGTTCCTGGAGCAACTGAAGTAAGTCTTTGCCTTCTTGGTCATCGCCTACCACCGAGCAGAGCAACGGAGTGGCCCCCAGGCTTTGCACGTTCAGGGCTACGTTAGCGGCTCCGCCCAGGCGCTGCTCCATCTTGAGGCGGTTCACAATGGGAACCGGGGCCTCGGGCGACAGCCGGGTTGATTTTCCCCAGAGATAGGCGTCAATCATGACATCGCCTACCACCAACACCCGCAGTTGGCTGAAACGCTGAAACAGGGCAGAAATCGTGGGCTGAAGGGACATTCAGGAAAAGGTATGGTTGAAAACAAAACATTGGATAAAGCACCGGTTTTAGAGGTACTTTATCCAATGTAAGGCAAAAGTAGTAAGAAATCTTGAAACCCGTTTTTAGCTTAGTTTCGCCAAACTAGCTTTAATACGTTCCAAGGCTTCAATCAATTTAGCGTCTGAGGCGGCAAACGAGAACCTAATACACTGCGGTGCCCCGAAGGCTCCCCCCTCTACTAAGGATACGTGGGCATCATTGAGCAGGTACATGGCCAGATCGTTCGCATTCTCGATTTTGAGGTCTCCGGCAGATTTCCCGAAGAAAGCACTCACGTCTGGGAAGATGTAGAAAGCGCCCTGCGGTACGTAGGTCTTGATGCCGGGGATGTCATTCATCAGTCCTAACACCAGGTCACGGCGGCGCAGGTAAGATGCACTCATTTCCTCGGCAGAGGCTCTCCCGCCTTCCAACGCGGCTTGCGCAGCTTTTTGGGCAATGGAACAAGTACCGCTGGTAATCTGACTCTGCATTTTATCACAGGCATCGGCTATGCTTTTGTGGGCGGCAATGTAGCCCACGCGCCAGCCGGTCATGGCGTAGCCTTTGGAGAAACCGTTCACGGTAATGACGCGGTCTTTGATGGACTCAAAACGGGCCAGGCTGTAATGCTCCCCTGTAAAGTTGATGTACTCGTAGATTTCGTCAGCAATGACGTGTACTTGCGGGTGTTTTTCCAGAATGGCGGCAAAAGCAGCCAGTTCATCTTTGGTGAACACCGAACCCGTTGGGTTACACGGCGAAGAATACATCACCAGTTTGGTGTTGGGCGTTATAGCCTCTTCTAGTTGCTGGGCCGTGATTTTGAAGTCGTTCTCCAGCGAGCCGCGCACCGGCACCGGAATGCCCTCAGCCAGTTTCACTACTTCTTCGTAGCTCACCCAATAAGGAGAAATGATGATCACCTCGTCGCCGGGGTTTACCAGGCACATCACCGCATTGGCAATGGATTGTTTGGCTCCCGTAGACACCACAATGTTTTCAGGGCCGTACTCCAGGCCGTTGTCGCGGCGAAGTTTCTCCACGATGGCTTTGCGCAGTTCGGGATAGCCCGCCACCGGCGTATAGAAGGTATAGCCATCATCAATGGCTTTTTTGGCGGCGTCTTTGATGTACTGCGGGGTCTGGAAATCGGGTTCCCCGAAGCTTAAGTTGATCACATCTACTCCTTTGGCGGCCAGTTCACGGGCTTTTTTAGCCATGGCAATGGTCTGGGATTCGGCCAGGGAAGTAATGCGGTCTGATAATACGGTTTGTTCGGAAGTCATCATCTCTTGGGAAGACATATATAGTATGAGATCAAAAATAGCAGCTTTTGCCGTTTTTACAGCAAAGTAGAGGATGTTTCAATAATCCTGCACAATAATAGCAAAATGCTTAGTAAACTCGCGAAGATTCTACCAAACTCTCTTTCTTTAACGCAGGTGGTGGCTGCTCAGTACCTTACAAGCCCTAAACCGCTTACCTGCTTCTACTTGTCTGGCCAGAAAGGGTTTTGTTTTTCTAAGCAGATCTGCCCAGATTGGAGATATTACGCGCCAAGATAAGTAAGTCTGTATAAGGCGTATAGTCTTTGGCGTACACCACTTCCATTTGCCGCGCCGCTGCCGGACTGATGCGCTTGCCGGAGACTTTGTCAACGGGCGAGAGGATGGTGGGTTTGGCATCTGAGGCCGAGGTCGCTTTCAAGCCTACCCATTGGTACAGACCTACCAGGTTTCCCAAGCAATTTTTCAGAAACTGCTTCTTTCCTTTCATGCGCCAGATCAAAACCGGAGACAGCACCAGCAACACCGCACTTACTATTGAGTTCAGGATTATCTTGTTCCGGCGGTGATACGGGTTCAGCAGATTCACTTCAATGTGCAGGGCATAGTAATCGCCGCGGGCATCTTTAGACGAGGACCCGATAATGTAGGCGCTGTTTTCAGGCAGAATCTTGAATTCAACGGCACTGTTATGAATCTGCACCATCCACTCAATAATCTGTGAAACAGCTAGGTCTTTGCCGCAGAATATCAGCTCATTGATTTTGTAGATTTCAATCACTTCCTGCATCTGCTTTAAGTCGGCGGGGGTATGCTGCGGTTCCAGATGCGCCTGCGGCTCCGGGGCCCCAGCCTGGCGTAACAGGGAAGACGCCCGTTTCACTTCTTTGCCGCTGCCCACCACCGCAATGCGCTTCGCTTTGGGTTCGCCTAAGCGCCAATGGCCGTACTGCCGGAAATGCCAGCCTAAGCGCCAAAAGGCCATGCCTACTAAGCCAACCAGCACCGCCACCAATAAATGTTTTTTATTTGTTTCGCCTACAATGGCCACAATGCTGGAAAATGCCATGAGCAGAATACTGCCCCACAACATGCCTTTTACCAAGCGGTAAAGCCTAGAAGGCTTGTCATAGGCACCGCTGAAGAAGGCACTCCCCAACCAAACGCCCAGATAGGCCGCCCACATAGGTGATACGTCTAAGGGTAAAGGGTCTGGCACCACCTTCTCCCCCACCACTGCGCCCAAGGCCAGACACAGCCCATCCAGCAAAAACGGCGTCACGAACTGGAGTCCCCGGTACAGAATAGCCAATGCGGCCCGCAGGTAAATAGCCAGCCTGATGAGGTAGGAATACAGCCGGGCCTGCCCACTACTAAAGTGTTTCTCGGCAAACACCATCATGGCCCGGTAAAACATGAACACGTAGTTCACGCTGGTTTTGCGGGTGCTTTCGCCTTTGTAGTGGATGATGCGGGTCTCCGGAAAGTAGTACACCTCAAAACCGCCCTGCTTGATACGGTAAGAAAGGTCAATGTCTTCGCCGTACATGAAGAAGTTCTCGTCCAGCAAGCCTACTTTCGCCAAGGACTCGGTTCGCATGAACATAAAAGCCCCGGCCAGAATATCAATCTGGTGTACCTCATCTACCGGCAAGTGCCCCAGGTGGTAGCGGTTGAACACCGAAGAAGTAGGAAACATGGCAGACAGCCCGAACACCTTACAAAAAGCCACCCACGGCGTAGGCAGTCCGCGCTTGGATTCTGGAAGGAACTTACCGGCTCCGTCCATCATTTTCACGCCTAGCGCTCCGGCGTTTGGATGTGCCTCCATGAACTGGAAACACTTCAGAAAGGTGTCTTCCTCCACTACCGTGTCTGGGTTCAGGAGCAGCACATATTTGCCTTGAGACTGCCGGATGGCCTGGTTATTGGCTTTGGAAAAACCCAGGTTCTCCTGGTTGGCCAGCAGCATGACCTCGGGGAACCGCCGCTGCACCATCTCCACCGACCCGTCTACCGAGTTGTTGTCTACCACAAACACCTCTACCCGCAAACCCTTTACCGCTTTCCTGACAGAAAGCAAGCATTGCTCCAGAAAGTAGCTGACATTGTAATTGACAATAATGACGGAAAGGTCTTTCAAGCAGTACTAGGTGGGTGGAAGAAGTATGTGGGAAAGGTTTACGCTGGTAAGTTCAGAAAAGTACGACAAACATAAAAAAGCAGGAACATAAGTTCCTGCTCTGATCGCCATTTCTGGCCTGTTTTATATAAATAAGGCAATAAACCTAAATTTGGCTGTAAGCGGTTCTATCCAGAATACTGCGCCCCAAGGTAATCTCATCGGTGTACTCCAACTCGCCCCCCACCGGAATACCTCTGGCGATGCTTGAAATGCGGGCCGGATATTCCTTCAGTTTACGGGTAAGGTAAAAGGCGGTGGTATCGCCTTCCATGGTAGGGCTCAAGGCCAGAATGATTTCTTTCACCCCAGAATTAGGCAAACGCTCTACCAAAGACTGGATGTGCAAATCTGAAGGACCCACGCCCTCCAGCGGCGAAATGACGCCGCCCAGCACGTGGTACACGCCTTTGTATTGGGCCGTGTTCTCAATGGCAATCACATCTCGCATGTCACTGACCACGCACAGCAGAGCGCGGTCGCGGAGCGGGTTGGAACAGATGCTGCATACTTCCACATCTGAGATGTTGTGGCAGGTTTTGCAGTACCTGATGCCGGTGCGCATGCGTACCAGCGCCTCAGAAAGTTGTTTGGTATCTTCGGTTTCGGCTTTGAGCAGGTGCAACACCAGGCGCAGGGCAGTTTTCTTGCCTACACCGGGTAATTTGGCCAGCTCCTCCACCGCATTCTCAATCAGCTTAGAAGGGAAATTCATCCGTTAGTTCACAGGGTTAAACGATATCTGCTGAGATACCCCGGTCATGGATGGCGGTGCACATGATTTCCAGCTCGGTGAAGGTGCCCAGTTTTACGGTACACTTCCCTTTGTAGTGGATCAACATGGTACATTGCTCGGCCTGTTCCTGTGTGTGGCGGCAGACCTGCACCAGTGTATTAATCACGTGCTCAAACGTATTCACGTCATCGTTGTACACCACCAGCTCGCGCATGTCAGTGGTTTCCTCCAATAACAGCACGTCTTCCTGCTCCAGAATTTCAGTTAGAATGTCCATAACGCAAAATTAAGCAATTAACATGAGTTTAGGAAGTCTCCTCACCTGGGTCTCAGCAAAAGTAAAACAGTCAAAAAGCACCCCTTGTTCCTGAAAAATAGCTAGTTTAGCCTTATTTTTGATAGAAGAACCCCTACGCATGTGTACGCTTCCCCGCGTTTATTTTGCTGGTTTTTCTGTGCTTAATTTTAAAAACATGACCAAAAAACAAACTACGCTGGTAGCCCTTCTCTGGCTGTCGCTTCTGTCTTCCCTCACGGTATCTGCCCAACAGAAGCTCCTGACCATGGAAGATGCTTTCCGCAACCCAAGCCTCATTCCCGCCAACCTGCGCCAACTCACCTGGGTGCCCGGCACCAATGACTACAGTTACGTCAATGATAAAAGTGACCAGTTGCTGCGGGGCTCCGCAAGAGAAAGTGCCCGGCCTGTACTGACTGCCTCAGAAGTAAGTACTGCTCTGGCAAAAGTCGGGGGTGCTAATTTGACCGGCCTGAACGGGTTGGAATGGCTGAACGGCAACGAGCTTTTGATTAACCAACGCGGTAACTTGTTCCGGTTCAATGTCCAAACCAAGGTAGCCCAAGCCTTCTACAAACTGGATGCCGCCGCCGAGAATGTAGACTTTTCGCCTAACAAACAGCGCGCCGCCTTCACCAAAGCGCAGAACCTGTTCATTTCCCTGGCCGGGGCCGAAAACAAACAAATCACCCAGGAAACCAACCCGGCCATTGTGAACGGACAGGCGGCGCACCGCTCTGAGTTCGGGATTACGAAGGGCACGTTCTGGAGCCCCAGCGGCAACAGCCTGGCGTATTACCGCATGGATCAGACCATGGTCACCGACTATCCGCTGGTAGACATCAGCGCTGTTCCGGCTAAACTGAACAACATCAAATACCCCATGGCGGGCGGCAAAAGCCATCATGTAACCGTGGGCGTGTATAACGTGGCCTCGGGCAAAACCATTTTCCTGAAAACCGGCGAGCCCGCCGAGCAGTACCTCACCAACCTGACCTGGAGCCCCGACGAGAAATCCATTTACCTGGCCGTGGTGAATAGAGCTCAAAATCACATGTGGCTGAACCAGTACGATGCCGCCACCGGAGCCTTCGTGAAAACCTTGTTTGAGGAGCAGAACGAAAAATGGGTAGAGCCCGAGCACCCTATGTACTTCGTGCCCGGCAAACCCGACCAATTTGTCTGGATCAGCGAGCGCGATGGCTTCAATCACCTGTACCTCTATAACACCAACGGCCAACTCATCCGGCAACTCACCAAAGGCGAGTGGGTGGTGACAGATGTAGTGGGTTTTGACAAAAACGGCCGCGAAGTATACTACACCTCCACTGCCGAAAGCCCGCTGGAGCGCCACTTTTACGCCGCCGAACTCAGTACCGGGCGCACCGGAAGATTGACGCAAGGCAGCGGCGTGCACAACATCAGCTTCAGCCCCACCGGCCAGTACTTCATTGACAACTACAGCAGCCCCGTTACCCCGCGCACCATCCGTATTCTGGACACCGATGCCGGAAAAGTGGCCCGTACGTTGCTCGTAGCCCAGAACCCGTTGCAGGAATACAGCCTGGGTGAAACCACCCTTTTCCCCATCAAAGCCGAGGACGGTACCGACCTGTTCTGCCGCATGATTACGCCTCCTGGTTTTGACGAGAAGAAAAAGTACCCGGTGGTAGTCTACGTGTACGGCGGTCCGCACGCGCAAATGGTGACCAGCAGTTGGCTGGGCGGTTCTAACCTCTGGATGCAACTCATGGCCCAGAAAGGTTACATCGTGTTCACATTAGACAACCGCGGCTCCGCCGATAGAGGCCGCTCCTTTGAGCAAGCCATCTTCCGGCAAGCCGGCGTAGCCGAAGTAAGCGACCAGATGAAAGGCGTAGACTACCTGAAAAACCTACCCAACGTAGACGCGAACCGTCTGGGCGTGCACGGCTGGAGCTACGGCGGGTTCATGACTACTTCGCTCATGCTCAAACAACCCGGTGTCTTCAAAGTAGGCGTTGCCGGTGGCCCCGTGATTGACTGGCGTCTCTACGAAATCATGTACACCGAACGCTACATGGATACCCCGCAGGAAAACCCGCAAGGCTACGAACAAGCCAATTTACTGAACCATGTCAAAAACCTCAAAGGCAAACTGCTCATGATTCACGGCACCGTAGATGACGTAGTGGTGTGGCAGCACAGCCAAGCCTTCCTGAAAAAAGCCGTAGATGAAGGCGTGTTGCTGGACTACTTTGTGTACCCAGGCCACCCGCACAACGTGGGCGGCAAAGACCGGGTGCACCTGTATAAGAAAGTGACGGAGTACTTTGATGAGCACTTGAAATAAGAAACGTTTAGCGTCTGTTTTGCGGAAAACGGGCTTAAAGTAGAAAGGCGCTTCTATCATAGAAGCGCCTTTCTGTTTACAGAGCAATTTCTATCTTTGGAAAACACTTCCACTCTCTCCTCTGCATGAAAAAATTTCTACTCGCCTTATTGATTTTGGTCTCCAGTATTGCTTCGGCTCAAGTACTTGCTCCTGAAAACCGGATCGTTGTCTTAGGACAAGCTACTGTTGAGGCTCCGGCTGACCGGGTAGCTTTCAGCATCTATCTTTCCTCTAAAGACTCAGTGAACCTTGACAAAGTATATGAGAAGCACAGACGGTTAGAAGGGAAGTTGGTCAGCATTCTTAAAGAATTGAATATACCTTCTAACAGCGTTCATTACACTCTTCTATCAGTGGGCAAACAGCCAGATTACTCAGAAGACAATAAAAAACCAATCTGGTATTTTGAGGGCAGCCAAGAAGTCTTTTTTACCATTGACTCACTACGTAGATTTCAGGCAATTCAGGACCGTTTAATTAGAGAAGGATTTATCTCCTTTAGCAGTCATTTCAAATCTACCAAGGAGGAAACGATAAAAAAGGAGCTGCTAACAAAAGGTATTGAGGTAGCAAAAGAAAAGCTGAGATTTTAGCCAAAGCCTCTAACCGGAAAATCTGGCGAATTGTGAAAGTATCTGACACAGATGAAAACGATCCTGTCTTCAGCAACTTCCCAAGCAGCACGGTTTACGCAGATGTTGCTTCAGCTCCTGCGAGTGAAGGATCACTAATAGAAATTCCGCAGACTGTTTCTTTTGCCACTACTATAAAGGTTGTATTTGAGCTTAGGTAATAGGTTCTTTTTCATTCTTCTCCTACATCTTTTGATTAAGCAAATTCCTATTTTCGGCCACCTGACTACTAAACAAACTACCTATGTTCAAACGAATCCACTTCTGGGCTCTTCCGCTCAGTCTGGCACTTGCCACAGCATGCCAGTCCAGCAATAGCAAGAAAGAAGCCGCCACATCTGTTTCAGAAGCTTCCGGCAATTTGACGGAGGAAAGTTATAGCCAGTATGTAACCGCTTTGGCGGCAGATGACATGGAAGGTCGGAAGCCGTTCACCAACGGCGAGAAAAAGACGCTGGCGTACCTGGAAAAAGAAGCCAGAGCGCTGGGCCTGGAACCCGGAAATGGCGACAGCTTTTTGCAGGAAGTGCCCATGGTGGAAATCACCTCTTCGCCCGCCCCTACCATGACCGTGAAAGGCAAGCAAGCCATAGAGCTGAAAGGCTTAGAAGATTACGTGATTTGGGCGCGGCGCACAGAAGAGAATGTGACCATCAAAGACAGTGAACTGGTGTTTGCCGGTTTCGGGATAGTGGCCCCGGAGTACAAGTGGAACGACTATGCCGGGCTCAATGTGAAAGACAAAGTAGTGGTGGTACTGGTGAGCGACCCGGGGTTTTATTCTTCAGACACTACGTTATTCAAAGGCCGCACCATGACCTATTACGGCCGCTGGACTTACAAACTGGAGGAAGCGGCCCGCCAAGGAGCCAAAGGTTGTCTGATTGTGCACGCCACCGAACCGGCGGGCTACGGCTTTCAGGTAGTGCAGAACAACTGGAACACCTCTAAATTTTACCTGGCTTCTGAAGGCAAGCAGACGTATCACTGCGCCATGGAAGGCTGGATTACCACGCCCATTGCGGAGAAACTATTCACTGCCGCCGGCAAGAATTTCCAGACGGAACTGCAACGGGCCGCCAAGCCGGGGTTCAAAGGGAGTCCGTTGGGCTTGACCGTGAGCACTTCGCTCAAAGCCAAAATCAGGAATGACAAGTCGTACAACTTCATCGCCAAAATCACCGGCAGCCAACGTCCCGACGAGGCCATTGTGTACTCCGCGCACTGGGACCACCTGGGCATCGGCAAAAAGAACGCCCAGAATGATAGCATTTACAACGGCGCCGCCGATAACGCCAGTGGAACCGCGGGTTTGCTGGCCGTAGCCAAGGCGTTCAAGACCCAGGCACAAAAGCCAGACAGAACCATCGTGTTTCTTTCGGTGACGGCGGAGGAACAAGGACTGCTGGGCTCGGCGCACTACGCGCAGAACCCTGTCTTCCCGAAGGAGAAAACTGTAGCCAACCTAAACATGGACATGCTCAACCCGTTCGGAAAGACCAAAGACATTGTGCTCATTGGCATGGGTCAGTCTGAACTGGAAGAGATACTGGCCGAGGAAGCCCAAAAAGGAGGCCGCTACATTGCCAGAGACCCCAATCCCGAGGCCGGTTTGTACTACCGTTCAGATCACTTCAACTTCGCCAAGACCGGGGTGCCCGCCCTGTTCACCGGCATGGGCACAGACCACGTGGAACTCGGCAAAGCCGAAGGCAAAAAACTGCTGGACAACTTCACCGCCAACGTCTACCACAAACCCAACGACGAGGTAAACGACGCCTTCAAAATGGACGGCGCGGTCGCCGATTTAACGTTGCTGTACCAAGTGGGCAACCGCCTGGCCAACTCAGAAGTTTGGCCCCAATGGAAAACCGGCTCTGAATTCAAAGCCGCACGCGATAAATACATGAAGTAACAGAAACCCTTTTCCACTTGTTTTCGCCAAAACAGGCAGAAAACGTTCAAGAGAGGCTGCTTCCTTTCAAAGGAGGCAGCGTCTCTTTTTTGCAAAGTCCAGTCCGGTTCAAGGCCCGTATACACAACTGCACTAAACTTCAGGAATCATGTGGTGGATATACGCTCTTCTCTCAGCAGTATTTGCGGCTTTAACGGCCATTTTCGCCAAAGTTGGTATAAAAGGAGTAGACTCAGATTTGGCAACAGCCATCAGAACGGTCATTATTCTGGGGTTGGCCTGGTCTATTGTCTTGGTGAAGGGAAGCCATGTTACCATAACGGCGCTCTCCAAAACCAACTGGTCGTTCCTGCTTCTGTCTGGCGTGGCTACGGGCCTTTCCTGGATTTTCTACTTCAAGGCGCTGCAACTGGGTAAAGTATCCCAGGTAGCACCCGTAGACAAAGCCAGCGTAGCCATCGCCATTGTGCTGTCTGTGGTTTTCCTGGGCGAAGTCCTGACCTTTAAAACTGCTTTGGGTGCATGCCTCATCATTGCAGGTACCCTAGTCCTGATAGCCTGACGCCTTTGGTTGGGTTCTCGGCATAAAACCGTAATTTTGAAAGCCCTAAGGTTGCACAACATGCTCTAATTCCTGATTCTCTTTTCTTACTTCTTAATTACAACAATGCCCGTTCCCTCCGCTGATTTTAAGCAGGCGTTGAAAAATCTAACCGAAAAAGAAAAGGAAGCCCTTATTCTCAGGTTAGTCCGCAAAGATGCGGAAGCCTATGACACGCTGGCGTTTGAATTGCTGGAGGACGTCACGCTGGAATCACTTTTTGAGCGGAGTTCAGAGGCAATCCATGATATTCTGTTCACCGTGTCTGGCCGTTCCCTGAGCAAAGCTTTAAACCGAGGCTTGAAAAAAGCCACGCAGGAAATTGCCCGTTTCCAGCGCATCACCAAAGACCGGAAAGGTGAAATTGAACTCCACCTTTATCTATTGAACCTCATCTTTGAAAACTTCACGGGTCAGTTTGATAGCATCTACAAAGGGTTTTACGTGGCCACCGCCCGGTTGGTGCTGCGCACCATGACCCTCATCAAAAAACACCTGCATGAAGATTACCACCTGGAGTACCAGGAAAAACTGAACGCCTTCCTAACAGATTTGAACGGCCGCAGCAAACGCCGGCAACTATCATTTAACCTGCCCATGCAATTTGACGTGGACTGATATGCAAGCCCCTTTTCTGCCCTGTTTTCCGGAAATTTGCCTTAAAATAGCACCCCTACATGCTGGTCCTCTATGGCGCGGAAGTTACTTCCGTGCCTTTATGAAACGTTGCATGAAAGTCACGGAAGCAACTTCCGCGCCATAGAAGCATCCTGAATCTGCTGCTGTTTAAGCACTGTTTCTTCCAAAGCAGCTTCCAAACACCATAAAACTCTTCCCTTCTTCCGCGCCAAACTTAGATACGTATTTTTCCTAAACCTGACACGGCGGTTCACGTTCATAAAAGTTCATAAACCAAAACCAAACGTATGTCAAGTAACGATAAACAAAAAGTAGTGCAAGTTCTGAAGGAACTAAACGAATTTGTCCATGATGGCCTGGAAGGCTACGAGCGTGCCGCCAGAGAAAGCACTGATTCCCTTCGGCAAGATGCGTACCGCCGTTTTTCACAGCAACGCCTGGCTTTTGCAAATGAACTGAACCAAATCATTCAAAACCACGGCGGCAGCCCCGAGCGTGATACTACTGCCAAAGGCAAACTTTACCGCCAATGGATGGATTTCAAAGCCACTATTTCGGGCAGCAATGAGGAAGCTATTTTAGGTTCTTGCATTTACGGCGAAGAATGGGCCCAGAAAGCGTACCGCGATGCCCTGGACCATGAACTGCCTGCCGAAGTACGCGGCACTATCTTACGCCAGCGCGAAGCTTCAACCGATGTCCTGACCTATCTGCACCAACTTTGGGAAGCTGCCGGGTATGAAGAATCTGCCCCAACCGGCCTCACCGCCGCTACTGCTGTTACAGGCAGCCCTAAGACAGTCTGGAGAACTGCTTTGTATGTGGCCGCTGGAGCCGCTGGCGCAGCCCTCATTTACGGTCTGGTGACCAAAAGAATTCCAACTGGTCGGTTAATCTCCAGCGTCAGAAACATCTCGCAAGGCATTTTAGGTGCGCTTAGCGAACGTACCGGCAACTCCGGAAATACTGGCAACAACAGAGGCTAGAAAGAAAATCAATAACAAAAAAAAAACGGCGGACATTGTCCGCCGTTTTTCCCATCCTATAACACATTCACTACAACTTAATTCTCTTTAAAATCTGAAACCAACAGAGCCTTTAAAGCCGTGGTTGTAAGATTTATAACTGGAGTTGGCGTCTATGGTGGTGAAGCCCATGTCATAGCTGCCGCCTATGTTCAACCCATTCTGGAACTGGTATCCGGCTCCCGCCGACATGCCCAGGTCTACTTTGCGCTGGCTGTTCTGCCACTCAAAATCATTGTCATACGCATTGAACCCGAAGGCTCCGGCTTTCACGTTCACCTTGTTAGAAAGCAGGAACGATACCTGCGGACCGGCAAACAGATTGAATCCTTCGCCTATGTATACTTTGGCCAGCAACGGAATATCAATGTATTCTGCTTTGTTGGTAAGGGTTACTTTGGCATTGGCAAATTCTGCCGCATTACCGGGCACGCGTCCTTCCAAGACCATCCCTTTCTGTGAGTATTGAATGCCGGGCTCAAACTCCAACCCGGTACCCACAGGTATGCTCAGATAAGCACCCGCATGAAAGCCCTGGCGCATTCTGGTCTGCACACTTCCGTTGGTGTACTCCAGTAAATCTCCGAAGCTCTTCACTGTTTCGCCTTGCCAACCGGTTACGCTGTAACCGCCTTTGATTCCTACTCTTACACCGCCACCATTTTGGGCCGATGCTTTGTGGAGCAGCCCTGCCAACAGAACTACCACTATTAGTAATGTCTTTTTCATGTCACTTGTGTTTTTCAGCTTGTAGCCCTTTACCAGACTTGTACCTGCCTAAATGGAAAAACCGTGCCAAAAACACTTTCCTCTGGATTGACTAGAAGTAGACATCAGATGAAAAACGCATTAACCTATTGATTATCAATGCGATTAATTTATCATAAAGTAGTAAATACCTGTAAGGATGAATCGCACTAAACCAGAAAGGCCCCAACTTTTAGAAGTTGGGGCCTTTCTGGTTTAGTGCGTTATGTATTCTATAATTTGCTGAGTTTTACATCTTCCCAGTATCCCATGACCTTGTCATGAGGGCCTACCAGAATGTCTACCCGGTCTTTGATGCGGTGGTGCATGGCATCTCTTACTACATAAACACCGTCTAACTGCGGGGAAATTCCTTCTACTTTTACAGAGTCACCGTACGAAATCTTGCCTCCCCAGCGTGACAACAGATTTCTGGAAAGGGCTAGCCAGCGGTGTTGCATCGGGTTTTTCTCGTTGATCTTAGAACCGTCGGCGGTGATGAGCGGGTCTTCGTCTGTTTGCTCCTCTACCGGGAAGTATACCGAGGCATCTACCTCCAACTCAATTTCAGGTTTAGCGGGAGCCGCCACAACCGTAGGCCGGTGCTCCAGCACTGGCATGGCTGGGGCTGGCGTAGTTGACCCGCTTAGTTCTTTCAGAAACGGGAGCGTAATTAAAAGAAGTAGTCCATACGTTTGATTCTTAACCATGCTTTCGTCTTTGGTGAAACATCGTTTTAGGTACTACATCTTAAACGGTTTATATTTTATAGGGTTTTAAACATAAAAATTGTACAATTACATTGAATTAGGCCTTTCTTGCACATTATGTGCCAAATCATGGCCTATTTAATTTAAACCGTATACATACTGATTGTTCTATGAATCCGTTGTAGGTACATTTTCATCAAAAGAGTCAAAAAACCCCACTTATGTTAAGTAAGACTCACCTAGATAGGAGACTTGAATTTATCTTGAGGGTCATCTGAATTGCCGCAGCTCCCTATCTGTGTCTCTATTTCAAAGGCGGTTTTCTGAAAACAGGTTAGAAACAACTCAATACGGGTTATCCCGAACTCCGGCGAAGGTTGCTCCAGAGCAGACTATTGCACATGATGGCTGTGAAAGGAAATTGCAACGCAGATTAGCCTTAGGATTACCAAGTACGAAAGCTATTTGATTCCATAGAGATGATCTGCGGCCGCATCTTTGAAACGGGAATCAGAGAGACAGGCCAATTGGTAATGCTCTCTGGCTTTTACCAGGTCCTGAAAACAATCTGTGTAGAGCACAGAAAGATTAAAATGCACACTTGCGTTGGCAGGGTCAAGGGCCAGGGCTGTTTGGTAGTGTTGCTTCGCCTTTTCTGGTTCCTGACAGTGATTCATGAAAAGATTCGCCAGGTTGCAATGGGCGATGAGATTGGCGGGATTAATTTCCAGTGCCTTCTCATAATGCCTTCTGGCCTTTTCTGGCTCATTGAAATGCTTCTTTAGAAGAAGGGCTAAGTTAGTATGTGCATCTGCGTCCTGGGGGTCTAATTCCAGGGCACGTTCATAGTGCTGCCGGGCTAGCGCTGGTTCCTGGAAATGGTCTTTCAGTAAAGTAGCCAAGTTTAGATGGGCTAAGGCATAGCCAGGATTTAAGGCTACCGCTTGCTCATAATGTTTTCTGGCTTGGGGGTAGTCTTGATGATGCTGGGCCAAAAGGAACGCCAGATTGTTGTGGGCAAATGCATAGTCTGGATCAATCTCCAACGCACGCTCATAGTGGCTCTTTGCTTTCTCGATTTCCTGGAAATAGGGATTAGCGAGGAGTATCCCCAGGTTGTTATGCGCCCCGGCATGACCAAGGTCTATCTCCAAAACCTTCTCGTAGTGCTTTCTGGCTAACTCTGGTTCCCCGAAAAAATCACCAACTAACAGATCTGCCAGGTTCTGGTGGGCACCCACGTGTTGGGGTGCACTGGCTAAAGCGCTTTCATAGTGCTCTCTAGCCTGTACCGGCTGCTGGAAGTGATTAGCCAACAGAATACCCAGGTTGCTGTGCGCATCTGCATAAGTAGGAAGTAACTGAAGGGCTTGTTCATAGTGTTTTCTGGCAAGTTCGTATTCCTGGGTATCACCTGTATCTTTGGTAAGGTCCGCCAGAAGCAGCGCCAGGTTGTAATGAGCCGTCGCGTGGTCTGGGTATAAGCAGATTATCTTTTCATACGTCTGTCTTGCTTTCCTGTACTTCTTCTCCTCCGTAGCTATCATGGCTTTGGTGAACAAGACGTACTTGTTGTTGGGAAATTCCAGAGCCAATTCATCAAGGGCAATCTCCTTTTCTTCAATGCCGTTGAGTTTGGTAATCTGGATACATCTTTCCAGCATTCCCTCAGAAGCAAAACCAATAAACTTGAAAATAGCTTTGTAGGAAGTCTTTTTTGCTTCCTCCCAAGGCAGGCAAAGCGTGTCTTTCAGTTCCGTCAGGAAGCTGTCAACGGTATCTCTGATCCTTTGGTAATGCTCCAGATCTTCATGGATACCAGAAACAGTGTTTTGGTTGGTGAGGGGTTGTATGCTTTCCTGAAGTTTATTTAGTTCCTCTTGCCAAAAGTGGACGTATTTTGCCCTTTCCTGCGGTTTTACAATTCTGGCATCTTCAACCAGTATTGGCAGTACTTTCTCTTTGAAAGAAGGCTCGTTAAAAAGCTCCAGCGCCTCATACATGCAATTTCCAGACTCCAGGTACCCTTTGCTGATAAGCAACAGAACATAATCACAGGTATCTATGCGTTGCATGAATGCCTTGATATTCTGTTTAAACTCCAGATCCCGTATGTCTCTGATGAGTTTGATACCTACCGTTTCCCAATCTTTGTCAATGGTGTCTGCGATATCTTTGTTCTTCCAGCTATAGGAAATAAAAATCTGGGGCTGCATGGCTGTTGAAGATTAGTTGTAACATGATAAACAGAAGGAGAGATTCACCCCAACGGGGCAGCAGACGTGTTCCACTATGGGTCATGCCGTCAGCCTTTCAGCGCCTTCATTGCACACCCGTAAATGACCTGGTTTTCAAAAATCTCTGCTTATCAGACACTGGAGACCGCACTTAGAAAAGCATGTGCAATCTCTGCTTTGGTAATATCAGAGTGGCCCATGATCAGGCCATCGGCCCGAAGGTTGTATAACTTACCGGGTTGAAAATGGTAGGTGAAATTGACCGGACTAAGGGGGATGGTATTTACTGCCTCAGGGGTATGTTGGGCTCCGTTGCGGCCTATGCCACCAAACAGGCTTTCTGCATCACCAAAAGTAGCGGCATCATCGCCTGAGAGTTTAGAGGCAACGGGATAAGCCTTGCCTACGGCGGTGTCTTTTACGCTGTGGGTGATGAGGATGGGTCCTTTGACTTTCTGCTCAGAAACCACCTTCCGGAAGAAGCCGTCCCGGTTTCCGTCAAAGTTTTCGGCGAAGCCATTATGGGAGAAAGCGGCCTGGAGCAAGGTCATGGAGGCTGGCAGAATAGGCTTCCCTCCGGCAGGTCCTAAGCCCAAGGCTGTCACCAATCTTCCACCGAAGCTATGCCCCACTAAGTGGATATTCATTGTCGGTTTAACTTCCCTCACTTGCGCCAGAACCTGGTACGCGCCGGTACGCCCCACCAGCCCGGCCCGCTCCTTCATCTGGTAATAGGTAGTGAAATTAAGCACTTTCCTAACGGCAGATTTGATGCCGCCAATGGGGTCAAAACCGGCGGCTTCCCCTTCGGGCTGAAAGGTAAGGCCGGGCTCAAAACCGGCGGCCCCGCCCATATCTTCCCCCGAGGGCAAGGGTACGTCTGGTCTGCTGAGTTTATCCAGCAATTCGTCTACAGGCATCTGGAAGAACGCATCTGAATTGTCATCTGAATGGGTTTCCTGCTTCTGGGGCAGAGATCTGATCAGATCCACCAATTCGGCGGCAGCGGCTTCATCATCTTCCTCCATCCTGCTCACCAGCTGTTTCGCCTGCTCCAGGCGGGCATCTGCCTCCGGAAGATCAAAGACGCCTTTCAATGCCTCTAATTCCTGCTGCAACTCATCTTCTTCGCTCAAGGTCAGCCCGAAATCAGCGGCACCGCTGGGAATCAAATCTTCATCGGCGAACTTCTTGGAAGGCCACAGAATACCCAGCACGGCAAACTTTCGGGAAGCAAGATTAGGAAACAGCCCTCTGTCCATTTCTCGGCGCATTTCGGCAAAAAACCTTTTATACAAATCCTGCGCTTCTTGCATGTCATTGTTCCACCCGTGACTAATCACGACCAAGTCTGAAATATCAGTTGCTTTGAGGTAGTCCAGCAACTGCCTGACAGCTCCAGAATCATGGGCTGCTCCTTGTTTATTGAACTGCACCTCAAAGTAAGGAAAGTTAGAAAGTAGGTTCATAGGCGTTATGATTAAACAGATTGAATGGCACGCATCAAATCGACGAGCCCGTGACCCTGGAAATATTTCTCCCGCTTCAGGTCTGTGGCGGTAGACAGGAAGATGTCTTTCACGGCTTCCGGCTTGCCAATAAACTCCCGCCTAACAGACAAAAAGGCGGCAATAACCCCAGACACATGCGGCGCGGCCATGCTGGTACCGCTGCTTTCACGGTAATAACCCGGCTCCTGCTTTACTTCTGCATCGGGGTTATCTCTGACTGGTTCATTGATGCCGGGCTCTGCCTTTACCCCGGCTTTTTTGGCTCTGCGCTGCGCGGAGTCACAGGAAATAATCTTCTCGCCGGGAGCCACCAAATCGGGCTTGAGTCTGCCGTCGCCAGTGGGGCCTTTGGAGGAAAAGTAGGAGACGCCGTAGACGTGGGGCATCTCGCGGTGGGTAGACCCTACCGTAATAGCCAGATCAGCATTGCCGGGGTCATTGATGGTCAAATCCATACCGGCCGTAACGGCGTTTTTCTTGCCTTGCGCTTGGATAAAGCCGTATCCGGTATTACCCGCCGCCACCACCACCACCACCCCAGATTTCACCAGCCGGTCTACTTCCACGCAGAGGGGGCTCTGCCCGCAGGCAAACCATTCAGGGTCGAATTCATAACCCACGCTCATGTTCACGCCCTGTATCCTGACGCGCCTACCGTAGCCATTTATTTCCTGAATCCATTGAATGGCCGCAATCAGGTTACTGGTCTGTCCTTTGCCATCTTTGTCCAGTACTTTCAGGCTCACCAGTTTGCACCGGGGGGCCACCCCACTAATGCCCGGCTCCAGCTCAATCTCCTCACTGAAAACCTTCTGGCTTTCGTCGCGGTGCAGGGTGGTGGCAATAAGATTTTGAGTAGATGTCTTTTTCAGTTCCCCGGCAATAATGCCAGCCACGTGCGTTCCGTGACCAAACTCATCTTCCAGGGGTTTTTCATTTTCACTGATGGTGAGATCAACGTCTCTGGAAGGATCTCCCTCTACCGTAAGATCAGTGCTCAAGACGGTAAAATCACGGTGCTGGAGAGGATCTGGCGTTGGGGGAAGTTTCAGGTTTTGGTGTAGTTTGAAATGGGGGTGCTGCCCATCTATGCCTGAATCCATGACGGCCCAGTAAATGTCATTCCCCAACGCGGCAAAAGCGTTACGGGCGGCATCTGCCTTCACCGTAGAAACCGATTTGGTGGTTAATTTCCTGATCTCGAAGTCTGGCCACACGTGGTAAATAGCCTGTAACCCAAATGATGTCTCCCGAGATACTTCTGGACGCGTATTTTCGCTTTTATCTCTCCTGACAAGTTCTTTGATTACCCCTTCCTCCAGAACTGCGAAAACGTACTGTTGACTGTACTTCGTTTTCACAAGATTCACTCCCTGGCTGGCCTTGGATTTCTTAACGAAGGTGGGGCTTTTCAGGATATCATAGATCAGCCGCTGCACCTGCCGTTTCGCCTCTTCCCGCCCGGCGTGATAGAGCAAGTTCACGTCAATGATAATGGGATATACCGGGGCGTCTCCGTTTGTGGCTTCTTTCTTCTTACCCTGCCTTTTTTTGTCTTTTTTGAACGCATTAAAAAGAGGCACCGCTATGACCGACTTTTCCATAATAATGGGCGTAAAATCGGCTTCGTCTGGGTCACTTCCTTCTATGTCCAGCATAGAAGCCGCAGAACTGGGCACATCAGATCCCTCCCTTTTGCCCCTATTCTCTGCATCCGTAGTTTCTGCTTTTTTAGAGGACCTGCCTCCTTTCTGCTCGTACTTAGCCATAACTTTCTTACACACAAAGAATTAGTCATGGAAGATAATTTATATTTATAACTTATCCAATTTTAAATATGGGATTTTGAAGAAATTTCTCGTATAATGTTGAATGTCTTAGAACAGCAGTTTTTAAGCTTCTTTCGCGAAAACACTATGAAAGCAAGCGGGTTATTCATAGGAATATTTTCTTCCGCAAAACAACGCTGTATACTTGACACAACCTTGCTTCTCAGACTTTCATGGGGCAAGAATTACCAGGGAAAATTCTATGCATTGCGAGTGTCAGATTATGTGCCCCCATTCACTTACTTTCGTATCTAGTGGATAGTAAGAAAATATAGTACTCAGTAATTAATAGGGATTTAACGCCAGTTTCACCAATACATTTTGGAAAAAGATCTGAACGCCGCAGTATGGGGAAGGCTGGCCTACCATTCCCATGATTTTCTCTGTACCACAGACAGAGAGGGAGTTATCTTACATGTCAACGATGCCAGTACGTGTTTTTTGGGTTATAGCGGCGAGGAATTGAAAGGCCGCCGTTTTGTAGAGTTTCTTCATCCAGAAGATCTGGCCACCTCAGAAAATGCCCTGTCTGCCCTAACGGGTCCCTCCCCCTGGATCAATTTTGAGAACCGGATTATCCATAAATCTGGGCATACAGTGTATGTACTGTGGTCTGTGACGTGGTCACAGGAAGATGAGGTAATCTACGCCATTGGGCGGGATATGACCGAGCAGAAAGAGAGCAGAAGGAAGTTGGAGGAAAGCGAGCAGCGGTACAGAGCTCTGTTTGAGAATAACCCAGATGTCATTTACCTGGAAAACAAGGAAGGCATAGTGACCGAAGTGAACCAAAGCCTCTGCCAGGTGCTGGGCATTAAAAGGGAGGACGCCATCAACCAACACCCCGCCGCTTTTCTGCCTCCTGAAATGATTTCTAAAGCCCAGGAAGCTTTCAAAGAGGCCCTGTCTGGCAAAACGGTGAACTTCCAAAAGGAAGTAGCAGGCTGGAAAACCTTTGATGTGGTGAAGTTTACGGTGAAGGTAAACGGCGAGATTACAGGGGTGCAGACGGTGGCTAAAGACATTACCCCCACCATACGGGCGTATGAAACCATACAGCAGCAAGCCAAAAAGTTAAACACCATCCTAGAAAGCATCACAGACGCTTTTCTGACCGTTGACCGGGACTGGCGCATCACCTACCTCAACAGCGAAGCCGAAAGACTACTGCCCTTTGACCGTACCAAGCACATTGGGGTAAGCATCTGGGACATTTTCCCCGAAGAAGTTGAGCAGGAATCTTACATCCAGTATCACCGTGCTTTTGAAAAGGGAAAGACCGTTACGTTTCTCACCTTCCTGTCAGGACATGGCAAGTGGTTCCAGGTGAAAGCTTACCCCTCAGAAGAAGGGCTCTCCATTTATTTTGCAGACGTCAGCGAGCAGATAAAAGCCCAGCAAGAATTGGAGAAACTGTCTGTGGTGGCCAGCAAAACCAAAAGTAGCATTATCATTACAGACCGGGAAGATACCATTGAGTGGGTCAATGAAAGTTTCACCAAAATTACCGGCTACACATTTTCTGAAGCTGTGGGGAAAAAGCCCCTGGAACTTCTCAGAAGGGTGAACCCCAACCACCCGGTTTCCCGGCAGTTTGTGGAAAACCTGAAGCAAACAGCACCTTACAAGAAGGAGATAAGAGTCTATAACAAATTTGGGGCTGAAAAGTGGCTGGAGATAGAAGTAACTCCTATTCTGGATGAACAAGGCGAACTCTTAGGGCGCATCAGAATTCAGACAGATGTGACCGCCAGAATAGAGGCGCAGCGGCAGGTAGAAACCCTTTCCCTAGTGGCCAGCAAAACCAATAACAGTGTCATTATCTGTGACCAGAAGTGGGGAATAGAATGGGTAAACGAAGGCTTCACGAGGCTCTTTGGCTATACCTTGGCAGAAGCGACCGGAAAAAGGCCCATGGACCTCTTGCATAGCCATAACACCGATTTCACAAACATTTCCCCTTTAGAAGCCAATTTAGAAAAAGGAGAGATTATCTCTTTTCAGGTGCTGAATGTGAGAAAAAACGGAGAAGAAGTGTGGCTCTCTGTAGACATCACCCCAGTGTATAATACCATAGATGAGGTAGTGCGGTACATCATTGTGCAGACCGACATCACAGACCTCAAGAACTCTGAACTGGACCTGGCCAAACTTGCTAAGGAGCTTTACCAACAGAACGCCGATCTGGCCCAGTTCACCTACATTGTGTCGCACAACTTGCGGGCTCCCGTTGCCAATGTCATGGGCCTGACCGACTTACTGCTGACTTCTGACAAAAGCTCTGACAGGTTTGATCAGTCCCTCACCTACCTTCGGCAAAGCGTTTACCGGCTAGATGTCATTTTAAAGGACATAAACACCATCCTGAGCATCAAAGACGGGCGGGGAGCCTTGGAACGGGAACAGGTAGACCTTAACGGAATACTGAAGCAAGCCTTGTCGCAGTTCAAGGAGCCTCTGCAGACCCTAGGGGCCAGCGTCACGGTTGAAGTGGCCGAAGGTGTTTCCATACAGGCCAACCGGGCTTACCTATACAGTATCTTCTACAATCTGCTGTCAAACGCCATCAAGTACAAAGCCGAAGATAGAAGATTGGAACTGCACATCTCTTGCCAGGAGCATTTACCAGCGGACCTTCTGCTCTCCTTCTCAGACAATGGTTCGGGCTTTGATTCTAAAAGGGAGGAGAAAAACCTCTTCAAGCTTTACAAACGCTTCCACACAGAGCAGGAAGGGCGAGGCATTGGGCTCTACTTAGTCAAAAACCATGTAGAAGCCATGGGCGGGCAGATTGAGGTAGATAGCCAGGTAGACAAAGGCACCACTTTCCTGATCAGGTTACCTAAAACGTAAGAAACACGTCTCTTCCGGCTGGCGCACGAGGCAAGCAGACCCGCACTAACAATTTCGCCAGCAAGCCGTTTACGGAATAGCTTATTTATTCCATAAACGAAGAAACTATGTTTGATCAGATAGTAGGTCTTGTGAAACAGCAGTTGGGCAATAACCCGCAGGTTGCCGCTGCTATACCAGCCGGCCAGGCAGATGCCGTACACACCGAAATTGCCCACCAGATAACCCACGGCTTAGCCGGACAAGCCGCAACCCAAGGCGGCATAGGCGGTTTGCTCTCCATGTTGCAGGGAGGCATGTCAGGTGGAAGTCCTGCTACGTCTGCTATTGTGGGTAGCGTGGTCAGCAGTTTGGGAAGCAAGTTTGGCTTACCTCCGGCGGCCACCGGTGCCATAGCCGCCGCCCTGCCCGGCTTGTTGCAGAACTTCGCCCATAAAGCCGCTGACCCTAATGACCATAGCATCACCCCAGACAATATCGCGTCGTCACTCTCCAAATTAGGCGGAGGTGGCTTAGGCAACTTAGGTGGTTTGGGTGGTCTATTCAAATAAACCTGGCAAAGAAGAATATCTGGTATCAATCTGTAAGAGCCCCATAGGAACGGTCTGCCTTAACCGTTCCTATGGGGCTCTTAGATAAGTGCTCCTTCTTTTTGAGGCCGAGTTGTGCTGCGTTACAAAGGCAATTGCTTGTCCAGCACCTGCACCGCTTGCAGAATGGTTTCCACTGCTTTCAGGTAGAAAGGTTGGTGAATGTTCTTGAACTCATCGGTTTCCTGATGGTAATGCGGGTGGTCTTCTACCCCGAAGTAGATGAACGGAATCTGGGCGGCATGGAAACTGCCGTGGTCAGACTGTTTTGTCCAGTCGTCATGGCCTTGTTCCGGGCGGTCATGCCCGAAGCGCAAGTTCAAGCCTTCGGGCACTTTCACTTGCTCCAGCAATGGTTTGAAGGCAGGGTAATGGTAGGTACCGGAGGCGTATAATTCATTTTTCTCTGAGATGCTGACCATGTCCAGGTTTACGTCCAGCAGAATGCGCTCTTTGGCGAACGGCAGATTGGCCACAAAAGCTTTGGAACCCTGCAAACCCTGCTCCTCAGCATCAAACGCCACAAACACCAACGTGTGCTGCGGCTTCTGTTTCTGGAAGTGCGTGGCAATGGCCAGAATTGCCCCAATGCCCGAGGCATCATCATCAGCTCCGTTGAACACTTTTCCGTTGCGGGTACCCACGTGGTCATAATGCGCCGAAACCACAATCACTTTGTCTGATTTACCCTGAATCATGCCCACCAGATTCACTCCAGGTTGCGCGGTGGTATTGTTGCGCTGGGTAAAGGTAAAAGCATGCTGGTACTGAGCACCTACGGGTTTCAGGCCGATGCTCTGGAACCGTTGCAAGAGGTATTGCTGCGCTTTGGCGTGGCCCGGGGTGTTGGGTAATCTTCCGCCCAACGAGTCGGCGGCCAGAATCTCTACGTCTTTGAGGGCTTGGCTTTGTTGGGGGGGTTGGGACACGTCCTGGGCACAAGAGGTAAAACTAAGCGCACAAACGCTGAAGGACGCCAGTAAAAAAGCGGAAAGGGAGCTGGATGGGTTCATGGCCAAAAGGTACGGAAAAATTGGAATCCGGCACAAACAATGAGGCCCTTGCTGTTTAACCCTTGTTTTAGAGAAATCGGCGCTTTTCCTGAAGATCACAGAAATAGAGGTAATTGTTTTTCTCAGCAGGAGTACCTCCTCGTTACAGGGTAATGAGTTACATTCTGTAGCGACGTTACCCTGTAACGAGGAGGTATTCCACAACACCCGCAACGAGCCCCTGCTGTTTATCTCTTGTTTCCAGAAAATCGGCTTAGAAACAGCATTCCGCATAAAACAAAACCGCCACCCTCTGGAAGAAGGTGGCGGCTGTAAGATATGGTTGAGGAAGGAGCTTAGGTAGTGGTTAACACGCCTACGCGTTTTCCGTCTTCATTCAGGAGCAATCCGTCTGTACTCACGAACAGGTAAGAGAAGTAACGGCTTTCCAGTACATAGGGGAACTGGCTGCTTTTGGTTTTCTGCAACTTGCCAATCACTTCCAAGCCGCTATCGGTTTCACGTACCAGGTTATAAGAGGTAGTCACATAGATGCGCTCTTGCGGGGCACTCTGCAGTTTCACCTGACGGAGGATTTGCTGCGATGGCATTCTGCTGGAAACCGAGGCCCGTCTGTTTGATGTGGTGGAAGCCACGGCACTTTCTGAAACCACCGGACGGCTGATGCCTGCTACAGTACGGTTAGGCGTACCGGCTTTGGCACTGGCCAGAATCTGATCCTGGGCATTTCGCCAGCCTTTGCTGATGGCCGTTAAACGAGAGCTTTTGCCGGGGTGCGTGTAAGAATCTTCTTCCTCGGCCAAGGCTTTGATAGCTGCCTGAGCTTCGCTTAAGCTAGCACCCATCTTCCGCAACACAAAACCAGAGAACTCATCGGCTTCTAATTCATCTTGCTGGTTGCTGCCGCCTTTAGAAAGCGTGTGCCCGTTCAGGTGGTGTCCAATCTCGTGCGCCAGAATGCTGATGCCTGCCCAGTCGGTTTTAAGGGCAGTGTTCAGGGAGTTCACGAATTTCTCGTTGTACAATATATAGCGTTGACCGTTCATGATCACGGCCGCTGCGTTAGGAACGTTGGCAGCGCGCACCTCAAACCTAGGTTTCAGCCCAACTACGTCAATAATCTCGGTAATGATATCTCTGGCCCCCAGCGGAGCAGGCGCTGCATATGCGGTAGCAGCTTCTCTCTTGGTGTCAGCCACAGCCGGTGTTACCACCGAAGCACCAGTCAGAAACAGACCGGTAAGTACTGATAAAAGAACCTTTTTCATATGCTTTTTCATGTAGTTTTATAACAGAAATACACGCGTATAGATTCAACGTTGTTGCGCTTAAATCATTGCGTACTACTCTAGTAGCAAGTTTTCTGCCAGTTTTAGAAAAACAGTCCTAAAATGCCCCTAAGTCAAGGTGATTTAAAAATATTTTTTTAGTTCCGGAATAAGCACAAAAAAGCCTTTAGAGTTCTGTTCTAAAGGCTTTTTGCTGATGAATTAGTAATTATTCTCCTGGTTGGAATCACCGTCATTGGGGTCTCGTTCATCAATGGTGTTTCCGCCCGCGGCTTTCTCAGTGCCCGAGAAGTTTTCGTCCTGCTTGGTGGAGTCATACCCGGTCATAGTACGTCTGTAGCTGTCATTGTCGCTGATGCTCTGGCGCTGGTTTTCTGACTGGCTGCCTTGCTGCATCTCATTCGCAGAATTGCTGGTTCCTTCTGGATTGGCTGGGTTGTTTACGGTATCTGGCATAAGAATAGTCTTAAGTGAAACGTCTGTCCCTCTGCTTTCTGCATGAGGTCCTTCTTCTTTACTACAGCCAAAGCAAAAGGTTCTTCCTAACTACTGGTTTACAAAGCCTACTGAATGTATATGACAGAATTACAACCTCTTAACACCTGAAACTGACAAAAAGGACTACGTAAGGGTTTTTCGTTCTAAGACATCTAACAGGTGCAGGAGCTTTTGAGCGGTAGCTTCTACCTGGGTGAGTTTGCTTAGCGCTTCGTCCTGTTTTCCCTGTTGATACTCCTGCCACAGACGCCGGGCAATGACGTGCATTTCTTCATGAACCTTTTCCAGTTCTCTTACTTCTTCCAAGTGCCCTATGCGCGGCAGAGCCACTTGGTAGATCCATTTCCCCAAAGAACATTCTGTGGTGGAGATCACCGGTTCTGTGTCTATGTTTGCTCCGTACAACATGGCCCTCAGCTTTGACTTGAACAGGACGTGCTTGATGCGGGCCTGCTCAAAATCAAGCCTGCCAATACTCTCAAAATAATTTTCCTGCTCCTGGCTGTTCATGGGTGATGCAGTAAAGTAAAAGTGTCGTTATACAGAGCGTAACGGTAAAACCTAAAACGGCCCATTACATTTCGTTGTTTTCGCGGGCCGCTTCATGGTTGGGGGCATTGAGGCTGGATTGCGTTAATTCGGTCTCGCTTTCATAGCCCCGGACGGCTTCTTTCCCTACTCCGCCCGGACCCGGTAAAAACATATTCACCAGCCCCAGTAGATCTGCCGTAGTGCCGGGGAAAAGTCCATGGAAAGTACTGATCAGTCTGGCATTGATGCCCAAGGTAACTTCGGCTTTGCCGAAACGACAGGCTTTCATGATTTTACGGGCCGCATCATTAGCCGCCAGCGAAATCATGGGGTTGGCATCCATCAAAGCGAAGGCTGAATATTCTTTTTCGTTCTGGCCTTTGATGAATGCGTTGCGGGCGCTGCCAGTACGCATAAGGCCGGGATTGATGGTAGTCACGTAAATGCCGTCTTTCAGCAGCTCAGACCGGAACCCTTCAGACATGCCCACCAACGCAAACTTGCTGCCACTGTACGGCACCAGGTGCGGCACACTCACTTTTCCGCCCACCGAGGCAATGTTCACGATTCGACCTTCGCCACGGGCTTTCATGTCTGGGAGCACTTCCAGCATGGTGTAAAGAGAGCCAAAATAATGGATGTCCATGGCCGCTTTAAAATCTTCTACCGTCATTTCTTCAGATGGTCCGGCGGCGATGATGCCTGCGTTGTTGATGAGTACTTCCACTGGCCCCAGTTTGCTTTTTATCTCAGCTATCATGGCTTTTACCTGAGCTTGGTCGCTTACATCACAGTTGAAGGCCAGCACGGTGGCCCCGCCGGCTTCCAGTTCCTGGCGGGCGGCGTCTAGCTGGTACTGGGTGCGGGAACAAATGGCAATGTTAGCACCTTGTTCGGCAAACATGCGGGCCAGTACCAAGCCCAATCCCCGGCTGCCGCCCGTAATCAGAACGGTGCGGTCTGTAAAGGAGAATTCGCGCTTCTGTTTGGTGTAAGCGCGCATCGCTAACAAAGCTCCCAGCCCAGCAGCACCGGTGAGTAGAAGTGTCTTCTTCGTGTTGTTTTCCATGGTATTCTTATTTCAGTTTCTTTAGGTACGCGGCAACGTCAATCCCCTCGCCCAGTACTGGTTTGAAAATATCGCCTAACTTCTTTACGCGCGCGGGCACGTTCTGGATGGTAAACTGCAAAGGATGTAACCCGGTTTTCACTTCTTTCCATTGCAGGGGCGTAGAAACGGTGGCTCCGGCTCTGGGCCGTACGCAATACGGCGCAGCTATAGTTTGCCCGATGGCGTTTTGCAGGAAGTCCAGGTAAATCTGGTTCCGGCGTTCTTTGGGGCTACGTTCCAGGCTGGTGAGTGTAGGAAGCTTCTCGTGTACCCGCTGGGCCAGCATATAAGCGAGTTCTTTCACCTGGTCAAAAGGCCATTTGGCGGCCAGAGGAACGTACAGGTGCATGCCCGTGGCCCCTGAGGTTTTGGCATACACGGGTATCTCCAGTTCATCCAGGATCTGCTTCGCGACCAAAGCGGTTTCCACCACTTCTTCATAGGTGTTCTCGCCGGGGTCTAAATCCAGCACCAGATAGTCTGGCTTTTCCAGATGTGGCAGGCGGGAGCTCCAGGGGTTGAGTTGAATACAGCCTAAATTGTTCAGGTACGCCAGAGCCGCTTTGTTCTGGCATAACAGATAGTCTACCTCTTTGCCCGTAGATTCTGCTTTGATGGAAATGGTCTGCACCCAGTCTGGCGCATGTTCCCCGGCATCTTTCTGGAAGAAGCCCGGTTTAGTGATGCCGTTAGGATGACGCAACAATGATTCAGGCCGGTCTTTCAGGTAAGGCAACAGCACATTGGCCATGGTCTGGTAATAGAGCACCAGGTCTTGCTTGGTGATACCTTCTTCGGGCCAGTACAGTTTGTCTGGATGGGAAATAGTGATCTCCTGTCCGTCTAACTCCAGCACCAGCGCTTCTTCGTCCTTTTTCTGTTTTGCGCTCATTTTCGGTTTTTCAGGTGATATTAGGGCAGCCGCTTACTCAGGAGTTTTCTTCACAGCAGCCACCGCTTTTTCAGGCACTACTTCCCGGGCCTTTTCGTCTTATCCTGAAGCCCATGAAACTAGCTTGCCGCAGTTACCGGAAACTCTCCCACTCTTGACTTTATTAGCTGTCTTTTACGCAAATATTCTGTTTTACGCTGCATGTCACCCAAAAGTGGTTTTACTGCCGTTTTCCAGAAAGCCGCTTAAAAACAGAAAGCCTGTCACTTACTCAGAGACAGGCTTTCTGTTTAGTAGGAAATCAATGCAGCTTAGTTGGTTCTGGCCCCGCGTCCGGCTACATCTGGGTCATTGTTTTGGTCTTTACCGCCTTCATTGGGCGAATATTTGTGGTCATCTGGGTCTCCGCCGTGGCCTGCGTGTCCGCTGCTGCGGCCGCCGCCGGTACCGTCGTTGCCGTTATGGTTTCCTTTAAAGCCGCTGTGGCTATCGCTCAAACCACCAGCATGGGTACCGTAACCAGTGTCTTTGTCGCTTTCAGCGCCATGAATGGGCTGTTTGGCTTCAGTTGGGTGCTTGCCCAATTCCTGCTGATTTTCGCCGTAACCGCCGCCGCGGCGTCCTTCAATATCCCCGCCCCCGTTTATATCAACGTGTGGGGTGCCATAGTCTTCTTTGCCGTTATAGTCTACAAAGTCGCCGTCGGCGTCATAGTTGGCAGTGTTGCCGCCTTCGGCTTTGGTGCCGTAGTTATGATCGGCGAAGGTGCCTTCCCCACGGTTACCGTCCTGGCTGTTATTGCTTCCATCGCCACTCATCTGAGGCGTGCCCTGGTCTTTATTTTGCTCTTCCATAGTATCGTCAGGTTTTAAGTGAGTACAATAAACTTGTGTACCTGTTTACGGGAGGAAACCAGGAGAGTTAATTTAAGAATGATTTTTACAGGAGTGTGCTCTTTTTCCAGTTTGGGGTGAACTGCTTTTTGTATTCAGCAGATTGAAGTTGTTTTAAACAGCAGAAGTCCTTTCACCAGCATTCAAGTAAAAGGACTTCTGCCATGCTACACCACATTTAGGGGCTGTTTTCAGGAAAACTCCTCCTAAACAGGTTGTTTACTTTCCGTCTTTCTGGTTCAGTAATTTAGGTAGTAAATTGGCTTTGGCCCACTCTACGGTTAAAAGCGTTTTCCCATCAATGAAAGGATAGCTGGAGAGTTCCTCCGGTGCAAGTTCCAAGATTTTGATGTCTTCGTTTTCATCATCCAAGCCGCCGCCTTCGCCGGTTTTCCTGCTTACTTCGGCGTAAAACAGGTACAGTTTTTCAGAGAAAGCGCCCGGCGAAGGATAGAACTCATAGAGCTGCTGAATCTTATCTACTGCGTAGCCAATTTCCTCTTCAATCTCGCGGGTGATGGCGGCCTCTGGTTTTTCGTCAGCGCTGTCTAACATGCCGGCCACCGTCTCTACCATGTCACGTTCTACGGCTGGCCTGAATTGCTTTACAAATACAAACTTCTGCTTTTTGGTGTCATACACCAGTGCCCCGGCCGCCTGCCCGGTGTGGAACACTTCGCGTTTGAATTCATTTCCCTGGTCCTCTACGGTATACACCTGCAAACGGTAGTGCCCCTGGTAAGCGGTTTCTTTCTTGGTTATTTTCATAGATTGATTTACAAGAGATTGGTTGTTGAATTTTCTACTTCCCTCCTACGCAGGAGGCCGGGGCCGGTTCATGGGCAGGAATGATTCAAATAAATAAGCCGTGAGGTTGGTTATTCTGTGACGTGTTGCGTAATTTATGCAACATTCAATCTTTTTAAAATGAAGAAACTACTTTCTCTGTGGGTTGTTCTGCTGTTGGTTTCAGTAGGAAGTGCCATGGCGCAGACCCAGAGCAGCCACTACAAAGCCGCCGAAACCTTGCTCATCACCATGGGCAGCCCTAAAACCATTGATGACAACCTCCAGCAAATGCTGACCATGCAAATGGAACAAGTACCCGCCATGAAAGCCGCTGAGCTAGAAGTAAGGTCCTTTTTCTCTAAGTACATGAACTGGGACGCCGTCAAAGACGATATGATCAAGCTCTACATGGCCGAGTTCACGGAGAAAGAGCTGAAAGACATGAATAGCTTTTACCTCACCCCTACCGGCAAAAAACTAGCCGCCAAACAATCTACCATCACCATGAAGAGTGCGCAGATTGGTCAGGCTAAAGTAGAGCCGCACATGATGGAGTTGCAGCAGGCTATTCAGAAGAAAATGGAAAGCGGTAACTAGCTTCACCTTACTTCTGCCCAGTAGTAGCCCTTGCCTATAGCAAGGGCTACTTGCATTAAAAGCCTTTCAACTTTCTCCTACATTAGAGGCGTCATCCATTTAGTTACAATTCGGCCTACCCTCCTGAAAAATTAAACCCCTGATTTTCATGGTTGGCAGAGGAGTTTCCTGTTTCTATCGAAAAGGAAGAAGGCAGGAAACTAATTAGGTGCAAAATAGTCTTAGCAAATCATCTACCCTTTTGATTTTTAAGACTCTATGCGTTCCTTCTTGCTCCTCTTAGCTTTGCTATTTGTAGTCAGAGCCTCTGCTTCTGCCGCTTTCCCTGGTCCAGACTCCTTACAAGTACCCAAAGACACATTTCTACTGCAGAGTAGCCCAAAAATACCTTGGGTAAAACAGCATCAACGGCTCCTGCTGAAATCAACGTCCGCGTTACTGGTGACCGGCCTCTTCATATCTTCTTATGAACATTTTGATAAGTCAATACAAGCTATCTCCCAGAATAGACGCACCGTTGTATCGGATAATGCCGCGAAGATGATGCAGCCCATGGGCACCGCTGTCCCCTTACACGCCACCTTCGCCACCATGATGGCCATAGGGACCATTGCCAAACGTCCTAAAATGCGGGAAGCGGCCATTGTGGGCTTGGGAAGCTTTTACCTGAACTCTTTCTTGACAGATAAACTGAAGAAAGAATTCCAGCGGCACAGACCCAGTAACACCACAGACAGCCACTTGTTTGATGGGGCCGGTGGCGATGGCACCAATACATCTTTTCCGTCTTCGCACACGTCCAATGCCTTTGCGGCGGCCACGGCCATTGCCTCTGTCTACCATGACAGCAACTGGGTGCCAGAGTTAGCATATGGCATGGCTACCTTGGTGGGTTTGTCGCGCATCAATGACAACAAACATTGGGCTTCTGATGTGCTGGCGGGGGCCACGCTCGGTTACTTAACTGGTAAAGCCACTTACTGGAGTTACCACAAGGTAAAAGGCAAACTCACGAAAAGAAGTTGGCTGGTTTCGCCTAGCTGGCAGAACGGACAGGCTGGTTTAAATGCCTCACTCCGCTTTTAACGTTGGGCAGGTAGCTTTCGGTTTCTGGCCGGTTATTTAGAAACAACCTAAAATCGGGTGCCCTGAATCTATTAGCAGGGGGCTAGCTGGTTTCTCAAAGGTTAGCGCGTTTTCAGAACATTCAAATAAAACGGTTGGTTTTACCTTCAACCAATACCAAGCGGAACTGTTACCTTCGTAGCGGCTCCGCTTTTATTTTTGCACTTCCTTTGCGTGGGAAACCGCTGCCACTTTAAACCTTAAACCACTTTCTACTTATGAAAAAACTTTCCCTTGCCTTTGTTTTCATTTTCGCCTTGCTGGCACATCTTTCTGCCCAGGCCCAACAAATTAAAACGCAGTTGGTAGAGTACAAAGAAGGCTCCACTACCTTAGAAGGTTACCTTGCCTATGATGCCTCTAAGAAAGGAAAACTGCCGGGCGTGTTGGTGGTGCACGAGTGGAACGGCCTCAGCGACTACACCAAAAAGAGATGCGACCAACTGGCCAAAATGGGCTACGTGGCTTTCGCCGCCGATATTTACGGCAAAGGGGTAAGACCTACCACTCCAGAGGCCATGGGGGCCGAAGCCGGAAAATACAAGAACAATGTTCCGTTGCTGCGCCAGCGGGTAAATGCGGCCCTAACCCAGTTAAAGAAACAGACCAACGTAGATGCCGCTAAAGTTGCCGCCATTGGCTATTGTTTTGGCGGTACTACCGTGCTGGAACTAGCCCGTAGCGGAGCCGATGTAGCGGGGGTAGTGAGTTTCCACGGAGGTCTGGGCACCCCCAACCTAGCCGATGCGAAGAACATCAAAGCCAAAGTACTGGTAGAGCATGGCGCCATTGACCCCTTCGTACCCAAAGCCGAACTGGACGGTTTCTTCAAAGAAATGAATGATGCCAAAGTAGACTACCAGTTCGTGGCGCACAGCGGGGCCGTTCACTCGTTCACCAACCCAAACGCAGGCACAGATATCACCAAAGGGGCCGCCTACAACGCCAATGCAGACCGCCGCTCCTGGGCAGACATGCAACAGTTTTTTGCCGAGATTTTCAAAAAATAAGCGTAAAACAGATTACCAATAGCAGCGCCTTTGCCGGAGATACCTTCGGCAAAGGCGCTTTTGTTTCTGAAGTATCCCATTCCTAACAAAACATTGGGCCAAATCTTAAGAATAGCATCATTGTCCGCATTAATAAATAAAATCAGAACAACCCTGATTTGAAAGGTCTATATGGTATATTGAGGTGTTCTGTTTTGCCAGCCTTATATGAAAAACATCCTCATTCTTATTTCTCTACTATGCATAGTCATCACCACACATGGCCAAAAAGTTTTGGATACTGGTTACTTCATTTTCACAGAAGAAGGCTTCCAGAAACTAGAGCAAAACAGAGACACCATATACATATATAGGTGTTTTACAAATTTAAGCTGCCCCAAAAAGCCATATAGACATTATAAAATTTTAGCAACCCAAAAGCTATCAGAATTTACAGTTCTTAAGGTGGAGCGACTGGACTCCATTCCACTTACCCCTGACCCTTACCCTGCGGACAGATACTTAGCCGTGGCTTTTCATAGGGTGAACAAAAAAACCTTGTCTTACATCACAGAACCAAAGCATTACACCAAAACTCAGATAGACACCTTGAATCTGAAACAAAGCTATTTGGAAAGCAGATTTAGCTTAACTTATTATACCCAGCCATTTCTCACGGAGTTAAACAAGCTGCAACCAATTACAACTAAAGAAGAAATAGAAAAAATACTGCTTTTGTTTAAAACTCCTGAATACCAGAAAATCGTCCAGAAGCATAAAGATTCTGATGTACCCGATATGTATAACCTCAATCTAATGTATGAACTGTGGCATAAGGCTGTCATAGAAAGCGGCTACAATCCTCATGGTGCCATCAAAAAATTTAACCAACTGATGAAATAAACAGCCCTCTCTTAATTCAGCAAAATTAGCAGTTTGTATTTCAAATAGCTGAGTACAACCAGAGCAAACCAAGTGCTTTATTTCTGAACCGGATTCAGCAACCTGGTTTCCCCATTTATTGCCTGTTTCCAAAGAATTTACTAAAAAGTATTCTTACTAATTCAGCTTACTACTGCCCGCCACATCAACCATCTCTGCCTTACTCCGTAAGGAAAGGGCTTTCCGAACCTTCCTCCGAGAAGGCAACAGAATGACTGACTTTTGCGGCTACCTATGTGTTCAACCTCTCGTTTAAGGCCTGCTTTTTTTATCTGTTTGTTGGCAGTGTTGCTGGCGGGCCTCACGTTTTCGGCATGTAAAAAGAAAAATCCGCATGCCGAGGATACGGTGGTGTTCAAACCGGAACCTATCTCGCCCGAAGACACCATCCAATACCCCAACGAACTCATCACTACCCTCAACCGGAAAAACAAGTGGGTGGACTCGGTTTTCCGGCGCATGACCCCAGATGAGCGCATCACGCAGTTGATGATGATTGAGGTATTCTCCAATCAGGGGCCGCAGCACGAAGAAGACGTACGCATGCTCATCAGGCGCTACAAAGTGGGCGGACTTATCTTCTTTCAGGGCGGGCCCGTGCGGCAAGCCAAAATGACCAACCGTTTACAAGCCGCTTCTAAAATTCCGCTGTGGATTGGCATGGATGCCGAAAACGGGATTGGCATGCGCATGGACAGCGCCATGCAATACCCGCTGCCCATGCTTTTGGGCGCCATCAACAATGACAGCCTTATTTACCAGATGGGCGCCGAGATGGCGTTCGAGTTCAAACGGCTGGGCATGCACCTTAACTTCGCGCCGGTGGTAGACGTGAACAACAACCCCAAAAACCCCATCATCAGTTACCGGGCCTTCGGCGAAAACAAAGATGATGTGAGCTCCAAAAGTCTGGCTCAGATGATGGGCATGCAAGACAACGGTATCATTGCCACTGCCAAGCATTTCCCCGGCCACGGCGACACCGAAGTAGATTCGCACTTAGACCTGCCCGTGATTCCGTACGGCCGTGAACGTCTGGACTCCCTGGAACTCTACCCCTTCCGGCACTTGATCCAGAGCGGCGTGGGCGGCATTATGGTAGGGCACATTCACCTGCCCAAGCTGGATTCTACCGCCAACTTACCGGCCTCGCTCTCCAAACCCATTGTAACCGGCATTTTGAAGCGGGAATTCGGGTACGGCGGTCTCATTTTCACCGATGCCATGGTCATGAAAGGCGTCACCAAATACTTTAAACCCGGCGAGGCCGAAGTCATGGCCCTGGAAGCAGGCAATGATGTGGTGGAACGCCTGGTGAGCGTGCCCAAAGCCCTGGAAGCCATTAAAGCCGCCATTAAGCAAGGCCGACTAAGCCAGAAAGAGATTGACCGGCGCTGCAAAAAAGTACTGGCGGCTAAGTATTGGGTAGGGCTGAACAAATACAAACCTATCCAACTGGAGAACCTGTACCAGGACCTGCACACCTCCCACGCCCAGGAAATGCTTCGGCGGTTAGCCGAAGGATCGCTCACACTGGTACAGAACAAGCGCAAGCTGATTCCGCTGGAGAACAAGAAAAACCGGAAAATAGCCAGTCTGGCGGTGGGCGGTACCAGAACTACCTTCTTTCAGAGAAAGATCAAAGAAAAGCTCAATACTTCAGACTTCTTTCTGCCGCGCCGCTCCAATAAAAAAGACATAGAAAAGCTGCGGAAGGAAATCCTGAAATACGACCTCGTGCTCATCAGCATTTACGGACCCAGCATCAGGCCCAGCAACAACTTAGGCTTCACGCCCGAGGAAAGGGCCTTGGTCAATGAACTAATCCGGAAGAAACGGTGCGTGGTGGTGCTGTTTGACAATGCCTACACCCTCAACCGCTTTGAAGACATGCATCAAGCTACCACACTTATAGTAGGCTACCAGCAATTGCCCGCCGTGCAGGCCGCCGCCGCCAAACTGATCATGGGCGAACTGACTCCGCAAGGCAAACTACCGGTAACCGTGAATCAGCATTTTCAATACGGTGATGGGCTATAGCAGATAACAGGCTACTAGTGGCTCACTTAGTACATGATTCTTTTGTTCACGCCTTATGCCTGTCGCTGGCGTGGCGGGTGGTGGATGCGGTGCCCTTATGCTTTGTTGTTGCATGGTTACCCTCCGTGCGCTCACGGCCGCGAGGCCCCGTCTTCCCCTCCCGCACTGCCCTTTCGGCCTGAAGTGTCTTTTGCGCTTATTTTTGCTATTCCAGGCCAAAAGCGAGGCGCGCTCGGGAAAGACTGGAAACGGAAAAGTAGCGGAAGTTATTTTTTCACCTGTATCACAAACCATGGTTCAAGTCTATGACTTGGACCTACTATGTTCGGAAGTTTGCAACTTCCGTGAGGCGAGAGCCTCAACAACGTTTGCTCAAGTATGCTCTTCTGCTCTTTCGGGTTGGTGAATCCTGAACGGTGAACAGCCATTGTACCCCTATCTTCTTCACAGGCGTATTCCCCTCCTCAGGGAGCAGAGGTGGATTGTAGGGTCTCAACTCTCAAAGGCGCACGATCATCCAGAAGGTAGCTACCTCTATTTTAGGCATGTTTTAGAGGAAACGGGGCTAAGACAGAACGCTCATGTAGAGGCTTTTGCTATATTGGCAGCATGAAGATACGTTCTCCCTTCCGCGTCCTCCTCTTGTTGCCCGTGCTCTTGCTCTTGCAGGCAACGGCCTTTTCCCAGTCACAGAAAGCCGCTAACTCTGATGCTCCGGCCAGCCGGGTGGTCATTGGCATAGAGCGTTTGGTCACGCCCGAATTCCTGCCTTTGCTCCGGAACAAACGGGTGGCCATTCTCACCAACCACACGGGTGTGATGCCAGATAAAAGCCACTTGGTAGATTTGCTGCACGCCCGCTCAGACGTGAAAGTGGTCAAGCTGTTCAGTCCCGAGCACGGCATTAGAGGTGAGGCCGACACCCACGTGTCTGATGACGTAGACCAAAAAACCGGCCTTAAAGTTATCTCGCTCTATGGAAACGTAAGGAAACCAACGCCCGAGATGCTCCAGGATGTAGACGTGCTTCTTTTCGATATTCAGGATGTGGGCGCCCGTTACTATACCTACATTGCCACCATGACCGCCGTGCTGGAAGCCTCCGCCGAGAACAAGAAACTGATGCTGGTGCTGGACCGGCCCAACCCCATTACCGGGGTGTACGTGGACGGCGCCATAGGCAAAAACGCTAAGCAACCCGTAACCGGACCCAGCTTCCTGCCCATTACCCACGGCATGACCGTGGGCGAATTAGCCCGCATGTTCAACGGGGAACGCGCCGCCAAAAAACTACCCCAAGCCGACCTCAAGGTGATTCCCCTGCAACATTACACCCGCAGCCAATGGTTTGACCAAACCGGCTTGCCCTGGATCAAGCCTTCGCCTAACATGATCAACCTGACCACCGCCACTTTGTATCCCGGCACCTGTATTCTGGAGGGTACCAATGTTTCTGAAGGCCGCGGTACCCTGCAGCCCTTTGAGTTTATTGGCGCTCCCTGGATAAACGGCGAGAAACTGGCGCAGCAACTGAACAGCTACAAACTACCCGGCGTCACGTTCAAACCTGTTCAATTCAAACCTGACAGTGTGGTAGACGGCATCAGAATTTATCCGCCTAAGTTTGTGGGGCAGACCTGTTCGGGTGCGCAGGCCATTGTGACAGACAGAAACAAGTTAGAGGCAGCTAAACTATCGGTGTACATTATCCATGCCCTCAAGACGTTGTACCCCACGCAACTGGAGTGGAAGAACAGCCGCTTAGATGGTCTCTGGAAAACCGATACCATCCGGCAGCGTCTACAGGCTGGCGCTGCCCCTAAAGATATTCTTTCGGCCTGGGCCGATGAACTGACTTATTTCAACCAAGTGCGAGCAAAATACCTGCTGTATCCGTAATAAGGCAGAACACCAAACTTGACGCCTCCATGCTCAATGTCACGGCTCTAGCCTTTCAGTTTGTCGTTACTTTTTTGTTTTCAAGCAGTTTTCGGCCTTTTGGCTCTCTTCCAGAAAAGCCCTGCAAGTACGCCACTAAAAACGTGATCATTCTGGTGATTGACGGCGTGCGGTATTCAGATTCCTGGGGAGATTCTACCTACACCAACATTCCGCACATGGCGAAGGATCTGGCCCCTAAGGGAGTTTTCCATCCGCGGTTTTACAACGAAGGGGTTACGCTCACTAATCCTGGCCACGTGGCCTTGACGACCGGGCACCACCAAAAAATAGACAATGACGGCAGCGAACTCCCTGAAAACCCGTCCATCTTCCATTATTACCGGCAACACACCGGCGCTCCTGCCAAAGATACCTGGGTGATCACGAGCAAAGACAAACTGGAGATTCTGGCCCGCACTAACAGCACCAGCCCGGCTGCGGCTTTTGCACCATCGGTGAATTGCGGCGTGAAAGGTTTCGGAACCGGTTACCGTGCTGACACCACCACCATTCGCATTACCAAGCAAGTGCTGGCCAAACACCAACCGAAGTTGGTCCTCATCAATCTCCGCGAACCAGACTCAGAAGCCCACGCGGGGAATTGGGACGGGTACATTAAAGCCATTCAACAGAGCGACCGCCTGGTTTACGAGTTCTGGAACTGGCTACAAGAGAATCCGCATTACAAGAACACGACTACCTTATTGGTGACCAATGACCATGGCCGCCATGTAGGTAATCGTTTTGAGAATCATGGGGACAAATGTGAAGGTTGTCGGCACATCAGCTTGTTAGCGCTGGGGCCAGATGTAAAAGTTGGGGCGCCTGTTACCAAAGAACGGGCGCAGGTAGACGTGGCTGCTACCACGGCAGAGCTTTTGGGTTTTCCAGTTCCTAACCAAAAGGGCGAACCCATGCTGGAACTGTTTGAGCCAACTTCCCTTACTATCAAATAAAAAGGTGTTTTAGGGCTAGTTTCTACAAAACAGCCCCAAAACACCTCTTATAAGCTCTGCTGAAAACTTCGGCAAAGCCAGCAAATTACATGACGTTTATTGGTTTAACGCTTGGTTTTTCTCTTTCAATTCAATGGCGTGCCTGGCTTCCATTAACCTGGTTACAGCGGTCACGTTGGTGAAAACCGCCAGCACCGTAATAGGAATAGTGAAGACAGACATGGTTTCAAAGATGTGAAAGGGAATGCCTGGCACATACAACTTGAAATCTCCGCCTAGAATAGCCGCCGTAAGCCCGCAGAACATGCCTGCCAGGGCAATCAATACCACGCGCTCAGGGCGCTGGAAGAAGCCACCTTTGCATTCCACGCCCAGACCTTCGGCGCGGGCGCGGGTGTAACTCACCATCATGGAACCAATCATGGCAATAAAGGCGAACAGTGAACTGAGGAAGTAATGGTGCGCCATTAGGTAGTAGCAGATACCCAGAAACATCACCAGTTCACTGTACCTATCCAGCACGGAGTCAAACAAAGCCCCAAAGGTGGAGCCCATTTTTCCCATGCGGGCTACCTGGCCGTCCAGCATGTCAAACAGACCGGCCATCATGATCAGGAATCCGGCCCAGCCCACGTAAGAAAAGTCATTGCGGTTCTCGCTTTCCCCGCCTATCACGAAGATAACCGCTACGCCTACGTTCATGATGAACCCGGTGGTGGTAACCGCGTTGGGGGTAAACCCGAGTTTGATCAGCAGCCGGACAAAAGGGTTCACAATTTTGTAGATGCCCTGTTGCAGAAATACCTTCCAGGCTTTCTCCCCGGTTCCCTTCTTTTTCTTGTCTAAAGAATCTAGCTCCATTCCTTTGATTGCATCCATGTACCCAGTAAGAAAGGATTAACTGTATGTGGTATTTTTTTTAAAGACAAATTTCTTTTGCAGCAGATAATTATAGCCTACGCCAATCACTACAGAGGTAATTACTTTAGAGATAAGATAACTGATGCCCGCGTAATGGGTAATGATGTAAATACCGGCCGCATTCAACGCCAGGCTCCCATTCCAGATGATAAAGTACCTGATGGCCTGCGTAGACACTCGGGTATCTTCGGCGTGGAAAACCCATTCTCTGCTCAAGGCAAAATGGGCGACCCCGCCGGAGGCGGTTCCCAGGATGGTGCCCATCACGTACCAACTTCCAAAGAGCTCTACCGCTAAAACGGTTACCAGAAAATCAATAATTGTGGCGCCCACAGAGGCAGTTTGTGCCTTTAAGAAGGTGAGCATCTAAAACAACTTTATGTAAATCACTAGTTGAAGAATAAGGTTGGCGCAGACGCCGGCCAGCACATCGTCCAGCATGACGCCCCAACCGCCGGGCAGTCTCTCGGTTTTTCTGATACCGAGGGGTTTGACAATGTCAAAAAAGCGGAACAAAACCAATCCGGCCAGCAGATACGGAATGGTTACGGGCACCGCCAGCAACGCAATACACATACCGGCCACCTCGTCTATGACTACTTTCTTGTCATCTTTGCCCCAAAACGGCTCCACTGCGTCTGAAGACCAAACGCCCACCGCCGTAATGAGCACCGTGAGGGCAATCTGCCAGGAAAGAAACTCATTCCCACCGTTCTGTCCCAGATACCAGACCAGACAGGTAACCACCGCCGCAACGGTGCCGCCGCCTTTGCCTATGTACCCAATACCCAGACTAGTGGAAATGAGTTTGTGCATCCAAATCATAAAACCCTTACAGGGTGTCTACCAGGTCTTGGTAGTAATCCAGCCCTAAGTGGGTGATCAGGTCTTCGCCCATCATGTGACGCAGGGTATTCTGCAATTTCATTAACTGCTTGAAGATATCATGCTCTGGAGCAAGTCCTTCAATGGTCTGCGGTGACTTGTAGTAGAAAGACAACCACTCCTGAATGCCGCTCATGCCCGCACGTTGTGCTAGGTCAGTGAACAAAGCCAAGTCCAGTACCAATGGCGCAGCCAGGATGGAGTCACGGCACAGGAAGTTAATTTTGATCTGCATAGGGTAACCCAACCAGCCGAAGATGTCAATGTTGTCCCAGCTTTCTTTGTTGTCACCGTGCGGCGGGTAGTAGTTGATACGCACCTTGTGGTACATCTCGCCGTACAGTTCTGGGTTAGACTCTGGCTTGAAGATTTCGTCCAGTACGCTCAGTTTAGAAACTTCTTTGGTTTTGAAGTTTTCTGGCGCATCCAGCACGTAACCATCGCGGTTACCTAAAATATTGGAAGAGAACCAGCCGTTTACGCCTAATGCACGCGCGTGCAGACCTGGAGCTAGGATGGTTTTCATCAACGTCTGGCCGGTTTTGAAGTCCTTCCCAGAGATGGCGATGCCGTTTTCTACGGCAAGCTCCACAATGGCCGGAATGTCTACCGTCAGGTTTGGAGCACCGTTGGCGAAAGGCACGCCCATTTTCATGGCGGCGTACGCATAGATCATGCTGGGCGCGATGGAAGGATCGCTGTTGCGAAGACCTTCTTCAAAGGCGGCAACCGATTGATGTACCTCAGTTTCCTCAATGTAAATCTCAGTGGAACCGCACCATACCATTACCAGACGGTCGCAGCCATTTGTTTCTTTGAAGTTGCGGATGTCTTCCATCAACGCCTCGGCCAGTTCCATCTTGCTGCCACCTTCTTTCACGTGCGTACCGTCCAGATTACGGGCATAAGACTTGTCAAATACCGCTTTCATGGGCACAATAGCCTCTAGTTCTGACTTAACGGCGTGCAGCAACATAGGCTCCAACACCTTGGCGTTCACCGCCGCCTCAAATACGTTGTCGGCGTACACGTCCCAGCCTCCAAACACGATGTCTTCCAGCCCAGCCAAAGGAACGAAATCCTTGATAAGGGGATGACGGTCTTCGGTACGTTTGCCTAACCGGATACGACCCATTTGGGTGATAGACCCTACCGGCTTCGCCAACTCTTTCTTAACAGCCTCTACACCTGCAATGAACGTGGTTGCCACTGCTCCTAATCCTGGGATCAGGATTCCTAACCTGCCGTCGGCCGGTTTCACTTCGTATTCCATAGTTCTATTTTATTTGACTTGTTGAGTAGGTTCTCTTAATTGAAAACCAAAACTAAGGCTTAAGTTATCTATTTTCCTACAAACCTGCTTATGTAATTACCCTATTTCTTCCGGTATTTCTACTATATAAGAAGTAACCAAGGCCTGGATTGGCAAAAATAGGCTTTTGGAATCTATTCTCTTTAATAATCTGGTACCGGGAATGATTGCACGGGGTGGTTGGAGCATGAACTTAGCTTCTGGGGTCCTTCTACTGAAAAAGCAGGAAAGAGGTTAATCTTTTTGCGCTTCTGGCTCTGCCGGACTCTGCGGGGAAGATGGCAGCCGACCAGCCTTTCTGAGGGCTTCCTGCACAATCCACTCCAGTTGGCCGTTGGTACTCCTAAACTCATCGGCGGCCCATTTCTCCACGGCTTTCATCATCTCAGCATTCATGCGCAGCGCGAACGATTTTTTTTCGGCCATTGGCTAGTGGTGTAAAGTTCCGGCGTTTACTACGGGATGGATGCTTCTATCTGAACAAAGCACTACCATTAAGTTGGTGACCATGGCCGCTTTCCGTTCTTCATCCAGGTCTACCAAGCGCCTGTCATTGAGCTGGTGCAAAGCCAGGTCTACCATGCCTACGGCTCCTTCCACAATTTTAGCCCGGGCCGCTACAATGGCGGTGGCCTGTTGGCGCTGCAGCATGGCGCTGGCAATTTCCTGGGCATACGCCAGGTAACTGATTCTGGCTTCCAGCACGTGGATACCGGCAATGGCCAGGCGTTCCATCAGTTCCCGTTCCAGTTCATCATTTACCTCCTGGCTGCTGCCCCGCAACGAGATCTCGCTTTCATCCTCGAAGTTGTCATACGGGTAAATGCCCGCCAGTTTCCGGATAGCCGATTCGCTCTGCACCTTCACAAAATTCTCGTAGTGGTCTACCTCAAAAGCGGCCTTGAAGGTTTCTTCTACCCGCCATACCAACACAACGCCAATCATGATGGGGTTACCCAGTTTGTCATTCACTTTGATGGGATTGGTATCTAAGTTACGGGCCCGCAATGAGATGTTTTTAGACACCAGAAAGGGATTCACCCAGAAGAAACCGTTCTGCTTAATGGTACCGGTGTATTCCCCGAACAGCGTGAGTACCCTGGATTCATTGGGATTCACGATCTTAAAACCTTTGCAGAAGAAAATAAACACCAAAGTAAACGGCCCAATGATTTCTGCACCAATGTAATAGGCACAAACGCCAGCCACGGCAATAAGCAGTAGCAAGAGAACCAGGACGGTGTAACCTGAGATGGGATGATACGATTTTTCGGCTTTCATAGACTTATTTATTTTGATATCATTTTGATATCAACTAAGATATAAAAAGTATTTGACAAAGAGAAGCTATTTAACACAAACAGTATTTACATCTATTCAAACACTTGAAAATCAGTATTAAACGTGACAGCTATCTGCTTTTCTATGCGTATAAAAGGTAGTTATTGGCAAGTTTAAAAAGAAGGAGGTTCTTATGCGCATTATACCAACCAGTGTCCATGGCATCATGGATTATCTCATCGCTGTTTTATTGATTGCCTCGCCCTGGCTATTCGGGTTTTACAGAGGCGGCGTGGAAAGTTATTTACCTATTGGAATAGGAGTCGTGATCCTCATTCAGGCGCTCATGACCCGCAATGAAACCGGGGTTATGAAAGTGATTCCTATGTCGGCGCACATTATGAGTGATTTGGCCATAGGCTTGTTACTGGCGTTATCGCCGTGGCTTTTCTTCTTCCATGATTACATTTGGGAGCCCCACTTCATTGTAGGGTTACTCATTACCGGACAAGCCATTTTAACGCGCATGACCCCAGCGGCAGTGGTGGCACAACGGCACCAGTCCTGACGGTAGAACCGAAGCACCCTAAAAAAAGCAGTTCTCCCGTTTCAGGCGCGTTTTAAGAAAACGCGTCTGAAACGGGAGAACTGCTTTTAAAGGAAATCTATCCTAAACGTTGAAGCAGGATAACAGCTATTCAGCTATTTTACTCAGAAAGCTGCACCTGCAGAATGTTGCCGGGCTCTTTTTTGCCTTCATTGGAGATAAACAGCTCGCCGGTTGGGCTGAACGCAATGCCTTCGGGCTTGTAGAAAGCGGCGTCATTCAGCTTGTGCCGTTTCTTGATGCTGCCGTCGGCATTCAGGATAAACAGTTGCGGGTTAGAAGCCTCGGTCACGTACACTTCACCGGTCACCGGATGGATGGCTATTTCTGACGGCTGCCATATTTTACTAGGCTTTTTGGCCTGTCCTTGCGGCAGTAAAGGATCTCTGAGGTTGAGCTTGAAAATGGGCTCCGCCGATAAAGTTTTGGAAGCCAGGTCAAACGCGTACACGCCTTTATAGTCTGTGCCGTTGGCTTCCTCGCCTTTAATGGCCAGCAGCAAGCGGTTTTGCTTGGCGTCATAGGTAAGGCCTTCCACGTTGTGGGCTTCGGTGAGCGAGGTGGGATATTCCTTTATCTTCAGGCCTTCAGACCGCCAGTCCGCCACTTCAAACAAATGTCCGTCGCTGCGTACCACGTAGGCGGTGTTGCCTACCAAGGTGATTCCTTCATAATCGCCGGCGGCGCCGAAGGTGATCTGGTCGTCAATGCTTTTGGTGGCGGTGTTGTAGATGAAGATGACGCCGGCCTCGTCCTGCACGCAGGCAAATTTGCCGTTCCCCAGGAACACAATGCCAGATACTTCGCGCAGAATCTCGGGCACTTCCCATTTCTGGTTTACCTGCACGGCCTCAGAAGCCACTTCTACCGTTTTTTGTTTTTTGTTCTTTTTGGGTTTGTCACCGGCTTTAGCCTGGGCACTGCCGTTGTCACAGGCCAGTACAGAGAGTGACAAAAACAAGCTTGTTGCTATTATCTGAAAGCGTTTCATAAGATTCTGTCTTTTAGTAAGTCTTTTTAATTAGCGGAACATGGTTTGCTCCTGTTCCTAGTATTGGCTTTTATTCCTGTATATCAGGTATTTTCCATGAACACACCTGAATCTGTCATGGAGGGTTAATCCCAATAGCTGATATTGGCAAGAACTCCGTTGGAAGCATATACCTTATGAAGGTCTTCGTTGTTGTTCTCCAGTTCTACCTGGTAATAAACCTGTCCCTCTTTCTCTACTTTCTCCAAGTCATCTAGCACATACGCAGCAAAATCTCTTTGGAGCGCCATAGAAACTTCCTGAGGCAACTGGGCAGCCGTGATCTCCTGTTTGTGCAGGAGTATGTGCCCCGTGGCGTCTAGCAGAACGGTATGGTCTACGCCTGTAATCTCAAACTCGGCTTCAAACTGGGAGCCTTTTTTCTCCCAGTCAATCACTTTGGCCTGCGGAAACTTCACTTGCACAGCGTTTTGCACCAGTGAAGGCAATTGGCCAAGGGTAATATTCTGGCTGCAGCCCCACAGACTGTAACTCGCCAGGGCGATGGTTAAGAAGGTCGTTTTCATAGGTCTTCGTTTTAGCTTTTCAGGTTATTTTTACCCAAAGCTCGGACCCAAAACAGGAAACAATTGGGAATGCAGAAAAAAGTGAAAATTATTTGAGGCTATTTTCTGGAAAGAAAGCTAAAAAAGGAGGACTTGTACTTGAGCAGGTTACGGGCAAGAAGACGGGATTAAAATGTGACCGTAAAGGTGTGCCCCTGCCGAAAAGTGTACTGAAACTGGAAGCCGTACAGGTCACAGATGGCTTTGACAATAGATAAACCCAGGCCGGTAGACGAAGTGGAAGAAGCGTCTTTGAAGAACCGCGTAAAAATCTGTTCCTCGCTTAAAGGCTGGGCATTTTTGCCGGAGTTTTCAAAAACCAGGGCAGAACCGGTTAGCTCAATCCGCAGGAAACCACCGGGTACATTATGCACCAAGGCGTTTTTAAGCAGGTTCAAAACCAGCATGGCTGCTAAATCAGGGTTGAGCTGAAGGATTACTTCCTGCGTTAGCTGTAACTCAACGGTAATGTCTTTGAAGGCGATCTGGTCTTCAAAGTCCCGCAAGGCTTTCTGTAAAAGCGCAGAAAGCACCACGTCTTCTTCCTGGCCAAACTGCCGGTTCTCAATTTTGGAGAGCAGCAGCAGGGTCTTGTTCAGGCGGGTGAGGCGCTCCAGGTTTTCCATGACGGCCCCAATCTGCTCTAACTGGTTTTCCTGCAGCGGTTGGCTTTCAGCGAGCAGTTCCAGTTTGTTAAGGCTAATGGCCAGCGGCGTTTGCAGTTCATGCGCGGCGTTTTCAATAAAGGCTTTCTGGTTTTGGTAGACTGTGACGTTCTGTTGCAATAGCTTTTCTACGGTCTGGTTCAGGAGCTGGAATTCGGCAATGCGGGTGGGCTGCACCGGCACCGGCTTGGCTTCTTCCAGCTTGAAATGCTGCAGACGCTGTAGAATATGGTAAAAAGGCTGCCAGATTTTTTTCAGCAGCAGGTTGTTGAGCACCAGAATACTGGCAATGAGTCCCAAATACAGCCACAGGAGCGCGTACAGCAAGTCTTCAATAAGATCGTCTTCCTCCACCATTGACGTGATGAGCCGCATTTCATAGTACTTGCCGTTTTGCCGGAACACGGTGGTTAACATGCGCACGGGCTCAAAATCCTGCTCGTTCTGCATGTACATGAGCGTGTCCTGGTACTGGTCTTTGTGGTGAAGGGCCAGCGTGCCCGGAATCTCCCGCACCCGGAAATATCCAGCCTCAAAATCATGCTGTTCCAGCACCGAACTGTCTTGCGCGGCCTTCTGCATGACCAGAATTTTCTGGTTGCCCAAGCCATCGTCTATGCTGTCATAGATTTCATCCAGCATGTTCACGTAGAAAATTCCCGCCCACACCGTGATGACCACCAGCAGCAAGCCCGCAAAATAAGCCGTGGCGTGGTTGAGCAGTTTCATACCGTGACTAGTTTATACCCGATGCCGTAAATGGCCTGGATTTCTACCTCGGCGCTGTGGTCTTTGAGTTTCTTGCGCAGGTTTTTGATTTGGGAATAAATGAACTCGTAGTTGTCAGCTTGGTCAATGTAGTCGCCCCAAACGTGCTCGGTCAGAGCCGTTTTGCTTACCAGCCGGTCTTTGTTAGTGACCAGGTACAGCAGTATGTCGAATTCTTTGCGGTTCAGGGCCAATTCCTGGCCGTTCACCCAGGCCAGATGCTTGTCTAAGTCAATCTGCAGGTTCTGGAGTGTCTGAAGATTCTGGCCCTCAAACTTTCTTCGGCGCAGCACAGATTTCACGCGGGCGTTCAGTTCTGCCATGTGGAACGGTTTGGGCAAATAGTCATCGGCGCCTAACTCCAAGCCCTGAATTTTATCGTCCACGGAGTTTCTGGCCGAGACAATGATTACGCCATCAGATTTCTGCTGTTTTTTGAGTTCCTCCAGCAAAGAAAGTCCGCTGCCGCCGGGCAGGTTAATGTCCAGCAAAATGCAGTCATAGGCATAAATAGACACTTTCTCCAGCGCACTCTCATAGTCTGTGGCGGTTTCTACCAGGTATTGCTCCTGTTGCAGGGAACGCACCAGGGTATCCAGCATTTGGGGTTCGTCTTCTATGACCAGTATTTTCATGGCAGTAAGGGTTTCCTGGCAAGAACAGCCAGAAATCTGTAAAGAGTTGGGAATGCCGCCGCTAAATTCTGCGAACAGATTTCCTGAAACGCGTACGTCCGTTTACCGGCTGATTTGACTAAAACGCAGTAAAATCAAAAGCGGGTAACTTTTCCTTTTGCGTCCCAGTGACTGGATTTGAGGGTAATGCCATCGGCCTCAAACTTGAGGTGACGTACGTAGCGCTCCCCATTGATGCTGCCGTCTGGTCTGCGCTTGCCAATGAACAGCGTGACCGCATAACCTTGTTTGTCTGTGATAAAGGTGAGGTCATTGCCGGCGAACACATCATCTATGCGGCTGTCTGGGGCGAAAGGCTTGCTCAGTTTGGCTTCCAGTTTGGGGCTTAAGGGCATGGCAGGTAGTTAGGCGGTGGTATAAGATTGCAGGATGGAAATGGCCTCGGCCTCTTCGGCCTCCACCACTTCATCTATCACAGATTGAATCTCATTGTCTGACCAGTTGGCCTGCTCGGCGGCTTTCACAAATACGCCCAGGGCCACAAAGCGGCCACCTTCCAGCGGAAGAATTGCTTTTACTTTTTTCTTGATGTTCATGCAGACCGAAAAGTTGTTTTTGCGGCTATTTTACGGAAAACAGGCCTAAATCGCTAAGGCCACCGGCGTTTTCCTGCGCCCAGCGCCGGGCTTCAGTTAATTCCTGAAAATATTCCACTTCGCCGTGGAACTTGGGCCGAAGCGTGGCAATCATGCTACTGACCGCCATCTGGTTGAAGATGTCCTCTGAAATGACGAAGGCCAATCGCTTCACCCCCAACAGATGAAACTGCGGAAACCAGGTACTCAGCGTCCATTCCTGGTCGGCTTGCCGAATCACTTTCATGTACTTCATGTCCATGACCCAGCTCAACAGCCCTCCTCTTCTGGAAACCTGTACTGCTTCCATGAGCCCGTCGCGGTATACTTCACTGGGCACAAACCCCTTCCAGTGCAGCACCAGTAACGTGTACCGCCGGTCAGTTTCCAGTTGTAAGTATTCTTCAGATTCCATGGTTGGTTGGATTTGGTCTCCCTTTCTGCCTATATTTAAAGATTTACCCCAATAAACGGGAGGTCACCTCCATCCTTGTATTAACTTTATTTAGGCGGTTCAGGTTTTGGAAAGAAGTAACAAATAAATTGGACTCAACGAACATTCTGCCTTTACCCTGCTATATGCTCCTAACAGAACAGGGCAGTGTGCTTTACTTGCTCGCGAAACCTGACTGGTTGTACATAAAAAAGGCCAGTGTAATCACTGGCCTTTCTGTAAACATCATTTCTGGTTAGAACCTGGCATTGGCAGGCATTGAAGCCACCATCCGCAAGCCTTCATTTCTTGGGTCATAAGACAAGCCTTTCTTCGCCAGCTCTTTCATGGTGGTGGCGCTTTTTGCCCGGTAGTATGACTGGCAGGCACCCAGGAACAAATCACCCATCATTCTTTCAGTGAAGTCTCCTTTGTCCTTTTTATAAAGAGTTTCAAGGGAGAGAAGCAATTTCTTGCCTTCGGTACGGCTATCAGCATTAAACGCATTATGGATGGCTCTCGCGTAGGCCAGCATACAATTATGATGGAAGTCAGGATCTGCCTGGAGGAAAGAGAAGCTTTTCTGGTAAGATTCCAACGTCTTGGAAAGATCTCCAGAAAGTCGGTTTCTATTCAGTTGCTCATAGATCAGCGACTTCAACATTCCTACTAACTCAGTACTTGCAGGGTTAAACCCATATGCCTTGGTGAAATATCCCATTGCCTGCTCATACTGGTTATTCAATGCCTTCACCCGGCCGTTGTGGAAATTGTAGACGTACGCAATGTCTTTGTAGGACACGCTATCACGGGCCGCACTTTTGAAAGCTGCATAGATCTTATTGTAAAAGACAGTGTCTGGCTTATCTAGCAAGTGTTTCTGGGTTAATACCTTGAAATCATTGGTGAAATCATCTCGGTAAGCATCGCCGGGTTGCATGGCGTAGAAGCTGGTCAATAAGTCTACCTGCTCCATTTTATCATAATTAAGCCCTTCCATCTGCAGCCCTATGGCAGAAGTGAGCAGATAGCGGGTTTCATACGAGGGATGCAACCGGTACGCTTTCTGGAACGCCTTCCCGGCTTTTTCATACGCCTGCTCTTCATACTGCTTTACCCCTTCATTATAATACTGCAAAGATACTAGCTGTTGAAAATTGATGGATTTGTCAGCTTTGAAGTTCTCATTGAAGACAACATCTACCCCTTTGGTTCTCACCTCTTCTTCGCTCACCAGTTTGCCCTTTTGCAGATACTCTACATAGCTCTTCTTAAACTTAGGATCTGGGGCAAAATAACCACCTAATGGATTGGTGGACTCCATCATGATCTTGCTCCCTTTTGGGTCGGCTACCAGATAGACGTGGGTGGGCAATTGCTTTATTTCATAGCCAATGCCGTAATGCTCCAGCACCAGTGCATACAGGGCCGTTGCACTTACACAGTTATACGTCCCTGTTTTCATGATCTGGTCAAAAGACGCGATCTCCTCATATTTCTTCAGGAATTGCCTGTGGGCCAGATCGAAAATCAGCTTCACCTGCTTAGGCAAGGCTTTATCCCTGATTTTACTCATATCCAGCGCAACATAAAGCTGCTGCATGGCTTGCCCGGCCAACTCCAACTCTTTTTCTGTTACCGAGGGATTCACCGAAAGCAGTAATGCTAGCTTGTTTTGCTCACCCTTGTCTAAGGCCTTGAAATACTTTTCCTCAAAACCAGAGGAGTACGAGATGTTCTTGATGCGCAAAGTGTCTTTCTGTGCCTGTACAGACCATGAGAATAACACCAGCAATAAAAGGAGTAAAGGTTTCTGCATATACTGGAATAGGAAATTATTTTAACCCTCTAAAATTAGCTACAAAATCTCAACTACACCAAAACCAAACACCATAAATAATACTAATCTAATAAATCATCCCTATTCACATGATTCTATTAATTCTTAAATCAAAGACAAGAACCCTCCATTTCGGTAAAAAAGATAACAAACAGATACAAACCCTATATATCAACCAAGAGTATTTTACACTTATACCCAGAACACGCTATTGCACTTATCTATAAATAAACGAATCTACAAACAGCATTAAACCTTAAACAGCAGCACACAACACTCCGTTTAATTCAATTTACCTTAGTTTCATAACTACATTCTTTCCAGCCTAAAAACAAAGAAGCCTTTATGGTTTCAGGTCCGTTTTAGTGAAACAGGCCTGAAACCATAAAGGCTTCTACACGGCATTAAGTACGCTTATTACCGAAACATGCTCTTCAGCTTGTTCAGTTTGGTAGCCATGTCTTCTTCCTCTACCGGTGCTTCGCGTTTGCTACCGCCACTGGTGTTGTTTCCGGCTTTCCGGTCATTGCCCCGGCTTGGTCTGGCAGTAGCGGCCTGCGGATCTCCTTTCATGGAAAGCGCAATACGCTTACGGCCTACTTCCACTTCCAGCACCGTCACTTCTACCTTCTGCCCTACTTTCACCACTTCATGCGGATTGCTCACGAAACGGTCAGACAAGTGGCTCACGTGTACCAGACCATCCTGATGCACCCCAATGTCCACGAACGCCCCGAAGGCGGTGATGTTGGTAATGATGCCCGGCAGTTTCATGCCCTGGCGCAGGTCTTTGATCTCGTTCACCCCTTCAGTGAAGCTGAACACCTCGTAGCTTTCGCGCGGGTCACGGCCGGGTTTGGCTAATTCGCTCAAAATGTCTTGCAGCGTTGGCAAACCAACGGTCTCAGACACGTATTTCTTCAGCTCGATTTTCTTGCGGAGCTCAGCGTTTTTGAGCAGGTCTTCGACGGTGGCGCCTAAGTCTTTCGCCATTTGCTCTACCAGAGCATAACGCTCGGGGTGCACAGCGCTGGCGTCCAGTGGGTGCTTCCCGCCTCTGATGCGCAGGAAGCCAGCCGCCTGTTCAAAGGCTTTGTCACCCAGGCGGGCTACTTTGCGCAGCTCATTGCGGGTTTTAAACGGACCGTTCTGGTTGCGGTAGTCTACGATGTTCTGCGCCAACTGCGGTCCCAAACCAGATACATAGGTCAAGAGCTGCTTGCTGGCGGTGTTTACCTCCACGCCCACGGCGTTCACGCAGCTCATTACCACATCGTCCAAGCTGTGCTTCAAGGCATTCTGGTCTACATCGTGCTGGTACTGGCCTACCCCAATGGACTTAGGGTCTAGTTTCACCAACTCAGCCAACGGGTCCATGAGGCGGCGACCGATGGAAACGGCGCCGCGCACGGTGATGTCCTGGTCTGGGAACTCCTCGCGGGCCACGTCTGAAGCCGAATAAATGGAGGCACCGCTTTCGTTCACCATCACAATGGCAATGGTGTTGGGTAAGCCTAAGCCGCGCACGAAGGTCTCGGTTTCGCGCGAAGCGGTCCCGTTCCCAATGGCGATGGCTTCGATGTTATATTTGGCGCACATGGCCATAACCTGATGCCCGGCCGTTGTGGCCTGCCCGGCACCGTTGTGTGGGAAAATGGCTTCGTAGTGCAATAGTTTGCCTTGCTCATCCAGGGCCACCACTTTACAACCGGTTCTGAAGCCCGGGTCAATGGCGAGTACGCGTTTCTGGCCCAACGGCGCAGACAAGAGCATGGGGCGTAAGTTGTCAGCGAAAACTCGGATGGCTTCTTCATCGGCACGTTTCTTGGAAGAAAGGCGCACTTCGGTTTCCATGTTCAGGCGAAGCAGACGCTTGTAGCTTTCTTTGATGGCGAGTCGCACTTGCTCAGCGGCGGCGTTGTTGCCGGTCACGAACTGGTCTTCCAAGATGGCCAAGGCTGCCTCTTCCTCAGGTTGGGCATCCAGCATTAAGACCATTTCCTTTTCGCCGCGGCGCATGGCTAAAATGCGGTGACTAGGGGCTTTCTCAATGGGCTCGTCCCACTCAAAGTAATCTTTGTATTTCTGGCCTTCTTCTTCTTTGCCCGGAATCACGCGCGCTTTGAACACGCCTTTCTTCTCAAACAAATTCCGGATGCTGGCGCGGGCCTCGGGGTTCTCGTTGATCCATTCGGCCATAATATCACGGGCACCAGCTAAGGCTTCTTCCGCAGATTTCACTTCTTTTTCTTCGCTCACAAACGCAGCGGCCTCAGAAGCAATATCTAGGTTGGCTTGCTCAAACAGCTTCTGCGCCAGTGGCTCCAGCCCTTTCTCGCGGGCGATGGTGGCCTTGGTGCGGCGTTTGGGCTTGTACGGCAGGTAAATATCCTCCAGCACGGCCATGGTTTCGGCAGCTAGTACCTGGGCTTCCAGTTCTGGGGTTAGTTTCTGCTGGTCTTTTAAGGATTTCAGGATGCTTTCGCGGCGTTTGTCCAGCTCCCGGAGTTGCTCTACACGGTCGCGGATGGCGGCAATGGCCACCTCGTCCAGGCTGCCGGTTACTTCCTTGCGGTACCGGGCAATGAAGGGCACGGTGGCTCCCTCGTCCAGCAACGCTACCGTGGCTTCTACTTGTTTCTGGTTTACTTGCAGCTCCCCCGCAATCGTCTTGAAATGGTTTTCTGGCATGCTAAATAATCGTTCTGAAAAGACTTGAATCTCGGTTTACCGCGTTCACTCTGCGGCAACTGGATTTCAAAGATAAGGCGAAATTAGCGGAAACCCTGCACTCCGGCGCTTGCTTTTATCCCCTATTCCTGCCCTGGAAGCTGGCCCGGTATTTGTATCTTTGCCGCTACCTGACCGGAACTAATTTTCTCGCTTCGCGTGTCTGAATGCCGACGCGGGAACTCCGCTTTTGAAAGAATTTACCTTAGTATGTATATGAAGCGAATTACCTTTTTGCTGGCCCTGGTTTTCACCACCCTTGCCAGCCAGGCCCAGACCGCAGCCGTCACGCCAGAGGCTCGTGCCCAAGCCATGACCACTACCATGACCCAGCACCTGAAACTGACCCCGGCCCAGGCCGCCAAAGTAAAGGCTATTAATTTAACCAGCGTGCAGCAACTGGAGCAGGCGAAGAAAGACCACAAAAATGACCCGCGCCAGTTGAAAGCGACCATGGACTTGATTAGCTCAACCCGTTTGGAGTCGTTGAAGAACGTGCTTTCCGTTACCCAGTTCCAGCAGTACCAGCAGCAGCGCGAAAAGAAAATGGGCATTCCGCAGCAAGGCAACGCTGGCGGCGTTCCGCAGGAATACAACAACTAAGAAGGCAAGCGCCTTACTTTCAGAGGGCACCATTTTCAGGGTAGTTTTTATAAAAACAGCTTGGAAACGGTGTCCTTCTTCTTTGTGATTCCTGCCCGCAAATTTTTATGCGAAGGTTTATGAAAACGGGCTATAAACGGCATCTTGCTTCTATTCACGCACCTAAACGCCTGCTGCTTATGAAATTCTTAGGTTTACTTATTTTTCTGGTAGGGTTGGTTTCGCTGTTGGTGGCCTCCTTCGGGGCGAATCACTTTCTGCTTTTGTGGGTAGACAATTGGGGAAGACCTATTGGCTGGGCGCTCAGGGTAATCATTACCATCTTCGGGTACATTCTGTATTACGTGCACCGGCACGACGATTGAACTTCATTTTTCACTCCTTTTTTCCAAAACAGCCCCAAAAGAAAGCGGCACCGCCTAAATAGACGGTGCCGCTTTCTTTTGGGGCTGTTTAAATGCACGGGGAAACTACATTTCCAGCAAGCCCAGCAAGATAAACACCAGACCTACAATGGCTGCCAGCGTACCCACCAAGCCTAAACCAGGGATAATGCTCAGCAAAACACCCGCTACCAACAGAATCAAACCAATCTTTACGTACTGATTCAGGGCATTGGCTTTTTTCACGGCTTTGGCTTCGCGCATGATTTTCTTGGTAGCCATCTTTACATCTTTTTTGCTTTTAGCAGAGGCCAGCTCATTGGCCATCGCTTTTACATTGGGATTGGCTTCCAACGCCCGGGCCACCGCTGTGGAGGTTAACGGGGCAGTACGAGCCACTTCTCTGGAGGCAACCGGTCTAGCGGCATTGGCTTCCAGGGCTGGGGTTGATTTATTTTCATCTGAAGTTACAGGAGTTGCTGCTTTCTCTGGTTCGGCCTGAGCCACCACCGCTTCTGGGGCGGCCGGTTCTACCGTTGGGGTACCTTTAGCCGGTGCGGCTTTCTGATAGGTAGTGGCCGGGGTGCTAAAGTCAAAGTACTGGTTTGAAGAAGAACAGCTTACCATGAACTGGCTAGCCACGCCGCAAACAACAAGAGACAGTAAAGATTTGATTTTCATAGTGTAAGGTATTAAGTGGATTTGGTTTAACGCATAAAAAGGTAGAACATCCGTTCACACTTAGTCTGGGAAGGTTTCTTAAGTTAACTTCGCAGTACGGTTGAGTAACGGCGCAAGTTCACAAATCATTTTATGAATACAGCTTTCTAACTCTTTTTAGGTTGTAAATCAGGCCGAAAAAATTCTAAATACTTGGGCAGCTTGCTTTCAACCGAGACCGGAGGTACATTTCTTTGTTCCGCTTCCCTCATGACCCAGCGTAGTGCGTAAAATCATTCACATAGACATGGACGCTTTCTTCGCCTCCGTTGAGCAGCGCGACAACCCGGCACTGCGCGGAAAACCCGTGGCCGTGGGTGGCACCAAAGCGCGGGGCGTGGTGGCAGCGGCTAGCTACGAGGCCCGGCAATACGGCGTATTCTCGGCCATGTCTTCGCAGTTGGCTTTCCGGAAATGCCCCAACCTGATCATGGTGCCCACCCGGTTTGAGGTGTACCAGCAGGTCTCGCGTCAGATCAGGGAGATTTTCCAACGCTACACCGATTTGGTGGAACCACTCTCTCTGGACGAGGCCTACCTGGATGTCACCGAGAATAAATTCGGGCTGAAGTCTGCCATGTTCATCGCGCAGCGCATTAAGCACGAGATCCTGCGGGAAACCCGCCTGACAGCCTCGGCGGGTGTGTCTTTCAATAAATTCCTGGCCAAAGTAGCCTCGGGCCAAAACAAACCCGATGGCCTGACGGTGGTGTTGCCCGACCAAGCCGAGGCCTTTGTGGAAGCCTTGCCCATTGAAAAATTCTACGGCATTGGGGATGTGACCGCCGCCAAAATGAAGCAACTGGGCATCCATACCGGGGCCGACCTGAAAAACCGCTCTGAGATGGACCTGCGCCGGCACTTCGGGAAATCAGGTTCTTACTTTTACCAAATTGCCCGCGCCCAGGACGAGCGCCCCGTGGAACCCAACCGCATTAGGAAAAGCATTGGCTCAGAACGCACCTTCATGGAAGACCTGGAAACCGAGGACGAGATGCTGCCGCAGTTACAGCGCCTGGCCGAGGAAGTGGCCTATGACCTGCATCGGCTGGAAGCCAGCGGCAAAACCATCACCCTCAAACTCAAGTACCACGACTTCACCCTAAACACCCGCAGCAAAACCTTTTTCTCCAGCGTTCGCGCCGAGGAAGTATTGCTGGATATTGCCTCAGAGTTGCTGCGCACGCCGTTTCTCCCCACCAAACCCGTCCGGCTGCTAGGAATCACCGTCTCCAACCTCCATTACGGAAAGCACCAGAGCGGTCAGTTATCCTTCGCTTTCTGAAAAGCAGCATAAAATTAGGTGTTCAGAAAGTAACGGCAACCGGACTAGGATTTGCCCATCAGTCACCGCCCTTCCCTTCTTTGCGTCTTTTCCCGAAACAAGCTAAAAACGGGAAAGCCGGTTTAGAAGATCTCGTGCAGTTCACGCTTCAGAAACTGAATGGCCTGTACCGTGGGGTCTACTTCGTTGTGCAATACATTCTCCAGCACTCTTTTTGCCAGTTCGGTGCCTTTGGTTTTATCCTGTAGGTTCTGGTAGTTCTGGTTGATCATAGAGACCACGTCTTCTTTCGCTTTTTTCACCTGCTGCCAGGCGGCCTCGCTCATGTATAACTGCTGCGAAAGATTGTGCGTGTATTCGGCCCTTATTTCCTGGAGCAGTTGCGCCTGAAAATCAGTAGCAGTCAGGCCCGAGGGACTAACCCTGATGAGCAAATTACTTGGTGTAATACGTTCCAGAAACAGGATAATGCGCTCGTAGGCCTGTAACCTGATGGGCAGAATGGTTTCGCTGTTCTTGAGCCGTATTTCCAGCACTCTTTTCCGGTAATCGCGGTCCAGGTACTTCTGGGTGAGCAAGTACATGGCTCCACCGATGAGGAAAGCCGGAATAGCACTCAGTAATACGAGCAGCACAATGGAGGAGGTATCTGTTGTCATAAGAAAGGGATAGCTGGCGTAACTGCGCCGTTTTCGCCCGGTTTTTCGGAATACGTCTTTGAAACGCTTTGATTAGGTAAATATCGGGAAAAATTTGATGTGGCCGCGGCTGAATCATTTTGCCGCTTTTCTAGTTACTTATAGTATAGCGCTGTCCTTTACAAACAGTCTGTATTTTAGTATCTTTGCTACGCAAAAACCACTTACTATGGAAAGCACAACTCTAAAAAAAGCTCCTATATCCCTTACTCCGCTGGCCCTGCAAGAGGTGAAGGTGATCATGAAAGATAAAAATGTACCGGCCGAATACGGTTTACGCATTGGGGTGCAAGGCGGCGGTTGCTCCGGCATGTCCTACTTGCTCGGTTTTGACAAACCAAAGGACTCAGACGAAATCTTTGACCTGGACGGGGTTCAACTCATCATGGACAAGAAACACGGCATGTATGTGATGGGCATGGAAGTAGATTTCCAGGATGGCCTTAATGCCCGTGGCTTTGTCTTCAACAACCCACAGGCGAAGAGTACTTGCGGCTGCGGAAGCTCTTTCTCTGCCTAACGTTCTTAAGGTAATTTCTTGGAAAGGCCTGCTTTTTAGCAGGCCTTTTTTTTGTGCATGCAGTTTGCTGTTCCCTTGGTTATGCTGCTTACTGCGTGATTGCAGGTGCTTTGTTGTTTCATTTCTAACGATAAGCGCTCACGGCCGCGAGGCCCCGCCTTCCGCCCTCGCGCTGTGATTTCTCCTCACCTGCTTCGCTGTCGCTCAGAGGTGGCCGAACTCTAGGCGCTCAAGCGAAAGGCTGGAACTGGGAATGCGTGAGTGGAGTTTGTAGACCTCCTGCTGGCGCGAGTCTCTGACTCGTGCCAGCAGATACCGGGTAGTCTCCAGACTATCCTCGCTGCAACGCAGCGACACTACGCATTGCTGGTTCTTACAAGCCGTACAAGGCCAAAACAAAACACCCCTCCTATTTTAGGAGGGGTGCCCGGAGGGCGGGGTGGTAAAACACACCTCCCTAATACGTTCTAGTCATACTTTCCGGAACCGCCAACACGAAATCAGCACGTTGCAGGTTATCCTTTTCCAGGTCTTCCAGTTGGGATTGAAGCACGGTGGAAATGGTCAAGACTTTTAGTTCAGGCCGAAGGCGGTGCAGGTACCAGAGAATGCCTTCGTGGTGGTCTGAGTGGTAGGCGCCGTTCAGGTGCAGCAGGTGTTGGCCTTGTGGCAGGTTCTTGCTGATGAAGTGGGCCATGGTCGCGTCTTTCAGGGCTTGGGCCTCCACAATCTGCGCAGAAGCCGCGGAGGTGCTATGTGCATCTCCGAACATACTGAGCATGCGCTTGTAAGCTGGCAACTCTAAATCTACCGTGATGGGCAGCAACGCCAGCCACTGCTTTTCCTGGGCAGGTAAGGCATCCAATCCTTTCAGACTTTCACGGGCGACAATCCTGGCCGAGCGGCGGGGTGCGTTGGTGGCAATGACTTTGATCCCGTTTGCTTTGGCAAAACTGAGCGTTGGTTTGTAGTCGGTGGGGTAGTTGGGCCAGGCGCGGCTTGCCTCTAGGAACTTCGGCTCTTCCAGTTGCCCTTGCAGAAAAGAATCAACCGCGGCTTGGGTATCGGTTTCCCACATCTCGGCGCCTAGGATCAGTTGTTTGCCGTGCAGGCGATACAGGTCTTTGGTGAGTTCCACTTGCAACCAGTGCGCAATAGGGTCGTTGTGCTGTTCGCCAAAGAATACCACATCGGCGGAAGCCAGTTCTTTCAACATCTTCTCGTACTTCAACGACTTGCCATTACCCTGGAACAAACGATAAGCGGGTTTATCCATAGTGAAAGAGCTAAGGAACAGTACAGCCGACAATAGAAAGAGAAGCTTTTTCATGCGTTAGAGCAGTTTTCCGGAAATCGGGCTAAAAATGGAAGTTGAAGTTAGAGAACAGACGCTAGAAATTAGATGTTGCTTTACTAAACCGTCTAATATCTAATTACCAACATCTAGCGTCTATTACTTAGCCTTTATAGAAGAGCCATTTAGAAAGTTCGCGGTAGTTCACTTTTTTACCGTACATCAGGATTCCTACGCGGTAGATGCGGGCAGCTACCCAGATGGTGCCAATGAAACCGGCAATCAGGAAAAACATGGACAGCAGCAGTTCCCAGGTGGGCACCCCGAACGGCATGCGCAGCATCATGACCACCGGCGAGGTGAACGGCACCATAGACATCCAGAAAGCGACCGGCCCGTTAGGGTTCTTCACGATGATGGTTTGGGCCACAATGAAGGACAAAATGAGCGGCACCGTAATGGGCAGCATGAACTGCTGGCTATCGGTCTCGGAATCTACGGCGGCTCCCACGGCCCCAAACAACGCGCCGTACAGCAGATATCCGCCTAAAAAGTAAAAGAGAAAACTCCCGATGAGCAAGGGCAGGTTCAGGTCTTGGGCGGCACTTACCACCTCATGGATTTCCTGGGCTTGTTGGGCATCGCGCTCATTCTCTATGCCCTGCACGGTCTGGCCAATCTGGTCATCAGAGAACCGGTTCAAGTCAAAGCGCGCCGATACTCCGCCGCCAATGGCCGAGGTAAGCACAATCCACAGCAGAAACTGGGTAAGCCCTACGGCGGCAATTCCCAGAATTTTTCCGGCCATGAGTTGAAACGGCTTCACCGAAGACACCATTACCTCCAGAATACGGCTGGTTTTCTCTTCTATGACGCCGCGCATGATCTGGGCACCGTAGATGAAAATGAACAGATATACCAAAAACGCCCCTAAAAAGCCCACTCCCGTGGTTACGCCCACATCACTGCTTTTCTCCCCTTCGGCGCTTAGATTCACCGTCCGGATGCTGATGGGGGTTTTAATCTTATCCAGTACTTGTTGGTCAATGCCCGAGTTGGCGAATTTCACTTCCTCCAGTTCCTGCCGCACCTGCTTCTGCAAGGAAGAGATCATGGACAAACTGGTGCTTTTTTGGGAGAACAATTGAATGCCCTGCGGTTTTTCCAGGTCTAGTTTAGGAATGTACAGCAACGCCGCGTCCTCCGAGTTCAGATAAATCTGTTTTGCCAATTCTACCGGCCCTGGCACCTGCACAAACTTCAGTTCTTCAGTAGAAGTAAGCTTGCCTTTGAGGTAACCGCTCTCGTCCAGCACCTGCACCACCTTGGTATCATCAGACATGGTGGCGAGCCAGATGGGCACAATCATGACCAAGGCCATGAGCAGCGGCCCCAGAATAGTCATGACAATGAAGCTTTTCTTGCGCACGCGCACCAGATATTCGCGCTGAAACACTAACCAGATCTTATCCATGTGCTTCTTGGGTTACAGTTTGAATAAAAATATCATGGATGCTGGGCACCTTCTCCTGAAAGCCGTGCACCTCCACCCGTTCTGTTAAATAGCGCAGCAGTTGGTTGGGGCCAATCTCTGGCTCCAACTGAACCTCGGCCGTGAAATCATTTCCGTTCTGCGCTTGGGTCAGCACTTTGAAATCGGGCGACATAATCATCAGTTTTCCGGTGCCTTCCACGTGGTACGTGTGGCTGCGGTAGCGGGCTTTCACCTCTTTCACGCTTCCTTCCATCACTTTCTGCGAGCGGTTGATCATGACAATGTAGTCACACATCTGCTCTACAGATTCCATGCGGTGGGTGGAGAAGATAATGGTGCAGCCCTGCTCCCTAAGCTTCAGGATTTCATCTCTGATGATGTTCGCGTTCACCGGGTCAAAGCCCGAGAAAGGTTCGTCCAGAATCAGCAGTTTGGGTTCATGCAAGACGGTGGCAATGAACTGCACCTTCTGCTGCATGCCTTTGGAAAGGTCTTCCACGTTCTTGTTCAGCCAGGTTTTCAGATCCAGCCGTTCTGCCCAGACTTTGATACGCTGGGTAGCATCTGCTTTCTCCAACCCTCTTAACCGCGCCAGGTACACCAACTGCTCCCCTACCTTCATTTTTTTGTAAAGGCCCCGCTCCTCGGGTAGATAGCCAATCTGTTGCACATGGTGCGGCTGCAAAGGCTGGCCTTCAAACAGCACCTGCCCTTCGTCGGGACCGGTTATTTGGGTGATGATGCGGATGAGCGACGTTTTACCGGCCCCGTTCGGCCCCAACAGCCCGAAAATACTGCCTTTGGGAACATCAAACGAGACTTTGTTCAGGGCTTGGTGCGCTTCGTAGCGTTTGCTCACGCCCTGTATCTGAAGAATGGGTTGCAAGAGAAAAGCGGTTGGTTAGTTGGGCTAAAGCTAAGGGAAAGCGCTTCGGTTTGCAAGTGGACCGCCCCTGGGTTTCAGGCCTGTTTTCGGGAAAACACCCTGTAGCGGCGTTACACCGTAACGCCGTGGTTCTACGCAGCAAACAAGTTTCAAACAGCAGGACCAATTCTTGCCGCAATTCCTATCTGTGGTGAAGAAAGGTTGTCTAGGTGGAGACAGTATCGTTTCATAGGAACACGGCGTTACGGTGTAACGCCGCTACAAACCACCTTCCTGAAAATGACAACGCCCGCTTCCTGTAAAAGAAAACGGGCGTTGTTGATAACTCAGAACTCCGGACTCAAGACTCAGAACTCTCCTTATTGAAAGTACTCTTTCATTTTCTCGAAAAAGCCTTTCTCGTTCTTACCTGGGTTCGGGATGAAGTTCTGGGACTCGCGGAGGCGCTCCAGGATTTGGCGTTCTTCTGGGTTCACGTTCTTAGGTGTCCAGACGTTGATGTGGATGAGTTGGTCTCCTTTGCCGTAGCCGTTGATGTCTGGGATACCTTTGCCGCGCAGGCGCAGGATTTTGCCGGACTGGGTGCCTGGATCTATCTTAATCTTCACCTTGCCTTCAATGGTAGGCACTTCTACGCTGGCTCCTAAAGTAGCATCCACGAAGCTCACGTACTGCTCAAACATGATGTTGTTGCCGTCGCGGCGCAGAGTAGGATGCTGCTCTTCCTCAATCTGGATTAACAGATCACCGGGAATACCACCGCGTTCCGGCACGTTTCCTTTGCCGCCCATGGACAGCTGCATGCCATCTGCCACACCGGCGGGCACGTTGATGGAAATCACCTCTTCGCGGAGCTGACGACCTTCACCGTGACAGGCATCGCATTTCTGGCTGACGGTTTTGCCTTCGCCGTTACAGGTAGGGCACGTGCTGGCCGATACCATTTGGCCCAACATGGTGTTTACCACGCGTTTCACCTGGCCTTGTCCCTGGCAGGTAGGGCAGGTATTCAGGGCAGTTCCGTTTTTAGAACCGTTTCCGTCGCAGACATTACAGGCCTCGTAGCGTTTTACTTTGATTTTTTTCTCTACGCCTTTGGCTACTTCCTCCAGGTTCAGTTTGAGCTTGATGCGCAGGTTGCTGCCTTTGCGCACGCGCTTGCCGCCGCGCTGTCCGCCACCTCCGAAGAAGCTTTCGAAACCGCCTCCTCCGCCACCACCGAAGATGTCACCGAACTGGGAGAAAATGTCTTCCATGTTCATGCCACCTCCGCCGCCATAGCCGCCGCCGTTCACGCCCTGGTGCCCGAATTGGTCGTAGCGTTGGCGTTTCTGCTCATCGCTCAGGACTTCGTAGGCCTCAGCGGCTTCCTTGAATTTGTCCTCGGCGGTAGGGTCATCGGGGTTCTTGTCGGGGTGAAACTTGATCGCGATTTTGCGGTACGCTTTCTTTATCTCATCCTGAGAAGCCCCTTTGGCTACGCCCAGTATTTCGTAATAATCTCTTTTGGTTGCCATGGCTTCTTATGCTCCAATTACCACCTTGGCAAAGCGAACCACTTTGTCATTGAGGTAATATCCTTTCTCTACTTGGTCAATCACTTTGCCCTTCATCTCGTCAGAAGGCGCCGGAATCTGCGTGATGGCTTCGTGCACCTCGGCGTCAAACGGCTGCCCAACCGCTTCCATGGGTTTCAGGCCTTTTTGCTGCAACAGGCTTAAGAACTTGTTGAAGATCAGCTCCACGCCTTCGCGTACGGCGTTCACATCCTGCGCATCTTTCATGGCTGCCTGAGCTCGCTCCAGATCATCCAACACCGGAATCAAGGCCACCATCAACTCCTGGTTCGCGGTTTTGAACAACTCTAACCGTTCTTTGGACGTGCGGCGTCTGAAGTTGTCAAACTCGGCATGCAGGCGCAGGTATTTGTCGCGCAGTTCATCTGCTTCTGAAGAACCACCCTCTGGAGAGGCATTTGCTGCTTCCGGGGCTTGGGCTTCTGTCTGCTCAGTTGCCGTTGCTTCTGTCGCCTCGGTGTTTTCAGGCTGGATGTTCTCTTGTTCTTGAGGATTTTGTTCAGCTGCTGTACTCATATATCTTTTTATCCTTACAGATTATACTTCTACTTTTCTGGGTGCCTGACCAGTGGCAACTATTTTGCCAAACCCGTTTTTATGTCATTCTGGCATTTTCAGGCGAAAACGGGGAACGGTTTGGTTCTGTTTGTGTCAGGGGGTATGACAGGTAAGTGGTGGTTTGTTTTTGGGCTGATTTTGGGGAAACTCGTGTTTTTTGGTTTGCGGTTGATGCTTGAGGCTGATGCCTTGGCTTGTCCGCTTATTGCGTGGGTTTAGGAGCTGTGTTGTTTCATCGTTGACGATAAGCGCTCACGGCCGCGAGGCCCCGCCTTCCGCCCTCGCGCTGTGATTTCTCCTTCGCCCACTTCGCTGTCGCTCAGGGGCGGTCGAACTCTAGGCGCTCAAGCGAAAGGCTGGAATTGGATATGCGTGTTTTTCTTTCTTCGCTGTCCCCGCTGGCGCGAGTCTCTGACTCGTTCCTACTGATAATGGGTAGTCTCCAGACTACCCTCGCTGCCCCGCAGCGAAACCACGCATGGCTGGTCTGCCATCCTATGGTAAAGATTCCTGGCTTCTTCCTGAAAACCAACGCAAAACTACGCGGTGTTCAACGCCTGCCAGATCATGTCTTTGAGCTGGGTGATGTTTTTGTTGGTCATGCTGGAGATGAAGACGGTCGGCAGGTCGGTGGGTAGGGTGGCCCGCATCTCGGCTTCCAGTTCATCGTCTATGAGGTCAGTTTTGGTGATGGCCAAAAGGCGCTGTTTGTGCAGCAGCTCGGGGTTGTAGGTCCGCAGTTCGTTTACCAGAATCTCGTACTCCTCGGCAATGTCTGGGCTTTCCACCGAGATCATGAACAGCAGGATGGAGTTGCGCTCAATGTGCTTCAGGAACCGGATACCCAAGCCTTTGCCCTCAGACGCGCCTTCAATAATACCGGGAATATCGGCCATCACGAAGGATTTGTAATCGCGGTACGCAACTACGCCCAGGTTGGGCACCAGCGTGGTGAACGGGTAATTGGCAATCTTCGGCCTGGCGGCCGATACGACCGACAGTAGCGTTGATTTACCAGCGTTGGGGAAACCTACCAGACCTACATCGGCCAGCAATTTCAGTTCCAAGACGGTCCATTCTTCCAACCCAGGCTCGCCGGGTTGGGCGTAGAGCGGGGTTTGGTTGGTGGGCGATTTGAAATGGGCGTTTCCCAGACCGCCGCGGCCACCGGGCGTGATAATGGCTGTCTGTCCGTCTTCGGTGATTTCGGCTTTTATCTCACCGGTTTCGGCGTCTCTGGCAATGGTGCCTATGGGCACTTCCAGCACAATGTCTTTCCCGTACGCGCCACTGGAGTGGCTGGGACCGCCGCTGCCGCCGTTTTCAGCGATGACGTGTTTTTGGTACTGTAAGTGCAGCAGGGTCCAGAGCTGGGAATTGCCTTTCAGGATGATGTGCCCTCCCCTGCCTCCGTCGCCGCCGTCGGGCCCGCCGTGGGCAGTTTTCTTGTCGCGGTGCAGGTGGGCTGAACCGGCTCCCCCGTGCCCAGACCGGCAGCAGATTTTGACGTAATCAATGAAGTTAGATGATGACACAGTAATAAAGGTAAAGTGAATGCTATGGTAACAAGGAAGCATTCCCCGGGGAGAATGCTTCAAAGGTAATGCTATGAAAGGTACGTCTTTGCGTCTTGGTTGTTCCCGGAAGTAATTCTTGGAACGCCTGCGCGAAGGCGGTTATTTATTGTTCAAGGCCAGCTGACAGGCACCAATGATTTCGCAGCTCTTTGTGAAAATCTCCTCAATTTCGCCAATGCCGTCTACGGCGTAAAACTTGTTCTGCTGCGCGTAGTAATTAGCCACCGGCGCGGTTTTGGAGTTGTATTCGTGCACCCGTTTCTGGATGAGAACTTCATCTGCGTCATCTGGACGGCCAGAGGTCTGCCCACGGAGCAACAAACGTTTTACTAATTCCTCTTCGTTCACTTGCAGGGCTATCATGCACGTAATGCCTTGGTCATATTTAACTAATAACTGATCCAGGGCTTCGGCCTGCGGAACGGTACGTGGAAATCCGTCAAAGATAAATCCGGCCGCTGTACGGTTATCGGCAATCTTGGATTCAATCATACCAATCACCACTTCATCGGGAACCAGAAGTCCCGCATCCATGAGTCCTTTTGCTTTAAGCCCCAGCTCTGTTCCTTGAGAAATCTCAGAACGCAACAAGTCACCCGTAGATAGGTGAATGAGTCCGTATTTTTCAATTAGTTTCTGGCTCTGCGTGCCTTTGCCTGCCCCTGGAGGACCGAAGAGTACGATGTTCAGCATGAGTAGTGAAATAGTGAGATAACAAAAGTAAGAATAAAATCTTGATAATGACAGATTTTAAGGGAGCGTTGCCCTTCGGCACAGGTCCTTTTAAGGCTGATTTCCTGAAAACAAGCTGAAAACAGGTTACATTACTTTGTAGATGTCGCGCAGGTTACGGCCCAAGCCGTTGTAGTCTAACCCGTAGCCTACCACAAAATCATTGGCGATGGACAGCGCGGCATATTTGATTTCTATGCGGTGCTGCAGGCTTTCGGGCTTCAGGAGCAGCGTGGCAATCTCTACCGAAGCCGGCTCTTTGGCCTGTAGTTGCGGCAAAAGGCCCGCTATGGTGTGCCCAGTGTCTACAATGTCTTCCAGAATGACCACGTGGCGGTCTTTGATTTCCTCCTTCAGCCCTATGATTTCTTTGACCTTGCCCGTGCTTTGCATGTCTTCATAAGAAGAAAGCCGCACAAAGGAAATCTCACAGTCAATGCTCATCTCCTTCATTAAGTCTGAGGCGAACATGAAAGAACCGTTCAGCACCGCTAAGAACAGGGGCTGCTTGCCCTGGTAGTCATGGCTAAGCCGAGCCGCCACAATCTCCACACTATGAAGAATTTTCCGCTCTGGAAGATAGATACTGAACTGCTTGTCTAGGATTGTTACCGGTGGCTGGTGCATCTGCTTTGGAAAATAAGAAGCATCAAATTTGCGCAAAACTGCCCTAAATTAAAAGGAAGTAGCCCTTTTCCGCAGAAAAGGGCTACTCAGATGCTATTCCGCGCCTGTTTTAACTAACGGTTACTACCAGCAGAGGGTTGTGGATAGTGAGCGATGGTGGTCGCCTCGGTTTGAGGTCTGTTTTTGATAGAACTCTCCAAATCTGGACGGGTTTCAGGAGCCGGAGGCGTGGTTTCGCGTACCGCGATGTGCGGCGCAATCACCAGCGACACAATGGACATGAGCTTGATTAAGATGTTCATAGACGGGCCCGAAGTGTCTTTGAACGGGTCGCCCACGGTGTCACCGGTCACCGATGCTTTGTGCGGGTCTGAGCCTTTGTATTCCATGACGCCGTTAATCATCACCCCTTTCTCGAAAGACTTCTTGGCGTTGTCCCAGGCACCTCCGGCATTGGATTGGAAAATCGCCATTAAAACGCCCACCACGGTTACCCCGGCCAACACCCCGCCCAGAATCTCGGCGCTGGACACATTGTCAAACACGCCCCGCAAACCAAACCCGATGATGAGCGGGACAACCAAGGCAATAGCCCCGGGTAACATCATTTCTCTGATGGCTGCCTGCGTAGAGATAGCCACGCATTTGTCATATTCGGGCTTGCCCGTGCCTTCCATAATGCCCGGAATCTCCCGGAACTGACGGCGCACTTCCTGCACCATCGCCATGGCGGCTCTTCCTACGGCACTAATGGCCAAGGCCGAAAACACAAACGGAATCATACCGCCAATAAACAAACCAGCCAAAACGGGAGCCTTATACAAGTCAATGGTGCTGATGCCCGAGATGCCCACAAAGGCGGCGAACAAGGCCAGCGAGGTAAGCGCCGCCGACGCAATGGCAAAGCCTTTTCCGGTGGCAGCGGTGGTATTCCCCACGGCATCCAGAATATCGGTGCGTTCGCGTACTTCCTTGGGCAATTCGCTCATCTCGGCAATTCCCCCGGCATTATCGGCAATAGGCCCGAAAGCGTCAATGGCCAACTGCATGGCGGTAGTGGCCATCATTCCGGCGGCAGCAATAGCCACGCCGTACAGTCCAGCCACCGAGTAGGAGAAAACGATACCAGCCGCTAACACAATGATCGGCATGGCCGTGCTCATCATGCCCACGCTTAGCCCGGCAATAATGTTGGTAGCCGCGCCGGTAGAAGATTGCTGTACAATGGAGTTCACCGGTTTTTTGCCCATGGCAGTATAATATTCGGTGATGATGGAGATGAGCGTTCCTACAATCAGACCAATGATTACCGCCCAAAATATACCCATAGAGGTAAATTCATAACCCCGCAAGTTCAGGGTTTCGGGCATCAGCCAGTCAATGACAAAATAAGAGGAAATAGCTGTTAACGCTACAGAAGACCAGTTGCCCATGTTCAAGGCCGCTTGTACGTTTCCGCCTTCTTTGACGCGCACGAACAGCGTCCCAATCATGGAGAAGATAATCCCCATACCGGCGATAAGCATGGGCAGAATGATAGGCGACAAGCCCCCGAAGTTATCTGTCACGTTGATTTCCCGGCCCAGCACCATGGTAGCCAAAATGGTAGCCACATAGGAACCGAACAAGTCAGCGCCCATTCCGGCCACGTCACCTACGTTGTCTCCCACGTTATCGGCGATGGTAGCAGGGTTTCTGGGATCATCCTCCGGAATACCGGCTTCTACCTTTCCTACCAAGTCCGCTCCTACGTCGGCGGCTTTGGTGTAGATACCACCGCCCACCCGGGCGAACAAGGCAATACTCTCGGCTCCTAGGGAGAATCCGGTCAGTACTTCCAGCGCCACTTCCATTTGCTCACTGTTGGCACTGGCTCCTGCGCGTTGCACAAACCAATAGTAGAACGCGATGAACAAGGAGCCCAGGCCTAACACCGCTAATCCGGCTACGCCCATGCCCATCACGGCCCCGCCGCCGAAGGACACATTCAAAGCTCTGGACAAACTGGTTTTAGCGGCCTGGGCGGTACGTACGTTGGCTTTGGTGGCAATTCGCATGCCTATAAATCCGGCTAAAGCCGAGAAAACCGCCCCAATCAGGAAAGCAAGGACAATTATTGGAGAGGAATTCTCACCTACATAACCCAGATAGAAAAGGAAAAGGGAAGCGATGATGGCAAAATAGGTAAGCACTTTGTACTCCGCCTTCAGGAAAGCCATGGCTCCTTCGGCAATGTACCGGGCAATGGTGCTCATCTTTTCATCGCCGGCATCTTGTTTGGTGACCCACGCCGATTTTATGGCAGTGTACAACAAGGCAACCAGCCCGAATGCGGGAATGGCGTAGAGAATTGTCTGCATAGAGTAAGGCTTTGTTTGGTTAGTATGGATTTTCAGCTTAGAAGCTCCCTGCAAGCTAATCTTTCTCGCCTAAAAAACAAATATACTGTATACTCTATGCTGTTTTCTTTACAGTTTCTGCATCAGGAGCTTATACAAGCTTACCATGGCGTAAATATCACGCTTGTGCACCAGCTCATCGGGGGAATGCACGTTGTCCTCGGGCGCGCCAATAAAGCACCAATCCCACGGAATATTCCCGTAGTGCAACTCCTTTCCATCAGAGCCACCGGCGCTTTCCACCTCTATCTGGTGGGGGATATTGGCTTCCTGCGCCAACTTAATAATCTTCTGCACAAAACTTCGGCGGGGAATCAACAAATCTCTCAAGGAAATGGCCACACCCAGACCCGCTTGCACGCCTTCGGTTACCCAGGTGATATCAGAAATAAGGGCTTGGGTGACGCCATATGTTTCATGGATATATTTGGCTAAATAGCCCACCGAACCGCCGCCAGTCTCTTCCCAACAGCCGAAAGCAATAATCCCATTTTCCAGTGTCTCGGCAACCTGCAACACATTCCAAACACCCAGGCGGTTATCTAGGTAACAGCTCTGTACCGTTTCCTCCGTTTCCCTGAAATCACACTGGAAAACCAACTCAGTGCCCCGCTCAATCTCCCGCTCAAAGTCATAGCTTAGCTCCCTTTCCTCTTCATCGGCCACTAGCGTACAGGCAATTTTTCCCTGGCTGTCCTCGCCCACCAGTTTATAGCCTGTTTCCGCCACCGGACCGCCAATGGTAATCAGTTGTTTCCCGTACCGCACCATAAACCCGATGGAATCCATATGCGCAAAAATGACAGTACGCGGTTGCCCGAACACCAACAATAGGCAGTCCTGAAACCCCTCTCCGTGGATGAGCTGCGGTTTCGTTTTCCAGGTATCCTGCTGCTCCTGCACATAGTTCAGCAGAAACTCCTTCATTTTCACTTCATTCCCCGAGGGGGCATGAATTTGGCAAAGTGTGCGCAATAATTGCATAGTTGTGCGTTTTTTCAAAAGTAGCAGATTTCTTTTTAGACTTTAAGGAGATTTTTGGCTTATTTTTGGAAAAACAAACCCAAAACGGCCTCAGTATTAAACGTAGATTGAACCCTACCCAAGCCTGTGCATGTTGTGGGGCTACTACCGTTATCACCCTTTACGCCGCAATACGCAAGTAGCAGTTTAGGCAGTATATGAATTTGATGAAAAAGATTCTTTTCTTCTTTGTTTTAGTTTTCGGCTTTTTTCAGGCGCAGGCGCAGGTCCCTGACTCCACCAAACAGATTGACCAGAAACTTCTGGACTCTTTGCAGGCCAGCATCATTCTGGACTCAGTAGATGTGTTGCCCCAAGCGCTGGACATCAAAGGTTGGTTACTGCTGAACGAGAGCATCATGAACGAACTGGGTGGCGCGGTAGACAACATGTACAATTTCAAGTTTGAGACCGCCGAAAAGCAGTTCAAATCGCTCAGAAGAAGATACCCCAAACACCCCATGCCCTATTTCCTCATAGGGCTAAGTCAATGGTGGAAAATGGTACCGTCCAACATCACCGACACCCGCTACGACAATTACTTTCTGGCCTACATGGACACCACCATTACTCTGGCCGAGAACCTATATGACAAGGACAACAAGAACTTGGAGGCTGCTTTCTTTCTTTCCGCTGCCAACGGTTTCGGAGCCCGTCTTCATGCCGAACGGAAGAACTGGCGCAAAGCGGCCATCATGAGCAATCGGGCCTTAGATTACCTCCAGAAAAGTAAAAAAGCAAATGGCCTAAGCGACGAGTTCCTGTTTGGCGAAGCGCTCTTCAACTACTACGCCGTTTGGATTCACGAGAACTATCCCCTCCTGCGCCCCATCCTCTATTTCTTCCCGAAAGGGAACAAGAACTTAGGCCTGAAACAGTTGCAGCAAGTAGCGTTCAACGGCTTTTACACCGGTACCGAAGCGAAGTTCTTTTTGATGAAGATTTACGCAAACGATGCCAAAAACGGCGCCTCTGCCATGTCCTTAGCCCAGTACTTGGCCAGCACCTACCCAGACAACCCCTATTTTCAGCGTTTTTATGCGCGCATGGCCTTCACCGAAGGTAACTTCGGCATAGCCGAACAACTCTCCACTCAGATCTTAGACAAGATTAACAGAAAGGTATTTGGCTACGAAGCTATCAGTGGTCGCTACGCCAGCTTCTACCTGGCCTACATCCACCAATACCGAAACAGAGATTACGCCAAAGCCAAAGGATACTACCAGCAATGCATTAGCTTTGCAGAGCAAATTGGGGAAGTAGAATCTGGCTACTACATTTCCTCTTTCGTCAACCTTGCCAGAATCAGCGACAAAGAGAAAAATGTGCGCCAAGCCAAACAATACTATGAAACGGTCATGCGGCTAGCTGGCTCAAAGTCTGATGCAGAGAAAGAAGCGAAAGCTTATTTGAGGAAGAATAAGAAGGTGAAGTAATACAAATAAAGATGGAATTAAAGGATCTATTACTCACCCCTATTTATTTAATCTTTATCTATGGTATTGCTTACTGGATAAGACCAAGATTCACTACTAAGTACACCAAAAAGCATTTTATTCCTGCACTTACGGTAAAGCTTATTGGCGCGCTGGCATTGGGTCTTATATACCAGTTTTACTATGGTCCGGGCTATGAAGTTGGAGGCGATACTGGTAGCTACTTCAAACAATCCAAGATTGTAGTTGATGCATTAACTACTTCTCCTTCGGTTGGTTTACAACTCCTTTTTTCAAATGGTGAGTACAACGCTGAAACAGTTCAGTATTCTAGCCAAATTTACTGGTATACTGCTTCTACAGAATTCTTTATCATTAAACTTGCTGCGGTATTTGGAGTAGTGAGCTTTGGCGCATATTCTGTATCTGCTATGCTATTTGCCTGCTTAAGTTTTTCAGGTATGTGGGCCATGTATTTGACCTTTTTGAAGATGTACCCCAGGCTTCATAAGCAATTTGCTTTAGCTTGCTTCTTTCTTCCATCAGTTTTCTTTTGGGGATCTGGCTTAATGAAGGACTCTATCACTATTGGAGCCTTGGGCTGGCTGTTTTACGGATTTTATATGACCTTTATAGAGAAAGAAAAGATATTCAGTTCTTTGATTATCATCTTTCTAGCAGCTTACGTCATATACTCTGTCAAAGTATATATTTTGCTTTCTTTCTTGCCTCCCGCTTTATTTTGGATATTTATAGAAAACAACAATAAAATAAAGAACTCCTTGATCAGAAACGTCGCGAAACCTTTATTTATCGTGATTGGATTATTAGTCGCTTATATTGGTGCAACTAACTTAACGGCCGGGGACGAAAGATATGATATTGAGAAAATTGGGGAACGTACCAAAATCAATAGTGAGTACTTGAGTGAGTATGTTGCCTCTGGATCAGCTTACAACATAGGCACATTTGACGGTAGCCTCGGGAGCATGCTTGCGGTTGCACCACAAGCAATAATCATAGCGCTTTATCGGCCTTTTCTGTGGGAGGTTCGCAATCCAGTAATGCTCTTATCTGCAATAGAAGCTACCATATTTTTATACCTTACGTTAGGGTTTATCTATAAAACTGGACTGATTAAAACAATTCGGCTTATAAGCATAAAGCCTATCCTTACTTTCTGTATGATTTTTTCCTTAGTATTTGCTTTTGGTGTGGGAACAAACAGCGGAAACTTCGGAACCTTGGTGCGGTATAAAATTCCTTTAATGCCTTTTTATCTGGCAGCTTTGTACATTATGCAAGCTCAGGCAAAAAGACCTAAGAAGTCAGCGCGTATAGCAGTAACAGCGTAAGAGTCCTCAATTCTTTTTCTGGCCGCCCTTCCAAGCAATCTTCTTTTATCTGTATCCAACAGCATTTTCTCTAAAGCGATAAACCATTCGTTTGGGCTGTCACATACATATCCATTAACCCCGTCGGTTACTACCTCAGTATTCATTCCCACCGGAGAAACCACTGCTGGTATTCCTAAGGCCATGTATTGCAACGCCTTAAAAGCACATTTACCGTTAGACCATGGGTCGTTTATTAACGGCATTACACCTATATTAAACTTCAACAGATCTTCAATCTCAGTCTCTTTTTTCCAGGGAACATAAACCAAAGACTTGAAAGAGAACTCTGGCTCCTTATTTGAAATCACTTGAAAGATAAACTTGTAATTTTGCTCTAACTTTTCAAGTACAGGCACAAGGGGCTCTAAGTATTTCATAGTGGAATGCGTTCCAGTCCAACCAATTACGATTGGCTCACCTTCCTGCTCTTTTATCCTATTGTGGTGCCCAATAGTGTCAATTGTTGTAGGTATAACATAAGAATTAGCAGGGTTGAAGTTTTTTGCGTACCCTTGAAGGAAAGAGTTTCCACAACTCACTTTATAGGCCCAGCGGCAAATAGAGCCAACTTTGTGGTGCCATTTTATACCAGCTACTACCTTGTTAGCCTCAGAAGTATTAGGAATCCAGATGGCGTCATCAAAATCGTAAACAATTTTCTTTTTGAGTACGTTGGAGGTAAACCATTCAAACCAAGGTGGACCTATGGGAGTGGCTTCGCGATGAATGAAAATAAAATCATAGCCTCCTACTTTTCTTAAGAGCAAAGCTCTTCGCAGGAATCCTTTAAGAATCCCCAGCGCTTTACGCGCAGATTTTCCTGGTTTGTACAAAATATCCCAAGTAGCATTATCCAGAAAAGGAACCACTTGGTAAGTGAATCCTGCGTCTGATAATATATTGAAATATTGCTCAAACCTAAAACGCTGAGATGGAGCTTTGCCTACAGGGTAAGGCACTACAAATAGAATTTTCTGCCCCATGGCAAGTTAATATTGTTATGTAAAATGAAGTGTAATAAATTGGGAATTGCCATGTAAAGCACAGTCGCTTCTATAGTTAACATCAACCTGATACTTTTCATCTGCTTTCCCATGCTTCGTAAGGGATAACTCATGAAATCAATCTAATGCCTACCAGCTGAAAAGTGTATCTGCCAACAGCTAAAAGAAAGATAATAAGCCAAAATTGATGCTTAGATCTTAATACCTATGACAAAAGACGGCTATAGACTTCTGCATACTTTTTGATTGCATTCTCTAATGTATAATACTCCAAAGCATTCGCTCGTATTTCAACAGCATTCTTCTTAAGCAAAGCAGGAATAGCAGTTAGCACCTTCTCATAGCTAACCGAACTAAAATCATCAATGGCAATTCCAGCATCCATTGATTCTACGATCTCCTTTACATCACCCACCTTGGAATTACAGATAACCGGAATTCCCATAGCCAGTATTTCACCTAATTTAGTAGGAGAACTAGCAATTTTAGAATAGCTCTGTTTTATGAAAAACAAGTTAATATCTGACGCAGCAGTGAAAAGGGGAACCTCTTTACGTGAGGCACTCCTAATAACAAAGTCTGCAGGCGTTAAATTGTATTTTGAAGCAGATTCAAAAATCAATTCGGCTGGTTCTGTCGTAATAAACAAGAAAATAGCATTTGCATACTTTTCTTTGATTTTAGCGAACAGCTCCAACATTTCATCTAGCATATACCAGGCCCCAACCGACCCTAGATAACTGATCACTAATGCATCTTGACGTATTCCAAGTAGTTTCCTAGATTCACTTTTCTGGTTCTGGGTATTCAGTTGGAATAAGTTAAAATCGGCACTGCAAGGAATCACTTGGATAGGAGCCTTTTTATAGCTCTCCCATGTTTGTATTTCCTTTTTCCCAGCCTCCGTCAAACTAATGATAGCATCTGAATTGGATATATATACAGCTTCCTTCTTTTTATAATTTTTATAGGCAAACTTAAAAAATGGATTGCTAAGGTTCCAGGCACCGCCGTCTACCCGCTCATCTACCCAAAAGCCTCGCATGTCAAATAACAGCTTTACTCCGTACTTTCTTCTAAGTTCCACGCCTACGGAAATACTTACATAGCTCCGGCAATGAATTAAATCAAAACGCTTCCTTTTATACAAAAGCTCTGCCTTCTTTCTAAGTTGATATAAATCATAGTACTTGGCAAGTACGGGAGGGCTTGAAGTAAAAGGAATTGGCTGCCAATCAATTGCATTCGCTTTGACTATTTCCTCAATAACTGATATGTTCTTCTCAAATCTCTCAGGCTTTTCGCAAGACAAAAGTGTTACCTGATAGCCAAGTTTACTCAGACCACTCAAATACGGCAGAACCTGTGACTGCCCTAACGGATCAGTCATACCATCATATGAAATAAAAAGTACTGATTTGCTCTTCATAGCTTTACTGTGCTCCCACTCCATCATTATTTACCAGCCACTTGTGCAATACAATCAATAGCCAGATTCTATTATATAAATAGTCCTTGCCACCTAAGAAACTTGCCTTTAATTGTTTCACGTAGTCATAGGTAACCACATTAAACTTTAGAATGCATTCCTGACTTAGGTATGTATCTAACAAATACCTTAAATCTCCTTTTAACCATTGCCCCAAGGGTATTGAGAATCCCCATTTAGGTCTGTCAAACAAAGAAGCAGGAACATAGTCATACAGCACTTGCTTCAACAGATACTTTGCTATGCCATCCTTGTACTTCAATTTGGGGTCCAGATTCAATGCAAACTCCACAATGCGGTAATCAAGCAAAGGAGTACGACTCTCCAGTGAATGGCGCATAGATGCTCTGTCTACCTTCACCATCAGATCGTCTTGGAGGTAATATTTCATATCAAACAACGCCTGCTCCTCCATTGGATTCAAAGCTCTGCTGGTTCCAGAAATACTTTCATCAAAAGTAAGAGGCAAACGATACTCTGGAGTAAGAAGCCTTTGCATCTCCGCTTCAGAGAATAAGTATTGCTCTTGAGAAAAGATATGGCTTTTTATCCGTTTTGAGTCAGAGTAGTTAAAAACTGTAGCTGCCCTTTCATACTTGTTCCCTAAGGTGTTTAATACATGACTGATAGGCTTTCTAAATAGCTTCACTAAAGGGTTATGCAGCCTATTTGCCCATTGGTACATACCGTATCCAAAGAACAACTCATCTCCTCCGTCACCAGATAAAGCCATTGTCACGTGCTTTCGGGCAAGTTCAGAAACTAACAGAGTAGGTATGGCCGAAGAATCAGCATAAGGCTCATCATAGATACCTGTCAATTGTTCTACCAAGTCTAAAGCATCTTTCTCAGTTACTTTAAATTCATGATGATCTGTACCCAAATGTTCTGAGACTGCACGGGCAAACTGCGCCTCATTATACTTTGCGGCATCAAAGGCAATGGAAAACGTCTTGATTGGTTTATCTGAAATAGATTGAGCAACTGCTGTCACCAAACTTGAATCAATCCCCCCGCTTAGGAACGTACCAAAAGGAACATCACTTATCATGCGGTATTTGACAGAACTGGTTATAAGCTCTTTCAAGGTTTGTTTAGCAACAGACTCCTCTGATATAAGCTCTGACTGCACCTGTTCTTCCAGTTGCCAATAATTAACTTCTTGTAAAACACCGTTTTCTAATGAAATATAGGTTCCGGAATCCATCTTCTTGATCTCTTTGTAAATAGAAAGAGGACGCGGAATATACCCCAAGTATAAAAATTGGCTGACAGCTTGTTTATCAATGGTTAACTTGCTTTTCAGAAAGGAAAGATTGGCAAGAGATTTTAGTTCAGAAGCAAAGGCAAAAGACTGCCCATCATAGTAATAGTAAACAGGCTTCTTGCCTAACCTGTCACGGGTTAAGAATACCTTCTTGGTTTCTTTGTCATAGATGGCCAAAGCAAACATACCGTTAAAACGATTGATAGCTTTGGCTCCCCATTTAATATATGCCTCAAGAATGACCTCGGTATCTGATGATGTACGCAGAGGAACATCAAGCTCTTGTGCAATTTCCTGAAAGTTATAGACCTCGCCGTTGAATATAATAACGTAGCGAGCATCTTTGGAGTAAAATGGCTGGTTAGCTGCCTCAGATAAATCCAAGATACTTAACCTTCTATGCCCTAGTCCAATAGTGTTTTCATAAAAATAACCTGCAGCATCTGGCCCTCTATGGCTTATACAATCGGTTATAACATGAAGGTCATTTTCACTAATACCTCCTGTAATATCAATAAAACCAGCAATACCGCACATACTTAATAAATCCTTAAAACTTTACTCCTAGCAAAAGTACAAAACAACTTTGAGCAATTGCATAGGAGTATTAAGGAAGTTTAGAGAATTATAGATTCAAATAATGAAAAATGAAATCCTTCAAGAGAACTTACAAAAGTTAAATAGGCAAAACTTAGACAAATATTTAATTACAAACAACGCATGAAGAAAACGATAGTAATAGAAAGGTATTACAGGACGTTAGATACTATCAAGCAAATCCTAAGATTCTCTCTAAAGCACCATCCAATTCTTTAGCAGATAAAGTTACACTATGATCATCAATCCGCTTTTCTGTTGGAAGAGTTGTTGGTGCATAATCGCACAGAATGTAATTATACTCACATTCAAAGTAAGGACAAAGAGTAAAAAAACAGGTATACATGTGATACACATTTTTAGGCCTGATCTCAATCACTTTACTACCTGGTTTCAAGAAAACAAGGTTTGTCAAGCCAGCTCCATGCAATCCCATTATAACGCGTGCATTGTTACATATACTAACTTGGTCAGATATTGAGAAATCTTCAAAATATATTATTTTAAACCCATATTTTATCAATACAGGATATAGTTCTTCTTCGTTAAACACTTTACGATAATTAGCTCTAGCCCTGGAAATATAGATTCTTTCAGCAAAAACAGTAGAGCTTCGTTGTAGTGCGGCCTCTTGCAACCATTTAACACCTTGCTTTATAGGAATGGGCTGCAAATAGAATGGATTACCTGCACGGGTAGGTAAAACCAATTGACTAATCAAATATTTATGGGAGTTATCTATAATCAGAAATTCCTTGATATGGAGTAAGTCAAAGAATTCCTTACAGAAAGGCCATTTATCAAAAAAATAATCAGGAATAGCAAACTGAATATTAGGCAGATATTCCTTAGCCATCCATAACCTAGGTAGAATATCAGTTATCCAATGAAAATAGCCACCCGTAGAATAACCATCAAGGCACCATAAGACCGGCTGCTGTACCTTGATAGATTTTCTTATTGTGCTTTTTATTTTAAATTTCAATTGCTCCTTGAATGACCCATATAACTTTTCCCTTAACCATGGCCAAGCAAAAGCTTCTGGTAACATTTCCCCGTTTTTCCACAAGATCAATTCCCTATTTGCCCAAATATCATTCAAGTTAAGAACCGAACAGGCACGAATTTCTCCCTCTAGGGACATATCATAATACTTTTCCTCCCCCTTAATACAATTGGCAGGCAGTTCTATTTTGATAGTAGCACTCTCAAACTTAGCACTCATTAACACACTGGATTAGAACTCAAACATATACCCATACAAAATAGGCATACTTACAATAAAACTTTCTCAAAACCAAAGCATGCACTAGACATTAAAATACGCCCTGTGCTACATCATCGGAAGATTAAAACTATTCGAAGATCTGTTCAACAAATCTAAAGGGTTTTTTAAAAAATGCAGAAGCCACGTATTTTACTCCTTTAGAGTATAAGCCTGTTCTTATGAATCCTAAACCTAGTATGTAACAAATCTTAAATATAAATTCATCTTCAAGCTCTTGCGGAATTAAGCCTTTTCTTCTCAACTCATGTAAATACATTTCGTTATCAAGCACCAATTTAGATGAAAGCTTGTTACTCATACTATTGGAACTTATTCTATACAGTAAAGGAGCTTCCTTGATTAGTTTTCCTTTTCCAAAAGAAGCAAGTTCTATCAAGAAAAACCTATCAGCAGTACTTGAAAGATTAGGATTAAAACTTAACCGATTTTCTGCAAGCGAAGACTTTCTAATTAGATAATTAGATGGACAACTGGAGTAGTATGGCTTATAGGTTAACAAACCATCTATAATATCATCTGCAGGACCATACGTTTCTTCGCCTGACACAGGAAAGGTCACTACAGGACCACAGCAAAAGTCCAGTGCCTTGTCTGAATCCAAGATTCTTTTTCGCAAGGAGAGAAATCCATCAGACATTTTATCATCAGCATCAAAAAAAATCACGTATTCCCCTTTAGCTACTGACAAGCCACTATTACGAGCTACAGATACTCCTGAATTCTCTTGTCTAAGGTAAAATACACGAGGATCTTTTTCAGAAAGAACAATTGCTGCTGAACTATCCGTTGAGCCGTCATCAACAACTATAATTTCCAAATCATCTATTTTTTGGCTTTTGATTGAATCTAAGGTCTCCTTTATAAAATCAGCAGCGTTATAACAGGGAATGATTATTGATATCATTTCAAGTATGTGAATATAAATCTACTAACCTTTCAATAAAGGAAGTATAGTTAAATTTCTCAGCTATTGCTTTTCCGTTTACAATCCGCTGACTGGTTACTGGCTCATTCTGTAATGCTTCTATTATACCGCTATAGATTTGTTCAGAATCCTTATGATCAACCATAACCGCTATATCATGATTGAAGTATGATTCATTCGCAATCCCAGAACGACTGAAGACAGACGGTATACCTGCAGCCAAAGACTCTATATATATCTGGCCAAAAGCCTCTGAGTGTTCATCAATAGGTGTATGAACAAAAACATCCATGCTTTTGTAGGCTGCTGCTATATCACTTTCAAATTTTATCAACCTATAAGCACTCTCTGGAACAACCTTCAACTGGAGCAATAATTCATTTTCATAATCACCTTGAGCATTCAATAGAAGAAGCACGCTATTGGGATATATTTCTAAAACTCGCTGAAAGGCAGGGATAATGTATTGTATGCCTTTCCATTCAGTAAATCTAGAGATAACGCCAATAACAGGAGCCTTTTCCTCAACGTGATTACGTCTTTGAAAATCTGCAACCCTATTATCATTAACGGCAGAAAATCCTTCTAAAAGGAAACCATGAGGTATCAAAATAACCTTTGACTCTTTTGCTTTCTCCCACTTAATTAAAATATCTTTTACAATACTTGATATTGCAACAATGTGAGTAGCTAGTCTATTGGACAACTTATCCCACCAAATGCCTTTAGGAAAATAGATATGATGCAATGAAGAGTGATGTCTGGTATAAATTCTAGTAGTTACACCAGCTAACTTACCTGCAACAAGACCTATCACATTTGCTGCAAGTAAATGGCAGTGTATAATTTCTGGTTTTATCTTTTTAAGTAACTGATACGTTTTCAGGGTAGCAAGGGGCCAATCCTTTACACCATTCTGACTAACTCTATATACTTCAATTTTTTGCTGACGCAGAAAGTCTTCTAGCACAGAACCACCAGGGTTCAGCAATATATAAATGAGATGAAACTTATCTTTTAACTGGCTTTGAGCAATCCATTCATAAGCCAATGCCTTATTAATGTCTGAAACAATATAAACAACTTTTTTCCTCACAATTTCACTTTATCAGGGTAAAAAACACCATTGCTAGATATAACAAGATCATACAATTTATATCTGATCTTCTTAGGCAGCAGCATGACACTATGGCTGTTAATAAACTTCAACCAACCTTGGTTAGAGAAAAGCTTAAATACGTTTTCTTTCAAACCTTCAGGCATTTGCACGGGTTTAATAAAGCCTTCCTCTTTCAACCAAGGCTTTAGGGCAATCAACTTTTTATGTGCCAGAGCATATTGCCTTTGGCGCTTTATGTAAGATTCACAGGTAATGAAATCATCATGCCATCCTAATGCCTTTGGGTTATAATAAATGGCAATACCCATTTTAAAAGCTCTAACGGCAAGATCAAAATCTTCTGCATCTGTTAACTGTTCATCAAAACCAGACAAATCATAGTATATTTCTTTGGAAATGGAAAAGTTTGCAGCTGTGATAAATAGTGTTTCTTTACTCATGGCACCTTTGTTTTGCAACAAAGGCTTTACCCAGTTTCGGCTAAGTTCTCCTTTATACTTCTGAATATCAGTCTTGGTCAGATTAAAATCTTCTAATTGGGTTCCTACCATGATAGATCCAGGGTTATGAATATGATGCAGTTGATGCTGCTTTACACATTCTTCTCCTAGACGCATATCGTCATCAAAAAAGATCAGTAACTCACCTTCCGCTTTCGTTGCACCCGCATTTCTGGCAATAGATCTCCCTCCATTAGGCTGGTCAATGATGACTACTTCCTGTAAATTAAAAGAAGTGGTTTCCAGAAGTTCTTTTGTTCTATCAGTGGAACCGTCAATCACAATAATTACTTCAAAGTTTTTGACGCTTTGCTTTTCAAGAGACTTAAGAAGGTTACCTATCTTTTTCTCTCCATTGAAAGTGGCAATAATAATACTAGTCTTGATCATAGCTAAGACTTACGCAGCTTATTCAAAACCCACAGTGGGATAAATGAATTTCTAAATTTTAACTTTCGTAAAGTTTTCTGATCCTCATTCTTCAAAAAGGCAGGATTAATAGCAGTCAAAAACATCTTCGCTTTCTGTTTCTCATTTGAAGCATAGAACTCGTTAGCCCTCAATAAGAGATAGTAATGGAGTGCCTGTTCAGCTAATTTAGGATCAGGAGAGACTAGAGTCGTTTCAAAGTCCAATTTAACTTTTGTATTCCCCTTCACTAGATTTGCAATAGCCAGTTGGCCTGTTTTCTTTGCCAGACTATAAAAATAAGTATCATGCTCCACTTGAAATGCCTCTGCCTGTGAAACAGTCTTTGACAAATCATGTAACCGAAAATGGACAAGCAAGTTTGGTATTTTCTTTACGTGGTCGATTCCAAACTTGAAAAGAAACTTCATCCACCAATCTCTATCCATTAAGTAATGCAGACGGGTATCTAAAGGACCCATTGCCTCTATGGCTTCTTTTCTAAAGAAAGTCTCTGGCTGATCTATTCTAGCCCAGCCAATAGTCTTAGGTAAGTTATTGGAATAAACATCTGTGCCCGTAGATTCTTTTACCACTTCATTTTCTCCTTTAAAGAGGAAACTTCTGCCAGTTACTACTAAAGCTTGACTTTCTTGAAATGTTTCAGCCACTTTCAACAAGGCTCCTGGGGCATAGTAATCATCTGAATTTAACCAGTTGATGATGTCACCAGTGGCAACTTTCAATCCTTTATTAATTGCCTCACTCTGGCCACTATCTTTTTCACTTACCCAATAAGTGAGATAAGGAGCATACTTCTTAATGATTTCAACAGAGTTATCTGTACTACCTCCATCAATAATGATGTACTCAAGATTAGGGTAGTTCTGCAACAGAACAGAACGGATAGTCGCTTCTAAGTAATTACCTTGATTAAAGCTGGGAGTGATAATGGTGATTTTTGGCATAGCATGTCCATCTACTGCGCCATTTAAATCTATGCTATCAATCCACGGCCATGACATGTCCTCCTTTTTAGCAAAAAACAATTTATCATTATTAGACATTCTATAGTATAACTATAAATTTACAAGAAAAGAACACCGTATAGTCTAAAATAAGTAAGCCTATAAAAGTCAGGAGTAGAAATCAACAATTTTTTCAATAATTGAATCAACTTCAACATCTGTCAACTCATAAAACATAGGTATTCTAACTAAACAATCAGAATACCTATCAGAATTCACTAGAGTTCTATCATCATGCTGTTGGTAAAAGAAGGGGCTACTATGAAGTGAAATATAATGAAAAACAAGCATAATACCCGCATCCTTTAATGCACTGATTAACATTGTCCTTTCCTCTAAACTAGAACAAACAACATAAAACATATGCGCATTATTGGTAGAGTATTCTGGTATAACAGGAAGACTTATCTTACCTGATTTTGCAAGAGGCTTTAAGCCTTTATAATACTTCATCCAAATAGCCACTCTCCTTTTCTGAATATCGGTAATATTCTCCAACTGTGCCCATAAGAAAGCAGAGATAATATCAGAAGGCAAAAAAGAAGAACCTAAATCAACCCAACCATATTTATCTACTTCTCCTCTAAAAAAAGAAGACCTATTTGTTCCTTTTTCTCGAATTATCTCTGCACGATTTATAAATCGATCATCATTTATAATTAGCATACCACCTTCACCTGAAATAATGTTTTTTGTTTCGTGAAAAGAGAATGCGGCTAGATGACCTATTGACCCGAGTGGCCTACCTTTATAAAAGCTATCTATTGCTTGGGCGGCATCTTCAATAACAAATAAATTATATTTAGAAGCCAAATTCATTATTGAATCCATATCACAAGCAATACCAGCATAATGAACAGGAACAATAGCTTTAGTTTTGCTTGTAATTAATTGCTCAATTTTAGCAACATCAATATTTGGATTTACATCATTGCTATCTGCAAAAATAATTTTTGCTCCTCTTAGCACAAATGCATTTGCAGTAGACACAAAGGTAAAAGAAGGAATAATAATCTCATCACCAGGTTGAACATCAATCAGAATAGCAGCCATTTCTAGAGCATCTGTACATGATGTAGTCAGCAACGCTTTTTTAAAACCTAATTTATTCTCAAAGTATTCATGACATTTTTTTGAAAAAACTCCATCGCCTGAAATTTTTCCTGATTGTACAGCTTGAGCTATGTAATCAGTTTCTTTACCAGTCATGTATGGTTTGTTAAATGGTATCTTCATCTGCTTAATTTAACCAAAAGTGATATACCCATGAGGTATTAGAAATAAAATATTTACTCTTTTCATAAAATCGGCAAGCCAAAATATTATTTTTTTGGGTAGCAACCTCAATATTTACACAACCCTTAGTGTAAGCATAATTTTCAACTGTAGTCAACAGGCTTGAACCAATACTTTTACCTCTACTAATATGATCAACAGCTATCAGACCTATTGTTGCCGTGCTACCAATAATCTTTACTGTCACCATACCTAATATAGTATTATGCTCCTGATACACAAATACCTCATCAGCTATCTTTCTTTCTACTGAAAGTTTAATCCATTCAGTATACATTCGATTATATTCATTATTAGTGAATTCTTCATCAGTATTGAAGCGTGAGTATACACCGCTTTGCAATGTTAAAGGGATTAATAATGCGAAGTCTTCAGTTGCACCAAACTTTCTAATACATAAGTTCTCATTTGAACTCACTATATTTTCTTTAAGATAGATCAACTTTATATCGGTCAATTTACCTTTTAAATTAATGGCAACAGGTTTAGATGAATTTGCAACCCAGTAAACCAATTTAACACCTTGAATTTTTAGTTCATTCAACAAGTTCCTAAGTTCTGTTTCATTAAAATCTTGCTGAATTAGCGAAACCACTTTATAATTGAAGAATTCCGAATCCCAACTCAACTCCTTGTATTTATCCATAAGATCATTAGATACAAACTAGAGAAACATCAACTATATTTATATAGCCTTTATCAAATCCTGCACAAAAACGCTTTCACTTGTTTTCTCTAACCCAAGATTACGTGTACTTATTGAAAGCTGCTCAAACTCTTTTTCATTTAGCTTCAATATTCGATGTAAAGCTTTAGCAATTTCTTCATTATTACCAGATTCCACTTTGTATCCAGAAACATTATCCTTGATCAAGTCATTTGAAACGCCAACTTGAAATGCGACAACTGGTGTTCCACACATAATTGATTCATTTACCATCATTGGCCCTGAATCTTGAACAGATGTAGAAACAAACACTTCTGAGGCTTGATAGGCTATAGACAATAGCCTATCATCTTTTATATAACCCGCAAAGACTACATTAAATGGTATATCATTTTTAATGCTTTCATCACTGGCATTACCTCCAAGAAGAATAAATATATTACTTCGCTCACGCTCGTCTAGTATATATTTAGCATGTAAAACTTTGAGAGCTTCCACAAAGTACCGCATCCCCTTCCGCTTCTCATTAGTAAATGAAGATCCATAAAAAATCACTTTACTATTATCTGGTATATTAAAAACCTTTTTAGCTAAAGTCCTGAATTCTCTATTGAATACTGTTTTATCAATTGGAATGAGAACTTTACTTATATATTCTGAACCCCTAAAGAGGAAAGATTTCCTAGCTTCTTCTAATAATTGATCTGAAGCTACTACAACAGAAGCTTTAGACTTTGAATAATATTTATCCTTTTCCTTCAACCGAATAGCCGGATAATTCTTACTACTTTCGTCTAATATGGCGGGACATCTTGTACAATTTGTTGTAAAACCTTCACACGTCCATGCATAATGACAACCACCAGTCAAGATAGACATGTCCAAAGGATAGAAAACAGTTTTAGCTTTTGTTATATTATGCAATTGAAATAAGTGCTCTGGCTCTAAGAACCTACTTACCCATGTAACTAAAATAACGTCTGGAACAATAGGTAACTTTCGCGTTAAAGCATTTATATCGACAAACATATTATCCTCATCCAAGTTTAAAAAATAATAGTCTTTATCTGTTGCTATCCTCCTCTTAAACTTATTTGAGAACCTTTTAATTAATGACCTAAATTTACCATATCGACTTTCTGTAACAAGATCACCATATCGCAGTATTCTTGCATCATCATTTATTTTGTTTTTGACCAACAAGTACACATCATGCTCTTCCTTCCTTAGCGCTTTATATATCCTTAATGCAGCCTTACCAGCACCTAAATAATCTTCTGTGGCTAAGATTAATATCTTCATTTAAAAAAATAAATTTTTACAAATTAACAGATTACCTATAATCAACTAATTAGTTTCAATAACCTTATCCACAGAGATCTTAAAATATTTAATAATGAACGACCCGATTGTTTAGGATAGAATTTCATAGAAATTATATTATCATACTCTTCATCAACCATCATGCAACTTGGCTCTACAATAAACAGGGATTTATCATAAACATCCAAATTGCTTAATATTGATGCACTGTCTTTAGTATGAGTAGCATCGACTCCAAACCCTATATTAGATACCAAGTTAACACTAGGAATAACTCCATATCCGCCACTAATTATTCTAGTAAACAACCATTGATAATCCCACGTATCTATATCCCCTTGCACAGCTTTATTCAAGCCACTTTCATATTCTGCTAATTCTATCCGATTTGTAAATCTTGCTTTGAACAAGTCTTTTACTTCTGGGTTGTTCCATTTAGATGCATATAAATCGTATTCACGCCATGCACGTTTCCAAGTTGCCCAGCCCCATATTCCCGAAAAGTTTGAAAAAAAGTATGTCTCATCTGCTCTCTTCCATTCTTTAAGAAGATTTGTGCCCCCAATTTGCTGCACTCTCTCATCATCTTTATACTTCTCTAACAATTCTTGACAGAAATAGAAGAACGATGGACTAGGCAAACAATCATCCTCAAGAATTATACCTTGATCTACCTGATCAAAAAACCAATTTATAGCTTCAGATACTCCTAGGCCACAACCTCTATTTTCGTCTCTATATAGTGTTGTCACCTCACACTCCCAATCTATATTAGAAACAACTTTCCTCGCTTCTTCACATTTCTCCACCTCGCCCGGCGTGTTTAACCGTGGGCCATCGGCAGCAATGAAAAGCTGTTTTGGTTGAACTTTTCTTATGGCTTCAAATACATACTTTGTAGTTTGTGGCCTATTAAAGATTAAAAAGAGTACTGGAGTATGTAATGTCATCGTATGGTAATTGAGCGCTTGTAATCCATTCTTTTCATGATTTAGATATTTAAAGAATTACTCTTCTATTAAAAGACGGCAAAAAACAAGTGCTATTTCTCTCACACACTCATTAGTGTTAACTTTATTAGCCAATCTTTTAATACATAGACCTACTTCTTGGCTACGATCAATACTACCTTTTTGTCATTATATTCAAAGAAATAATCCTCCATCATTCCTCCCATATTTACAATAAAATAAAATAAAAAATCCCTCATTTCAATAACATCTAAATACTCTGTACTATATGTCTGAATATCAGTCAACCTATAAGAGACTTTCGTTAAAGAAATAAGTTTATTTACCTTTTCAACTACATTTGTCAGTTTCCCAACTTTATTTTTATTATCAAGTGGGGAAATATACTTAATGTGAAATAGCTTTTTTCCTGTATCTACTACAAGATGTTTACTTAAGTTCGTAAAGAAGTTTGCTTTGGGAAAGCTATATGTAATTTCTTCAGAATTTTGGTGATCTTCATTTAAGTAGGCTAATAAAGCTTTTCGCTCTTCTTTCTTATATAATCTACCAATCTCTCTACCGGCAATTTTTTCATTAGAAGTATTATGATAATATTCTTTCAGAACATCGTACCAACCGGTTAAATTCTTAAGTGATGAAGGTAAATGCCATTGATGAAATACAGGAAACTCTTCAATATCTAGCCACTCAATTTTTCTACCTGCAGCCTGTATTCGCTTACTCATATCTAAGTCATCAAAGCCCCAATAAGTATAGAATTCATCAAAGCCATTGATCTTCAAAAAGAATCTACGGTCAATCACCATCAACAATCCAAGTACTATCTTATCTGAAATTAGTAAACCCTCTTGAGCACCTTTGCCAGCAAAAAGTTTATCATAATTCTTAAAATCTTCTGTTAAATAAAAAGCTTGAGAATGGATATAGCTATCTGGGGTGAGTCTTGGAACAAGTTTCTCAAAGAAGTATGGAGGAATGATTAAATCAACATCTAGTCTCACTACATAATCTCCGACCGCTCTTATCAATCCAGTGTTCAAAGCATGAGGTTGATTCCATGGCATTCCACGAGTGTCATTATATAGATATTTTGTAAAGGAAAATCCTGACACAATTTCTTCAAGTTCTTTTGCCAGCCTTTCTTCACTTCCGTAATCAACAAATATTACCTCAAAGTCTTTGAAAGATTGATTGTTCAATGCAGTTAGACATCTTACAACCCTATCTTTATCTCTATTTCTAAAACTTATTAAAACTGATAATATCATTATTTCAATTACCTATATACTGACCTTTACTAATGGCTGATATTGATACAACTTTGGTCTAGTTGAACAACTTTGCACTCACCTCTTTATAGACCCCTTCAAGCCCCTGTTCCAAGGAAATAGATGCTTTCCAACCAAATGACGCCAACTTTGTCACATCCATCAATTTTCTTGGAGTTCCATCAGGTTTACTGGTATCAGTAATAATTTCCCCTTCAAATCCCACAATTCGTTGTACCAGTTTAGCCAAATCAAGAATAGAGATATCTTCACCTACCCCAATGTTTACTAGTCCTGGTTCATTATACGTCTGCATCAGGTAAAAACAAGCATCGGCTAGATCATCGGCATGCAAGAACTCTCTTTTAGGGGTACCTGTTCCCCAGATGGTAACCTGGCTTTCTCCCTTTACTTTTGCTTCATGCATTTTCCTAATGAGAGCGGGTAATACATGCGAGTTTTGCAGGTCATAATTATCATTGGGCCCGTACAGGTTGGTAGGCATCACTGATATATAATTACACCCATACTGATCCCGATAGGCATCACACATCTTGATTCCCGCTATTTTAGCAATGGCATAGGGTTCATTTGAAGGCTCAAGCTCTCCAGTGAGCAGGTATTCTTCTTTTAACGGCTGTGGAGCTAACTTTGGGTAAATACAGGAAGATCCCAGAAACATAAGTTTCTGCACCTGGTTTAGATAAGCCGCATGGATCACATTATTCTGAATCATGAGGTTATCGTATAGAAACTCCCCTTTATAGGTACTGTTAGCCACAATCCCGCCTACTTTAGCTGCCGCTAAAAAAACATAGGCTGGCCTTTCTGCCTGGAAAAAGGCATTTACCTCCTCCTGGTTCCGGAGATCTAGTTCTTTTGAGGTACGGGTTACCAGATTAGTATATCCTTCCTTTTCTAATTTTCTTGTGATTGCCGAGCCAACCATGCCTCTATGCCCGGCCACATAAACCTTGTCTTCCTTCAGCATTCAATTATTCAAATTGATTTTTAACTCTGTAGCCTTGCTCCAGCAACATCTTTTCTTTTTGGAAGTGCTCTACATCAGCCTCCATCATTTCCTTCACCAAACCAGCCAAATCATATTTAGGCTCCCACTTAAGCTTGGTTTTTGACTTAGTAGGATCACCAATCAATAGTTCCACTTCTGTAGGACGGAAATAACGCGGATCAACGGCTACCACTTCCTTGCCAACTTCAATCTGGTAATCTGGATTATGGCAGGCCACCACTGTTGCTTTTTCTTCTACCCCTTCGCCAGAAAACTCCAACTCTACTCCTACTTCTGCAAATGCCATTCTCACGAAGTCCCGCACTGTAGTTGTGATACCTGTGGCAATAACGTAGTCTTCTGGTGTGTCTTGCTGTAAAATAAGGTACATGGCCTCTACATAATCCTTGGCATGCCCCCAATCTCTTTGTGCATCAAGGTTACCCAGATATAATTTATCCTGCATACCTAACGCTATTTTAGCGGCCCCTCTAGTGATTTTACGCGTTACAAAAGTTTCACCTCTTAATGGGCTTTCATGGTTAAACAAGATACCATTGCAAGCATACATATTATAGGCCTCTCTATAGTTTACTGTAATCCAGTAGCCGTATAGCTTTGCCACGGCATAAGGGGAACGAGGGTAGAAGGGAGTGGTTTCACTTTGAGGAACTGCTTGCACTAAGCCATATAACTCAGAAGTAGATGCCTGGTAGATGCGGGTCTTTTCAGTTAATCCAAGGAGTCTTACCGCTTCCAAAATCCGGAGTGTTCCAATTCCATCGGCATTGGCGGTATATTCTGGAGTTTCAAAGCTTACCTGCACATGACTCATGGCACCCAAGTTATAAATCTCATCGGGTTGTACCTGCTGAATAATCCGGATGATGTTAGTGGAATCACTTAGATCACCATAGTGCAGGTGAAACCGGACGTTATTTTCGTGTGGATCTTGGTAAAGGTGGTCAATCCTGTCTGTGTTGAACAAGGAGCTACGGCGCTTTATACCATGCACCTCATATCCTTTTTTTAGCAGAAGATCTGCTAAATATGCACCATCTTGTCCGGTTATGCCTGTGATTAGAGCTTTTTTCATTTTAATTGACTTACTTTCAAGATTATATACATTTCAACATCCACTTTTTGCCCTAAAATGGTTGAACTGAAGTTAAATTGTAAGATAAATAGTTCCTGCAGCAAAGATGAGGAGAAATTTCTTAAAATAGGAATTTTTAAAGCATAAGCTTTTTACAGAATACCCTGAAGCGGTGCATTCTCTCCTCAAGAATATAATTATTCTTTCCTTATCTGATATTCTGAAACATAAAATGTTTTCATAGATTTATTATTAATCTATTCAACAGAAATCTCAAACAAGATTACCATAATCTCTGTTTCCTTGAATTCTACTTAGATAAATGAAAATGCCTTGACTTGTCTGTATTCAACTTTTCAGGATTTCACTAATGGTAATTACTGCAAGGAACCTACATACAGAGAAAGTTCCTTTGAACAGAAGTGGAATACAAGGAAACATTCAACTGTGAACCAACCAGGCTTTCCAATTTGTCCCTCGCGAAAGCTTCAGCTGTGCCTTCTTAGAGGGATCTATCTCTCTTTGGGGTGTTTTCCGAGAAACAGACTAAAACTGATGACGCTATGCAGAAGTTTGCAAAGAAGGCTCTTCAGCGTTCAAAGTTATTGAGAGATCTAAATGGTCTTCCAATCTCTTTGTGGCGCAAGCGTTTGCCTACATTAGGTGAGTTTCTGTTTTTGGGCTGTTTTCAGAAGAGTAGCTTAAAAGTTGGCTGAGGCAGGCGTTTGTATAAGAAACAGCCCTTTTGATGGTTAAAGATTAACTATTCTTAACAGACTATAGATAGAAAGGGGAACTACTATACCAGATAAACAAGCATTCTACTTATTGCAGCAAAAAGTTAGACTTAAATAACTGTTTTGATAAGATCTTCATACACCCACTCTGCAACTATCTCACTATCTTTCAGTTCGTATATTCTGTCACACTCTCTTAAGGTGGTAATACGATGCGCTATCATAAAGATTGTAATATTAGTATCAGCTAATTTATCTATTGCTTCGCTTACTTCCCGTTCTGTGTTATTGTCTAAGGCGCTGGTGGCTTCATCAAGCACCATGATTTCTGCCTTCTTGTACAATGCCCTGGCAATTCCAATTCGTTGTTTCTGGCCTCCTGAAAGCTTTGACCCTCTTTCTCCTATCTCCGTATGAACACCATCTGGTAATTTTTGAACAAAATCTTCTAATGAAGCATACTTTAAAGCATACATAAGCCGAGTGTTATCTACCTTAGGGTCTCCTAACGTGATATTATCTTGAATGGTACCTTCCATTAAGAAGGTATCTTGCTTCACGTACCCTATCATTCTATACCAATCCAGCTTATTCTTTTCACTTAGTGGCACACCATCAACCAAGATCTGTCCTTCCTGCTCCAAGTAAAAACGAAGTAGAATGTTCATTAAGGTTGTTTTACCAGAGCCTGAAGCACCTATAAACCCTACTTTCTCCCCCTTTCCTACAGTAAAGTTTACTTTTTGTATTACTTTCTTCTCTGTACCTGGGTATGCAAAGGAAATATCATCAAACTTAATAAAGTCTTTGAATGATAGTATTTCTTGATCATCACTTGAAACAAGTGATTTCTCATATTCTTTAAATTCATCTAAAAGCCCTAAAACATAATTATTTTGCTTTAGCATCATAACTTGCAAAAGCAACCTATTTACCGAAGGCATTAACCGGTAAGCTGCTGCTGCGAACAAACCAACTAAGGCAATTAGGCTTCCAGAATACTGAGGTAACAAAACAGAATATAGAAAAATAGTAACTACCCCCAAAATAGCTACCATCTCAATTATTTTCATCGGCACCAAGCTATACAAAAAGCCCTTTGCTCCTAGGTCCTGTATTTCAATTTGTTTCTCTACATAATGATTTTTATTATCTCGTACTCTATTTGCTAATTTAAACTCTACAAATCCATTAAAAGAATTCATAAGAAGTGTATGGGAAACAGGACGTAAATCATTTAGCCTTGTACCTATATGCTCTGACTTATCTTTCACAGCTTTATAGGTTAAGAGAGCACTAGGCACAAGAATTAAAGCCAACAATAAGGCTAAAATTGGCTGATAAATTAATATTCCTACTACAATAATTACTATCATAGTAAGGTCAGAGAATAACAAATACAATGGTCTAATGATACCTTCCACAAAAACTGTTGGAAGATGGCTCACTTTATTCATTAGGCCTGAAGACCCCATATCCTGAAAGTGCCAATAGGGCAAGTTCAAGTACTTATCGTATTGACGTTTAACGACTTTTATAGCAATTTGAGCAGTAAACTGAACTTGCTTATAGTTAATCCATACAGTAAATAAGTTCTTAACTAAGAAATAAACAAATACTGCTAATATCAGGAAAACCATAAAAGCCTTAAAGCTTTGGAAACCCAGCGTTTCATATGCAAAGGCCATATACTTGTTGGTCTTAACAACTTCTGGATTTGTGGCAGTCATAATGACAGGCACAAGTGATGCCAAACCAACTACATCTAACATAGCAGCAAGCAGTAGCAAAAGGAAGTTTACGATTGCTACTCCTTTTTCTCTACCTGTCAAGTACTTTGCAACACCTTTGATAGATTGGAATATAATTCCGTTTTTCATAAAACTCTATTAGAAAATTTTCCAAGGTATAGAGTAAGCCATTTCACTTACTCTATACCTTGGAAAGCTATAAACTCAAAAATAAGACCTACTTACTTGTTAAACTTTCTACCACTTATCAATAAATACCTATGTCAAAATCAAACATTCTCTAGATTTCGGGTTATAGGGCAACTACTTATACTTACTCCTCCATATGCTGGATGGCGTTGATCATCTCCTCATGATTGAATAGTAGCTAGGCTTCCTATAAATACCTTGAATTCTCCGCCTCTTTCCTGCTTCTTCATGTTATAAGGACGTTAGTGCAGATATGTTTACCTGTATAGGGAAATGGACTACCCTACCGGCCTGCACTTGGAAGAAGACACCTACAACAAAGTGAAGATAAACTATCTCTTTACTACTTTCCCAAGGATAAGACTCAGCTTACCCGTCTTCTCGCTATATATGCGTGGTAGTGTAGAGCAGTCCTCTGTAGGTCTAAGCCCTGCCTGGCAAGTAAGCTACAACTCTACATCACTAGATTTGGCGGGACACTAGCTACAGGCACTCTCTCTATTGATGTTTATGCTACTTGCACTTAGTATACTTAAAACACTCAATGACACACGTCAAAATTAGCTCAACTGTTGCTTAAGTTGGATTAGTTTTTTTCTGAATGCCTTTGGCAAGAACGAGATAAAAAAATAAAAATACTGAGATGGAGCAAAGTTCCATTTAACTTTTATACTTTCTATTAATTTAGCCCTTGCATTAGATAAATTATCTTTCAAAAATTCATCTACCCCATAAATAAGAAAAGCATACGCAATTTGATTCTGATAGATAGGCTTATACTTATCTCCGTAAATTTCTGTAATTGAATCAATAGTTGTAATCACATCTTCAAATGCCTCTTTCCCTTTGAGATTCCGCATCATTCCTCCAGAATGCAATCTATAATCGCCTAAAATCTCTTGGATATACCCTATTCTAGATTCTTTGACTATATGTAACGTAATAAAGAGATCTGCAATAAAATGAATTTTAGGGCTTACTCCATAAGAAGGCAATGCGCTTCTCCTAAACATCTTAGAAGAGTTCCCAAAAATGCTGCTATAAATAAACAAATCCTCTATAGTATAATACTGCTTAATAACCGGTGGTTTTACAATACGAACTGTAGCTCCAGTATCATTATCAAACGCACGTAAGTCATGGGCAACCATTACGCAATCTGGATTTTGATCTAAGAAATCAACCTGTTTCTGAAGTTTTCCCGGCAGCATATAATCATCACCGTCTAGCATTGCAATATACTCACCCCTGCACTGCTTTAAAGTATCATCAAAGTTGATTGTAGAACCAACATTTTTGCCACGATCAATCAACCTAACAATACCTGGGTTTTGTTCTTGAATTGCTTCAATGATTGCTCTTGTGTTGTCAGTAGAATAATCTTCCCCCACAACAATTTCATACTTGAAGTCTACCTTCTGATCAAGTATACTTTTTAGAGCTACTGCAATAAAATCTTCATGATTATAAGTAATCATGGCTATGCTTAGCTTCAGTTCTTCCACAATTGATTACTTAATTATTGATCTTTTAACAACGCTTCATAATGAGCCATCGTTTCAGTTGAAACACTAAACTTCTCAACTACAGTACTCTTCAGTTCTCTTCCAAGCTCATGAAGCATGGATTTGTTATGGTATACCTGATTTATGGCCTCTAAGATATGCAGCTCAGTTTGGTTTTTGGGCATTAAAAACCCATTCTTTTGATCTATGATGTAATCACTGAAATCACCCACACCCTCACAGACAGCCACCGGTTTCTCTAAAATACCCATTTCTTTGACTACACTATTGCTGGCCTCCGTTAAAGATGGATGAATTAGAAGGTCAGCCGCGGCCATGAAATTTAATATTTCAGTAGTATATCCCACAAAGATAATGTGTTTCTGCAGGGCATTATCAACCACGTACCTCTCTAACTTTCCCTTTTCAGGACCATCATCCAGTACCAAAACTTTGATGTCTAATCCTTTTCTAATTAATTCATTGAAAGCTTTGAAAGCAATTTCATGCCTTTTCAGGGGCACAAAGCGGGAACACATAATCAAAAGTAAATGACTTCTATATTGTTCTCTTATGGCATTTACTCTAGATGGATCTGGTTTCTTGTATTTAGAAAAATCATATATATAGGGAATGATACGTACTTTCCCCATATCAACCTTTTCGAATTCTTTCATTCCTTGGTAAACCCCAGAGGAAGGAACTATGATTTTCTTTGCCAAAAAATTCACTAGTCTCTCCCCCATCACTTCATTTTTATTAATATTTAGGGTGCTACCTTCTAGAAGCAAGTCAAATCTGAAGTGATGCCTAAAAATAACAACTTTGGCTCTAATGAAAAACTGGGCAACAACAGCAATAATATTTACAGGTTGCAGATGCGAAAAAATATAATCAATATGATTTTCATAGCAGAATTTCACCAAATACCACCATTGCATCAAGTGGTATATGATAGAGTTAGTACTAGTTACAGGGTGTGCATATACCTTTACGCCTAACTTCTTTACATCCTCATGCAATAACCCCTCTTCACAGGTTGTAAGCAGATATATACTATGTCCCCGTTTTATCAGTTCGATAAAGATAGTATCAAAGCCAATAGCTCTTTTGTTTGAAGGGTAATAATACAGTATGTTCATTCAACCTATTTTAAAATCTAGTTCTATTCCACAGAAGAAAACAATCATCAAAATGCTTACTCGTTAACATTCTTACTGGCTTCTTTCCTTCAAATACTTAATCAAATTAAGAAAGCAACTTCATCATATAAAGATCGCTATTTTCTATAAGGCCTCTTTATACAATAGTTAAAAAACTAATTTTCAGAAATATTCAATAAAAATAAAACACTTTATTCATGCATAACTAACCTTTCAACATACCTCCAAATACCCTGAGCGTTTATAGATTTTTAGCTTGATCTTTTTGGCTATCATTTGCAAGTCTTTTAGCAACAAACCTGCCTGTAAAATAAATTTCAAAATAGAAAAATACCTAGCATGATCTAATCACTAACAAATCTATTTCATTAGTTAATTATCCTAATAAAAAATATCTGAAAGAGTATCAGCTACTTCTATATCCTTGGTTGCGCCGGTACTCCAACCGCAAGAGAGTTGCTTTCCAAGTTTTTGGTTACTACTGCTCCTGCACCAATGATTACATTGTCTCCAATCTTTATTTTTGGTAATATGATAGCTCCAGTACCAACAGTTGTAAAGTTCCCGATACTTACTCCTCCTGTAATGGTTACTCCAGGCGAAATCTCACAGAATTCTCCAACTAAAGAATCATGGTGAATTGAACATTTTGCATTGATGAGTGTACCTCTTCCTATTTTGACATCATTGGATATGAATGATTTTTGCATAATATTTACTCCTTCTCCCAACTCCACATTAAAACTGCCAATTTCAGCATTCCCAGCAATCACAGACACAAGTTCACCTCCTATATCCTCTAGTTTAGAACATAAAGCATACCGTTGCTGTGCTCCTCCTATACCTAAAACAAAGAAGGGGTCTATTTCAAAAAGCTTCACAACTTCTTCTTTGGAGCGGATGATAGAAAAAAGATTATATAGCTTTTCAGGTAAATCAGTGCTTACATCATCATATAAATGAATGATCTGGTTTGATTGTTTGTGGAGGATCTCTAATACTTCTTTAGCATGTCCTTTAGCGCCTGCTATCAGCATATCAAAGCATTTTCAATGGCAGCACATATTTCATGCACTTGACGCTCTTCAAGTTCATAGAAAAGTGGTAAGCAAAGTACTCTTTTAGCTATGTTTTCTGAGACATCACATTTTTGCTCTTCTAAATAAGGCAAGTTATTTAAAGAGGGGTAGAAATACCTTCTGGTATTAATCATATTATCTGACAGCGACGCTTTTACTTTTACCAATTCCTTTTCAGAATGAAACAGAATTGGATAATAAGCACCATTGTACTCAAAGTCATCTACAACATCGGGCCTTGTTAGTCCTTTTGGCAATAACAACTCATCATAGAGCTTGATAAGAGAATTACGCTTAAGTATGAATTTATCTATCAAAGGCAAAGTACAAAGCCCCATAGCAGCATGAAGTTCTGAGTTTTTACCATTAATCCCCATTAGGAAATAATCATCATATACATGCCCAAATTGGTGGAACAAGGTTATTTTCTTAAATAGCTCATCATCGTTCGTGATGATGGCCCCTCCTTCTATGGTATGAAACAATTTTGTTGCATGGAAACTTACAGTGGATACATCTCCGAAACTTAAAACAGCCTCACCTCTATATTTTGCCCCAAATGCATGAGCTCCATCATATATGACTTTTAGATTAAATTTTTCTGCAATTGAGTTGATTTTTTCAACTGCACATGGAAACCCGTAAACATGAGTTGCTAGTATAGCAGAGGTTCTTTCCGTAATCTTCTGCTCAATCTTATCTGGATCAATGCAATAAGTATTTGACTCAATATCTACAAAAATTGGCTCACACCCTTCCCAAAGGATAGAGGTTGTAGTAGCTACATATGAAAAGGGGGTAGTGATAATTTCACCTTTGAGTTCTAAAGCTTTTATTGCAATTTGCAGAGCTATTGTACCATTTGAAACGAAAAGCAAATGCTTAACACCCAAGTAATTCTTCAACTTTTCCTCTAGTTCTAAGACTAGAGGCCCTCTATTCGTAACATATGACCTTTCCCATATTCCTTTCAAATATGTTGTGTATTCTTCTAAGGGCGGAAGAAAAGTCTTTGTAACATTAATCATCAAAACTCCTTTTTATTTTTTTAAAATATCTTTGATTTCAGTGAAAACAGATGAATTGAAAATGATTGTACCTACTACATAAGAAGTCACCCCTACCAGCACCCCTGCACCTAACAGAAGCGGAGCAGATAAAACAGAATCAAGCGTATCTACGCTGAAATAGACTGCTATTGCCATCATACCTGACAAAGCGGCAGCTGGCATCAAATTTATATACATTTTACTCATTCTAATATGAACTGCTTTACTTAGCAGCCAGAATTTTGGGAAGGAGATTAATAGATTGGCGATAGCCTTGCAAACAATAATCCCGAATACTCCCCAAGGTAGTCCTATAAAAACGACCGCAATTAATAAGCCTTTTTCAAAGGGAGCTATCTTGAACAAAAGATCGCTACGCCCTTGAGATACTATTATTGGGTCATGGATGCTATTAAAAGATATTAATATTCCTAAAGGGGCAAACCATTGCAGCATAGGAACCATACCTAACCATTTTGACCCAAAAACTACTTCTACAAAAGGATGCGCGACCAAGGCTAGCCCAATCATCATTGGGAAGATTATTAACGCAAGCACCCGAGCCGTACGGAGGTATATATCAGCAACTCGTTTTTTATCATCCTGTATCTGAGCAAGTGAGGGCATTAGTACACGAGCAAGGACTGAGGAAACATTGGACACGGGCAACATGGTGAAGGCATTAGCCCTACCATACTCACCTAATTGCTTCTTGTTAATATATTTCCCAATTAATACAGTGTCTATGTTGGTAGCTATGTAGTCAAAAATGCCAATAAAGAAGATATGCCCGCCCACTCTACTTAATTGACGAATAGCCTTCTTGCTGAAAACAAATTTTGGCTTCCACCTACAGAAATACAGATAGAAGCAGGTAAGAGCTAACGTATTAACAATACTTTGAATAAGAAGACTCCAAACTCCCCCACCTAGACTGGCACAAAGAATGGCAATTGTGTAGGAAATAAAAATTGAACTGAAAGTTGTAATTGCTAATTGTTTAAATGCCAATTGCCGATTCAAAATGGATACATGAACCCCGGTAAGTGCGGCCAAAACAAAGTTAACGGAGACAGCAGCAGTTAAATACGTAAGAGATGGCTCATTATAAAACCTTGCAATAATTGGAGAAAGCAGCGCAAATACCGACGTCAGTAACACACCTAATCCCAAGTTTACCCAGAAAACAGAAGAAAGCTCTATCTCTGAAACTTCTTTTTGCTGAATAAGTGCTATTCCAAAGCCAAAACTGGTAAAATGATGTGCTAAGCCAACAAGTACGGTTAACATAGCCATTAAACCAAACTCCCCCGGTGATAACAGACGGGCTAGCATGATAGAGGAGACCATGATCACCCCTTGGGTCCCAAATTGACTTATTGCGCTCCATTTAACTCCTGAAACAGCTTTTTCTTTGAAAGTAGTAGTCACTATAGTTACTATGTCCTTTAAATTTGTTTGAGTTTTCTCACCTTCCTAAGTAAGCGTTCACAGAAAACTATATTTTTAATCCTAAACTTCTCAATCTTCACACATCATTATAGCACACCTGATTACTCTACTCCATTAGCCGATGCGACTAACGAGGCTCATACTCAAGGAACACTTATATATAAAGTTATTAAAGAATAGTATTTAATATTTAAAGCCTACCTTCTATCACTAACTGCAATCATTTGATCTTATTTAGTCAATTAGGATATTCAAAGCTGTGTTTTAGTGAAGGAGCTAATATGACGCAAATTAAAAGACTGAAATTAGCACGTAAGCTTAAGTCCTACGCCATCCACTTCTTGCACCAATGCTGGAACACCACCAAGGCCCAGATGCGAGCATGGATATCACCGGGATTGTTGGAGAAAAGCTGGGCTTTTAGCCGTTGAATTTCTTTCAGGTTGAAAATACCTTGGGCTTCAATGAAGGCATCTGACAACAGATCATCCACAATCATAGGCCGTAGTTCGTTTTGGAACCATTTTAGCAAAGGTACTTCGAAACCATGCTTAGGGCGTTTGTATAATTCCGGCGGAAGCATTTCGCGGAACGCATCTTGCACAATCTTCTTTTTCATACCTCCATCAATTTTGGAAGACTGAGGCAAGGAGAAAGCAAAATTGACTACTTTATAGTCCAGGAACGGCGTGCGCACCTCCAGGCTGTTGGCCATAGACATTAGATCCACTTTGGTGAGCATATCATTAGGCAACACCAACTGCATGTCCGTTAACAAGACTTCATTTATGTCCCCTTTTTGGGAAAGATGGCTTAAAATCTTCTGCCGGCGTTTCTTGTAGACATCTTTGGAAAGTATCTTTTTGGATTTCCCGCTGAGCAGAGATTTGGCATCTTCTTCAGTGGCAAAGGAAGCCCAGCGCCAGTAGCGGTCTTTGGCGGAAAGGTTCATCCCTTCGCCGAAGCGTTGAAACTGACGGATGCGGTTTCCGAAGGAAGAGTTCCTGGATTTGGGCATCATTTCCCAAAGCGGCAGTAATGCGGCCACGGTCTCGGCGGCAAATCCGCCTTGGCGCACCTTGTATTCCGCCATGTGCTTGTTATAACCGGCAAAAAGCTCATCGGCCCCATCTCCCGACAAGGCTACGGTTACTTTCTGGCGGGTGTAGTGGCTGAGGATATTGACGGCTAGGGCCGAAGAATCGGCAAAGGGCTCATCTATGTACTCTAATGCCCGGAATAGGTGTTCGTACAAATCATTATTGGTGAGCGAGAAGACGGTATGATTGGTCTTGTATTTGTCTGCCACCAATTTGGCGTACTTGGTCTCGTCAAAGAACGGCTCGTCTTTGTACCCAATGGAGAAGGTGTTCAGGTGCTGGGTATGACGCGAAGCCAAGGCTACAATGGCCGAGGAGTCAATTCCTCCGCTCAGGAAAGCGCCTAAGGGCACATCGGCAATCATACGGCGCTGCACGGCTCCGTCCATCAGGTCAACCAGTTTTTTCTGCTGTGCCTCATAGGTGAGATCATTGTGCTTAACCTTTTTCTCGTCGTACGGAATCTTGTACCAACGCTTCACCTCCACTTTGCCTTTTTTACTTACCATGAAGTAATGGCCGGGCATGAGCTTCTTCACCCCTTTGAAAATAGAAGCGGGCGCGGGAATGTAGTTTAGCTGCAGGTATTCATACAAAGAAGCATAGTCTAACTTACGCGGAATTCCGAACGTGAGCAGCGACTTCATCTCTGAGGCAAACACCAATTTATCCTCATCCTGATACATCAGGAGGGGCTTTACGCCGTATCGGTCCCTAGCGACAAATAAGCTCTCCTCTTCCTTGTCATAGATAGCGAAAGCGAAAAAGCCGTTCAGTTTTTTAAGAAAAGAGGGTCCTTCTTCAATGTAATACTTCAGGAGCACCTCTGTGTCTGACTGCGAGAAGAAGGTGTATCCTTTTTCCACGAGTTGCTTCTTCAGTTCCTGGTAATTGAAGATTTCACCGTTGAACACAATGGTATAGCGCTCATTCTCTGTATGCATGGGCTGGCACGCCACATCACTTACATCAATGATGGACAACCGCCTGTGCCCCAATCCTACCGGCCCATGGGTAAAATGCCCGCTAGAGTCTGGGCCGCGCGATTGAAGCGCGTCAGTTGAGTCTGATAAACGTTGGATAGCCAAACGGCCTTCCTGAGTAAAAGCGTAGATTCCTGATATACCGCACATATGCCGCAAAGGTACGATATATCCTTGAGACGGTTACTTATATTGTTTAGATTATACTTCGCCCTTACCTATTCTTCTTTTAAGGCCCCAAGAAACATACATATACTATTGAAAATCAAACCAGTAACTTCTTACTTAAACATTAATTCTCTATTCTCAAGTAGATTCAACTACTAAAATCACTATTTACCTACCTTGCAGAATTTACAATTTAGTAACACAGCTTACTGTTTAAGCAGTTACAAAACTCTGCATACAACTCTCTTTCAAGCAATTACTCCTACAGAATATAATGACAATTAAAAAAAAGCTGTATGTATAGAAATAATCTACGCAAGGCCTATAGACACGCTTAAAACCTATTTACAGGCTCTTTTCTTCAAATCTGTTGTAAAACGAGCCACTACCCAGCAAAGCTCCGACCGCTTCATAATGACACTTCCGGTTCTTTTCTGCACAGTTACCTTTAGCCTCTAACTCGACGAGTTATAGGCAGAGTTAGCAGACGAAACTACTGATGCAGAGACTCGCAGGTCTTCCAGTGCTATGAGGCTTTTAAGCTTATTTCCTTAAAATGGCTCAGAAACGAGGCACCTAAACACAAAGAGGGTTTACAGACAACATCCGCAAACCCTCTTTGTGTTTAACTTAATTACTTTCTAGAACGTCAAGGCCTCAGTGGGAGCGGTTTCCACGTGCTCTTTGAAGTACTCCAGGGTGCGTCTCAGACCTTCCGAGCGGGACACCTGCGGCTCCCAGCCCAGAATCTCCTTGGCTTTGGAGATATCAGGACGGCGGCGTTGCGGGTCATTCTCCGGCAGGGGTTGGTAGCCCAGTTTCAGCTCAACGCCGGTCAGGCGACAGATCTCTTCGGCGAACTCCTTGATGGTCACCTCAGATGGGTTACCGATGTTCACCGGAAGGACGTAATCGCTCAGGAGCAGACGGTAGATCCCCTCTATCAGGTCGTCTACGTAGCAGAAGGAGCGGGTCTGTGAGCCGTCCCCGAAGATGCTCAACTCTTCGCCCCTGAGCGCCTGGCTCATGAAGGCGGGAAGTACGCGACCGTCGTTGAGGCGCATGCGCGGGCCGTAGGTGTTGAAGATGCGCACAATGCGCGTCTCCACCCCGTGGTGCGTGTGGTAGGCCATGGTGATGGCCTCTTGGAAACGCTTGGCCTCGTCGTAGCAGCCGCGCGGGCCTACCGGGTTCACGTTACCCCAGTACTCCTCCACCTGCGGGTGCACCTCGGGGTCACCGTACACCTCAGAGGTGGAGGCAATCAGCATGCGTGCGCCCTTTGCCCGGGCCAGGCCCAGCAGGTTGTGCGTACCCAAGGAGCCCACCTTCAGCGTCTGGATCGGGATCTTGAGGTAGTCTATCGGCGAAGCCGGGGAGGCGAAGTGCAGGATATAGTCCAGGTGGCCAGGCACGTGCACGTACTTGGAGACGTCATGGTTGTAGAACTCGAAGTTCTCCAGCTTAAACAGGTGCTCTATGTTCTTCAGGTCACCGGTGATGAGGTTATCCATCGCAATCACGTGGTAGTCCTCGCGGATGAAGCGGTCGCACAGGTGCGAGCCCAGGAATCCGGCCGCACCGGTAATCAGTACGCGTTTTCTATTCTCTTTTGCCATTCTTAGTTTGTTGTCTCGATAACAGGTTGTACTTCCTGAACCCCGATGCCGTAATAGGCGAAGCCCAGCTCCTGCAGTTCCTTGGCCTCGTAGATGTTGCGGCCATCAATGATGACTTTATTTTTCAACAGCTTCCCAATCACTTGGAAATTTGGTGAGCGGAATTCAGGCCACTCAGTTACAATAAGCAATGCGTCAGCATCAATCAGAGCCTCATATTCGTCTTTTGAATATTCTACACTGTCATTGTCGCCAATCATGTGCTTGGCTTCTTTGATAGCCACTGGGTCATAGGCCTTCACACTGGCACCCTCCGCTAACAACTTCTCAATGATCACCAGAGATGGTGCCTCGCGCATGTCATCGGTTTTTGGCTTGAAGGAAAGGCCCCAAAGAGCAAACGTCTTACCGGCGATTTCCCCACCGAAGTGCTTCATCACCTTGTTGAACAAAACCTCCTTCTGGTTCTCGTTCACTGACTCCACCGCTTTGAGAATCTGCATCTCATAGCCGTTGTCCTCGGCAGTTTTGATCAACGCTTTCACGTCTTTAGGAAAGCAAGAACCGCCATAACCGATGCCAGGGTAAATGAACTTGTTACCTATACGGCTATCGGAGCCAATGCCTCTGCGCACCATGTTCACATCGGCACCCATGATCTCGCACAGATTGGCAATATCGTTCATGAAGCTGATCTTGGTGGCCAGCATGGAGTTGGCGGCATACTTGGTCATCTCAGCGGAAGGAACGTCCATAAAGATGATCGGGTGCCCGTTCATCAGGAAAGGCTTGTAAAGCTTGCGCATCACTTCCTCGGCTTGCTCACTCTCCACCCCTATCACAATACGGTCTGGCTTAAGGAAGTCATCAATGGCTGCACCTTCTTTGAGGAACTCAGGGTTTGAGGCCACATCGTAGGTTAAAGTAGACTGGCGTTTCTCCAACTCCTCAGCAACGGCTTGCTTCACTTTGTTAGCGGTACCTACTGGAACGGTGCTTTTGGTTACCACCACCAAGTAGTCATCCATGTGCTGACCGATCTCGCGGGCCACGCCTAATACATACTTAAGGTCAGCTGAGCCGTCCTCGCCCGGAGGCGTACCTACGGCGATAAATGCCGCGTCGCAGCCTTTGATGGCGGAGGCTAAGTTGGTAGAGAAATGAAGACGGCCTTTCTCCACATTACGGAGCACCATTTCTTCCAAGCCGGGCTCGTAAATGGGCAGGATACCCTGCTTAAGATCTTCAATCTTCTTGACATTCACGTCAATACAGGTTACATCAATACCTACCTCGGCAAAACATGTGCCTGTCACCAGGCCCACGTAGCCCGTTCCTACTACTGCTATTCTCATGGTGTTTTTCTTATATTAAATTTTTGATTTTCGGACAAATGTAAGAATATATCTATTAAATTATAAAACATACTAAAAGCATCTTATAACCAATAGATAATAGTACACGCTTTAGTTGCTTTATTGTTAAACAATGCAAAATGTTCAACAAACAGCTCCAACTCCTTTACTAAAGTACGTCATTCTCGTGTCTAATCCTACAGCTTTCATGCCAACTCAAGAAGAAGGTTCTAGTTCTTGAATGTGTAAATCAGGCAATTAAGCTACTTCCACTCTTGTTTGATTTAGAAATTTTCAATTTGTTGGCATCATAATTTCATATCTAGTAAAATACTTTAAAAATCAAACGTTGGCATTTATTCTTTTGAAGCCATTTCACATCTATTTGTAAATTTTAAAGAACTACTTACCTTTGCCACAATAAAATTTAATCTTACATCATTTATATAAAATAAAATCAGATATGAATACTTTACCAGAAAACATATATGTAGTAGTAATGGCCGGCGGAGTAGGGAGTCGCTTTTGGCCGTTCAGCAGAAACAATCACCCAAAACAGTTTCATGATGTTCTCGGTATTGGGGAAAGCCTGATCCAGTCAACTGTAAAACGTTTCTCTACTGTTTGCCCTACAGAAAACATATACGTTGTCACCAATAGGGAATACAAAGACCTGGTACAGGAACACCTGCCTGAATTAACTTCTGATCAGATTTTACAGGAACCTGTAGGGCGTAATACCGCTCCCTGCATCGCGTATGCCTGTTTCAAAATAGCCCAAAAAGACCCCAATGCCGTTGTTATAGTGGCTCCGGCAGACCATGTGATTTTACGTGAGCAGGCGTTCCTGGAATGTGTACACCAGGGAGTAGCGGCAGCCGGCCAAGAAAACATCTTAGTTACCATTGGCATTAAACCTACCCGTCCTGATACTGGATATGGCTATATCCAGTATGCCCCAGATGGTGCCCAGGCGTTGCAGAAGGTAAAAACTTTTAGGGAAAAACCTTCTTTAGAGCTTGCTCAGTCGTTTTTACAAAGTGGCGACTTTGTTTGGAACGCAGGCATTTTCATCTGGAACATTCAAGCCATTGTTGGTGCCTTCAAGGAGCACCTGACAGACATCGCGGATTTATTTGAGACGGGAGCATCTACTTACTATACGGCAGGCGAAGAGTCCTTTATCAATACGGTTTATGAACAGTCCCGCAATGTATCCATTGATTATGGCATCATGGAAAAAGCAGAGAACGTGTATGTGATTTTAGGAGACCTGGGTTGGTCTGATGTGGGCACTTGGAATTCATTGTACAGCATTGCCCTTAAAACACCAGAAGGGAATGTGGTAGACGGCAATACTATGCTTTATGACACCCAGAATTGCATCATTAAAACGCCCCAAGGCAAATTAGTGGTTATTCAAGGCCTTCATGATTATATAGTAGCCGAGCACGACAATGTGCTTATGATTTGCGAGCGTAAAAACGAGCAGCAGGTAAAGGATTTTGTCTCTGATGTAAAGGCAAACAAAGGAGCCTTGTACGTCTGAGTTTCCTAAGCCCTAGCAAAGCTCAATCTGCCAATGATACCTCATTAAAGAAGCAAAAGCCCGAAGCGCTAGAAAAATAATTTCCCGATTTGATTATTTTAAATTCATTTTGGGAAATCAGTAGTTGAAATAAAGCATCTCAACTACTGATTTACACAAAAAAAGAACAGGCCTTTCACATGCAGAGACCTGTTCTTTTTTTGTACAAAGTGCAGGCCTGGCATTCACGCAGAAAACGCAGACGGTAATTTTTAACCAGGTGCCCACAGGTACCTGAAAGATTCTTTTGATAGCACCCCTCCCCGCTTTAGGCCTAATTCATAGAAAACTCCTCAAAAACGCTCTAACAGCTTACCCGCAGCAAATCATCCCAATGGGTTGTGAATCTTTGGGACCGCATTCCTTTTAGCATCTGCCATTCCTGCTGAATGCCTACGGAAGCCACTACCACGGTCCCGCTGCCCCAAGTCTTGTTGAGGTAGTCCACTGCTTTCATAAGCCCTTTGTGTTCCACAACTGTGGGCACACTGAATATATTGGCCTGCACACCTTGCACTGGCACCAGCCCGGTGAGAATAACTCCGGCTTTCCCGTACTGGATGTCTGGGCGGAAAATCTTCTTTACGCCATCTACCGCAAGCCGCACTAACTCCAAAGTGGAATCTGTGGCTACTGGCAATTCCAAAGTAATGCTTTTGAAGTACTGCTCTACTGGCGCGTATCGGTTGGTATGAATGAACACGGTGATGGCTCCTACCGCCGACTCTTGCTTCCGCAACTTCTCTGCTGCCCGGGTGGCGTAAGTAGCCACGGCTTCCTGCAGTTGCACTAGACTCTGCACTGGCTTCCCGAAGGAACGGGTACAGGCAATGCTCTTTTTTTCCTGCGGCATAGAGGTCTGCAAACAAGACTTTCCCTGCAATTCTTTAAGTAAGCGCACTCCTATCACTCCCCCTAGTTGCTGCCTAACCCAATCAGGGCTGCATTGGGTTAGATCCCAGGCAGTCTGCACTCCAGCACTTTGCAATCGTGCCGCATATTGACGTCCTACGCCCCACACATCACCAATGGACATGGCACACAACGCCTGCTTTCGCTCCTGTTCATTGCTAATGAGCCATACGCCACCACTCTGCTGCCGGCGCTTCTTGGCCAAATGATTCGCCACTTTGGCTAATGTTTTAGTAGGCGCAATCCCTATGCAGACCGGAATTCCCAACCCGCGCCCTACGGCTTCTTGTATGGTGTGGCTATAGGTTTGCAGTTCGTCTTGCCGAAAGCCATCTAGCCGAAGGAAAGCTTCATCAATGGAATAGACTTCTAACTCCGGCGTGAAACCGCTCAGAATCTCCATCACTCGTCCTGACATATCGCCGTAAAGCGTGTAGTTGGAGGAGAAAACCCGCACCCCTTGCTCAGCCAGCCATTGCTTTCGCTTGAAGAAGGGTTCCCCCATTTTTATACCTAAATCTTTTGCTTCCTGTGAACGCGAGATGATACAACCATCATTATTGGACAGTACCACCACCGGCTTTTGATGGAGACTCGCATCGAAAACCCGTTCACAAGACGCATAAAAATTGTTGCAATCTACCAAAGCGAACATGTCTGTCTCCTTTCTTTAGAACTGATGCACCACAGAGGTCACCACACCCCAAATAGAAAACTCGTCTTCTGGCTTTAGCTCAATAGTAGGATATAGGTCATTTTCAGCTTTCAAAAACCTTTTGCCACCTACTTCACAGTAGCGTTTCACCGTATATTCACCATTCACAGCTGCCAATACAATGCGCTGGTCTGCAGCACCTAGTGACCGATCAACCACCAGCAAGTCTCCGGAACGGATGCCCGCCTTCACCATGGACTCCCCACTTACCCGGACCAAAAAAGTAGTAGCGGGCCGGGGAATTAAATAAGTATGTAGGTTAAGCTGGGTTTCCAGGTAATCATCGGCGGGCGATGGAAACCCAGCTGGGACTAATGCGCCAAAAAATGGCATCTCAAAGGCAGCATATTCTACTTCGGCAGTGTACAGTTCTTCTACAAGCATAGCTTCAAATATTAGGTAAAACGATTGATGGCTCAATTTTACTAATATTTTTAGCAATTTGTTTACCTTCTTTATTCTTTTGCTAACTTATTTTCTCACATGTTCATAAATTAGACCAAACTTACTATGTCATCTCTACTACAACAGCAAGCAAGCATGAGGATTGCGAACAGTTTTAGCACAACTTGCCTAAAACTATTCGGAACCGAGGATGTAGGATTCTTAAATTCTTCTGAATACTTCCGTCTTGCGTGGAATTCTTTGTTATTTGATAGACACCGATGAGGTTAGAGGCTAGCACTAAAAAGTGCAGAGAGATAAGACTAATATTTTAGGCAAAGAGGAAGTAATTTCACAACATCACCTGCGCTTTGTGTTGTCTCCAACAACCTCCAACATTATTTGCTATAAATTATAGATATAATACTCATCTAATTCATGCAATGGTTTATTCCCTCTAAAGAAATCTAAATACTTTGATTTTTTACTGATCCAGACAATGGAAACATCATAATTTCTGATATTTCCTAAAATATTTGTATTCAAGGGAAAAAGGGGTTGTATATGTCTACGTAATATGGGCTGGGCAGAAGGATCCAAATTCCTTATAGAACTTCTTAAAGCTGTAATGTCATAGTTAAAAAGATACATTCTATAATCATTAGCACGGGCATAATCAGTATTATGGACTGGATAAAGGTTCAAAGCCCATACATTTGGCAAAATTGCTGCTTCATCTACAAACAACCCTATCAATGGCTTATCTGCACTTACTTGTGCGATCTTCTCTTCTAGCAAGAAATCATGTTCCACTTTAGCTTCTATTCTAGCAAAGGGGTAATTAAAATCAGTTATCAATAACAAACCAATAACAGACAACATAACTTTTCTTCGTTTCACAAGTTCATACATCAAAAACAATAAAGAGACTTTCGCTAGTACAAGAGCTACAAATCTAACTTGCCATGCATCTATTGATAAATCAGACATTAATGCGTACAAAAAATAATACACAAAAAATAAAACACCTAGCCAATAGGCCAATCCTATCTCCAAAGTTTTATTTAGCACAGACCTAAATCTTGTTAAAATAAAATAGGCTATCACATATCTAAAAGGATAACTTAGAACGGCTAGCAATATTACCCTGTAAACTCCTTTTACTTTGCTCCATGTAAATACTTTATCTATAGTATCGCACACTCCTAAATCATAGTATTTATCATGCACATTTTCTTTAAATAAATAAAAAAACAAAAAGTAAAACACAATAAAAAGCACTACTTTTATATAATCAAATTTTTCATAACCAGCATAGAACAAACCTATAGTAATGACCAAAGCTGGCATAAAAAGAATATTCTCAACAGATGCGAGCATCAAGAACGCTAAACTAACACTATACTTTTTTTCATATAGAGACTTAGCCACTAACACAAAAATAGAGATAAATACTTGATCCCGTAGATGAGCTTTATACACTGGTGGCGATACCCACAAGAAGCCGAAAACAAAAAAAGCTAGAACTATAGCTAGTACTAAGAACAGAATATCCTTACTATCTATTTTTTCAGAAAATACAGAAAATACTACCAGTACTACAAAGGCCTTAAAAAGAGGGAATACAAAATAAAATAGCGCTATATCACTTTTTACATTGTAGACAGTTTTGAACATACTAGCTAACCAAAACTCAATAAAATGGTAAAGCGAAACACCAGAAATGCCTTTTAGCACAGTTTCTGCACTTATTGTTTCTACACCCTTGTAATGCAAAGTACTGACAATAGTACTATAAATATATCTCTCGCCATCAAAGGGATGAATGAAAGACATATAGGGGAACGGATTCTCTAAAAAATTTATATTGAAATTTACCTGCAAGAAAAACAGCAGAACATAGGTTCCTATTAAGCAAATAATAAATAAAAGATTTGACATATGCCCCCTTCCTGAAAAGTCTGCAAGGGGCTTTCGGTAAAACAGCAATATAAACGGGATGAAAATAAGAACAGTAACGAAGGCAGCTTTCACAATGGCATATATGGAAACTGCCAATAAAAACCCTACCCAAAGATTTACAACGTGCTGAAGAAAGCTATTCTTATTCTTTAGACTAAAATGCAAGAAAAAAGAGCCAATCAGGTAAAAGAAGACAAAAAACAAGACTCCTAAAACCAAAACAGATATCATCATATTACCCTATTAATTTTAGCGGCTTAGAGCACCTGCTCTACAATATAAAGAGGCCTCTTTCTAGATACATCCAATGCCCGCCATACATATTCTCCAATAACGCCAAGGGCAATCATCTGGAAAGAAGAGACAAATAACAGCACCACCATCAAAGCAGACCAGCCTTCCACCAAAACAGCTCCCTTTATTTTAGCAATAACAACAAATATCCCGTACACAAAAGCAACTATTCCCAATAACAAACCCATAATAGAGATTACTCTAATTGGAAAGAAAGAGAATGACACAATAGAATCAATAAACAATTTCACTTTTCTCCTGAATGTCCATCTAGAAACGCCAAATTCTCTTTTGCTTCTAATATAGGGGATATTCACAAATTCGAAGCCTAACCATGCCATTAAGTACATCACATTGCTGTTCCTTTCTTTTATTTTCAGGACCTCTACTGCAATTTTCTTATCAAACAGAATATAATCAAACCCGCCGTCAGGCAAATTCCTAAAAGCAATTTTCCTCATGACTTTATGGAATACACTAGCAAAGAAATTCTCTGCAAAAGAATCCTCTCTATCCTTTCTACTTCCAATAACCAATTTAATCCCTTGCTGCCAATGGGCATACATCTTTACCATTAACTCTGGTGGATCTTGTAAATCAGCGGAGATTATGACGGCACAGTCTCCGGAGGCATATTCCATCCCGGCAATCACAGCATTATAAGACCCCACGTTTCCGGCTAGTTTTATTACCTTAACCTTTTCGGGATAAGAAGCTTTGGCTTTAAGCAATTCATGGAGAGTATTATCTTTGGAGCCATCATCAATGAACACGTATTCAAACTTTACATCTGCGGGAAAGTTATTTTCATTGCTGATCAGTTCTTTGATGGTGACAGGTATGTTCTGCTCATTGAAATAGCAGGGGATTATAACAGAAAGTAATGGCATCTTAGGTCGCTCATTTACAACAGAGTATTGAAGCCTGATAGGCTAAATTCATTTGTTACTAACTACAAGTATTTCAATAACTAAAAGTTAGAATATGGGAGGCTGCTCCAAAGCTACAACCTAGTTTCTCAAAGGTTCTAATAACAGTTTTATTTGTTGACTGCGTGGTAATTTTCACATAAGAGGCTTGCTGTTCTTTTGCCTGTTGCATAAACTCCGTCAATAGCTTTACATACCAGCCTCTATTCTCTGGGGCTACAGCCGCTAATCTGGCATGCATCAAACTCAACTTATGTTGTGGAGAAACCTTTTCATGGTAGTCAAAGGCAATAAAAGAGGCCACCGCAAAGTTCGGAACATTCGGGACCAAAACCGTATCGCAAAAACCGTTTACTGCGGCCTCGGCATACGTAGCCAGGTAATGATCTGCGTCCTGCTCTGAAAACGAATAATCGGCATGTAACCGGTCAAAATTATTTCTGTTGACGGCTGCCACGTTGGCTAGCACAGGAATATCGGCTGGGGTTGCTTTCCTGACGGGGTATCGCTCTGCGGTGAAGTCTTCCAACTTCCTTCTGAAATAATGCAGTCTTGTCTCTACTAACCTAAGTCCGGCTTCATTGAGGCACTGGATCAGGAATATGTCTTCTGCCGGAATTTCAGCAAAACAGTAAACATTCCCTTCCAGTTGTAGCTTGCTTTTGAAATGGCGAATGGCTTTGATAAGCGCCGATGCCTTTTGTTGGGTGTATAAAACAGTAAATAACTTGTAGCAGTTTCTATGGAAGTGTTGGCTATCCCAAGGCAGATATTCATAGAGAAAAACGAAGTCTATCTCCTCCACGGTAATGTTCAAAGTATGGCACGTATCAACTGCCCCAAACCTTTCTAACTCGCTTTTGACAAATAGATCAAATTGATCCTGGGCTTTTATTTCCTTGATGAAAACATAAGGACTGTAATTTACCAGTGCATCCTTTCGGCTGTTGGTTAATTCTTCCAGGCTTATTTCCATACACTTTTAAATTCTGAGTGATCTCTAATGTAGTCTTGTTCGCTATAGGGAGTAGAGGCCAGGACCATCTGCACCGCCGACTGGGAATACTGCATGGTATGCCACACATTGGGAGGTACATATACGCCAGCGTTAGGCTTCTCCAAAACAAATACTTCCATTGTTCCATCTGCTTGCTCCGTAGTAACCAAAATTCGGCCACTCACGGCTATAATCACTTGTTGGGTGTGATGGTGCGCATGTCTGCCCCTTACTATGTTTTCTGGGGTACCATAGGTCCAGAACACTCTTTTGACCTCAAATGGCAAAAACGCACCAATTTCAGCAACCGAAATATACCCTATCTCTGAGCTTCCAATAACGGGGAATTCTATTATGTATGGTTTATTCACGCGCTAACTTCCATTTGGTAAGGCAATCCCTAACTATACCTCTGTTGTTTATGGCCTACTTTCTTGTAAACTAGTTAAAAACATAAGGCAGCAAGGTACTAAAAAGAAGAATGCCGAAGGCTGTTGCTTGTATTCCAGCTATACGCCACTTTGTCTAGTTGTATTAGCGCAACCATCTTTTAAGGACATTACCTTCATAGGAACTTTGGGAGAGGCCCTTTTGCTGTTATCTTTGGAGAGCTTTTCCTGCTTTTATGCCATTTCCCTCTACAGCTCTCATTATTGGAGCTGGCCCGGCCGGTTTAACGGCTGCCCATGAATTTCTGCAACATACCCCAGTGCACCCGTACGTGGTAGAAGCCACAGACCGTATTGGGGGCATTTCGGCTACTATTAACTACAAGGGCAACCGGATGGACATTGGCGGGCACCGTTTTTTCTCCAAGTCTGACCGGGTGATGGATTGGTGGCTCTCCATTCTTCCGCTGCAACTGGAACCTGGGCAAACTATTGGCGAACTCAACTATCAAGGCAAAAGTCGTTCTATCCCTACCGTTTCTGCTACCGATACGTCTGCCGGGGACAATCTCATGCTGTTGCGCCAACGTAAATCACGCATTTTCTTCCGGCGTAAGTTTTTTGATTACCCTCTGTCTTTTTCCATTGGTACTCTTTCTCAGTTAGGAATTGGATGGTCAGTAAAGGCTGTCGCGAGTTACCTAAAACAGGTTATACGGCCTATCAAGGAAGAAAAGAACTTGGAGGACTTTTTCATCAACCGTTTCGGAGAGCACCTGTACCTGACGTTCTTTAAGGCGTACACCGAAAAGGTGTGGGGTGTACCCTGCCAGCAGATAAGTGCGGAGTGGGGGGCACAACGCATTAAAGCGTTATCCATCACCCAAGCCATAAAACACTTTCTGCGGCAACAGTTCTTTTCCCCATCTACTGATTTTACCCAGAAGAAAACAGAAACCTCCTTGATTGAGCAGTTCCTATATCCTAAACTAGGCCCGGGACACTTGTGGGAAGTTGTCACCCGCCAGATTCAAGAACAAGGTGGCGAAGTACACTTACAGCAGAAAGTGATAGGTTTGGAGCTACAGGGGAAAAAGATTGTCTCTGCCACCATTCAGGAAACGTCAACAGGCGCTACCTACCAGATAAAACCGGACTACACTCTCTCCACCATGCCCATCAGAAGTTTGATCCGCGCGCTGGGCGACGTAGTACCTCCCGACATAAGGGAGATTGCTGAGCATTTACCTTACCGAAATTTTATATCCGTAGGATTATTGCTGCACAGGTTAGCCGTTCAGCAGGAGAATAACCGCCTAATTCAGGATAACTGGATTTACATACAGGAACCCGATGTACAGGTGGGGCGCCTTCAATTATTTAACAACTGGAGTCCTTACTTGGTCACAGATCCAGATAAAGTTTGGCTGGGGGCCGAATATTTCTGCCAGGAAGAAGATGAACTCTGGCATATGACTGAAGCCGATTTGCAACAATTAGCCATTGATGAACTGCAAAAACTAGGTATTATCTCGGCAGACCAGGTCATAGATGGCACAGTAGTAAAAATACCGAAGGCGTATCCGGCTTATTTTGGCTCTTACAACGAGTTTCCGAAGGTGCAGGCCTTTTTGGATGACATTGAGAATCTGTTTCTAGTAGGTCGTAACGGCATGCACAAGTACAACAACCAAGATCATTCTATGCTAACTGCTATGTTGGCGGTAGAGAATATTGCGGCTGGCAGAACCGATAAGGCCAATATTTGGGAGGTCAACACAGAGCAGGAGTACCATGAACATTCTTCAAATGAGAAGTAACCTGAACTTGAGCGATAACCGATTTGCCGTACTCTTCACTATTGTGTATGGGTTGCTACTAGCCTTTTTCATGGGCTACCACGAGCTTTGGTTTGACGAAACCGAACCCTGGCTTCTGGCCCTCTACAGCGACTCTTACAGTGAATTGCTCTACAACAAACGCTTTGAGGGCCACCCTAATCTATGGTACAGCATCCTTTTTGTTATCACTAAGTTCACTACTAATCTTAAGGCGCTACAGCTTACCCAAGCTGCTTTTGCGGTTAGCTTCGTATTCGTCTTTCTCCGTTTTGCTCCATTCTCACGTCTGCTTAAGCTCCTGATCTGCTTTGGCTACTATGGTTTGTTTGAATACGGCATCATTAGTCGTTTATATGCCATTGAGATGCTCAGCCTGTTTCTGGTTTGCACCTTCTATCCTAAGCGATTTTCCCACTGGTACTTCTACATTGCACTATTAGCCGTCCTCGCGCAGACCAATCTGTTCGGTTTTTTGATGGCTGGCGTCTTAGGGCTACTGCTGTTTTCTGAGGCTTTCAAAGTATGGAAGGAAGTTCCCAATTGGTTTTCTCTCTCTACCCTGCAGAAAGTAACCGGGTTCTTATTCTGGACACTAGGCTGCTGCTTCTCTCTCTGGAGCATGGTGCGCCCTAATGAAAACCAAGGCTTCACTTATTTTCAGCCCTATTATATTTACCAATCCATTGCCCGTCTCTGGCAGGCCTTTGTACCCGTTCCTAATCTCACCACCTCTTTCTGGAACACGTCCTTTCTAAAGACAAGCCTTGAAATACCTCTTACTGTTTTCCTGTTACTCTTACTCTTTGCTGCTTTTTACCACACCAAACGCTTACTGCTTGCCCTCTACCTTCTATTTGGTGTGTTATTCTGTTTTTTTGCCTTCAAAATGGAAGGCAGTATGAGGCACCATGCGCACTTCTTCTTTTACACCCTTGCCTTCTTTTGGCTCAAAACGTACTATATTCAGAATAAATCGGACAGCCATTTCTTTAAACTTTCTCCCAATTGGTTAAACACGGCCCTTCACTCGTGCTTGATCCTTTTTGCTTTTCTGCAAGTAATTGCCGGAGTCTACGCCTTAAAAACTGAAATACAGTATCCCTTCTTTATGGGCAAACAGGTGGTCCGGTTTCTAAACACCTTACCTTCTACCTACACCATTGCCATAGACAATTCACTTGCTGGTTCCAATATCACTGCTTATTTGGGCAAACCAGTTCTGAAACTTTCAGACGGAAATCTGTGGAGCTTTTACACCCTTGACCCTAATGAAGAAAATGATCTACGCCCCTACATTCTGCTTGACTGGGCAATGGCAGTGGCGCAGCAAAAAAACGCTCCGGTGATACTTGTCTGCGCATTTGAGTTGCCCTACCAATGGTCATCGTTTCCTATTGAATATATCGCCACTTTCAGGGGGAATTCCATTACTCAATTTGCTTTCTTCGTTTATAAAATTAACCCACTTCCTCTGCCCGTAAAACACATGATGGCACAATATCCGGCAGTGCAGCGGTAACTTTTCCTTATTCTAGTATTTACAAACATTAAATAAATCCACCATATGCGGCTACTTTCACGCAATAGCTTGTTCGCTCTATGGTGCACCCTACTTTACGCTTTACTGCTGACCTGGCTCATGCCTTTCCATGAGTTGTGGTTTGATGAGACAGAGCCTTGGCTTTTAGCGCTTTACAGCAACTCTTATACAGAACTCCTCCAGAATAAAATATATGAAGGCCATCCTAACCTTTGGTACAGCCTGCTGTTTATAATAACACACTTCACTCAAGATCTGCGGGCTTTACAAGCTACTCAATTTGTCTTTGCCGTAGGATTCGTCTTTGTTTTCCTGCGGTATGCCCCATTTCATTGGAGTATAAGGCTATTATTCTGCTTTGGATATTACGGGGTGTTTGAGTACGGCATTATCAGTCGGCTTTACGCCATGGAGTTGTTGACTACATTCCTGATATGTGCTTTGTATCCTAAGCGCTTCACGCATTGGTATCTGTTCCTACTTGTATTGATGCTTAATGCTCACACTCACCTTTTTGGGTTGTTTTTCTCTGGAGTAATTGGTCTCCTGCTATTCTCTGAAGCATACGGTGTATGGGGACAGGTGCCGTATCGACAGGATATTTCACGGATAAAACTTCTTCTGAGTATCCTTCTATGGGCGGCGGCTTGCCTGCTGTCTTTATGGAGCATGATTAGACCGGACGAACTCAAAAAAAAGATGGTGAACCTGTGGTTTCCTTTTCGCCCTTGGCAGGCTTTTTTCCCAGTACCCCAGTTCAACGTCCAATTTTGGAATACTTCTCTCTTTGACGATACCACTTGGATCAAGGTGTCCTGCTGTTTCCTGTCAGTTGCATTGCTGGCATACGTGGTCCTGAAATTAAAAACGGTGCGTCAGCTTATGTTCGCGTTTCTCCTGTTGATTTCTGGTATGTTTTTCTTCTTCGCGTTTAATTACGTGGGCAGCCTGCGGCATTGGGGTCACTACTTTTTATTCAGCGTAGCTTCCGTTTGGCTTCTCCAGTATTATACCTCTTTTTCAGCAGAGGCAAAAGCGGCCTTCCTTTCTTTACAAAAGTTGCTTTTCATGTCAGTAGCAGTACAAACGGTAGCAGGCATTTACGCAATAGTGGTAGAGATAAAACATCCGTTTCATGCAGCCAGAGACGTTGATGCTTATCTTAGAACCCATACCCCATCTTCCTTCTTGGTAGCCACAGACCATGAAGTTATTTCCTCCGCCATTGCTGCCTATCAAGGAAAGCCACTCCATTACCTGCCTCTGGGCACTCTCACCTCTTTCTTCCAAGTAGAAAAGCCAGAATATAACAGACTTACATCCTATCAGATGCTAGATTGGGCAAAAGCATTGGCGCAGAAAGAAGGAAAAACGGTTATTTTGATATCCACAACCAAGATTGCACTAGAATTTTATCCTATCACAATAAAGGCACTTACTTCTTTTGATAAAGGATATATAACACCCTACGGGTTCCACCTTTACCAAATAGACCCAGGCCCTTTCCCTGAGCGGGACTTTACGGCGGGGCTGCCTGCCTCCCAACCGTAATATTAGCACAAGAATTAGAACAAATTGATATTTATGATTCTGTTTTTGGCCTATGTTTGAGAAAACAACCTCAAACATAGGTGAAAGACGCTCTTATATAGACAAGCCCTAAAAACGATAACGCACCTGCACCCGCACATCGGTGCGTTGAGGGCCTTGTATCTGCTCTAGCCCTGAACTAATACTCCTTTGCCCCCGGTAATGGGTATGGCTGAGCTTGAACCAGAAATCTAGGTGACGGGTAACACGTTGCTGCGCCAGCAGGTACAGGTGGGTGCCGCGGCCGGTGAAAACCGGAATGGAGAATGCATAGAGCACATCCTGTTCGGGCACGTAGAGGCGGGTATCGTAATCATCGGTGTCAAAGAGGGCGTAACGGGTACTGAGGCGCGTATTGCCGTGCTCCCAACTCACGTCCTGGGCCGTGAAGTAACCGGTGCGGCTGGGCCCGGTTTGCCGGAACTGGCTGGCCTGCACTCTGGACCGCAACCGCAAAGCAGGCAACGGACTTACATCTAACAGCAGCAAGTAGCGGTGCGCATGCGTATCAGTTACCCGGCGTAATGCTTCGCCTGCTATGGTTTCATTGCGGGCCTTGCGCTCATATTGGTATTGGCCGTAGAGCAGCGTGATTTTGGAGGGCATAAACTGAAGGCGCAGCAGGTATTCTTCACCCGAAGAGGGAGCATCTACGCGGTAGCGGAGCCACGGAAAAGCGAAGCGGTCATAGTAGCCGGTGAGTTGCCAGCGGTTGCTCAGTTTCAGCTTCAAACCCGTGTAAAGGCCGCTTTCATTCTGGTTTCGGCTCCCTTCGCCGAAGGCTGCGCCGTACAGGGTTTGAAAATCTTTCGCATAATAGCGGTACAGCAGGGCTACCTCCACTTTCTCAGACAAACTCGCCAACACGCCGTTCACCGTACCCAAACCACCGTTGCCAGAGCGCGCCGTTTCCCCGAAGAAATTGAAATTCTGCCACAGATAGCTGTAATGCAGCCCCACGGCCGTATTCTTGCTCCCGCTAAAGGTGAAAAGGTTGTACGGTTCCGGTTTTTGCTGAAGCGCCACATTATACAGGGTCTGTAGAGCGGTTATGCCCAGGCTGAATGTCTGCTGCGGGTTTCGGTACGTGATATTGCCGCCTATTACTTGTTCCCGCGCCCGCTGGCGGTTTGCCAGTTCGGTAGGCGTACGGTGCAGGCCTGAGGTTTGCAGTCCACCAAGCGTCAGCAAGGTAGTATCCTCGGCCAAAGCATCACCTACAGATGCATCCACTCTCCTGTTGGAGTAAAAGAGCGTGGTTTCCAGCCTCCGCCAGCGGTGCGTAGCCGCAGCTCCCCTGAAAAAATTGGTTTCCAAACTGGAGGTGTGGGGCCGTATGCCCAATTGACTGCGCCGAACGGTAGTGATGGTTTCACTGCCTTTGCCCACGCTCAAGCCGCTGGAGAGCAACAAGCCCTGCCCAAACTGCAGTTGGTAATCGCCTAAGGCAATGGTTTTGAAAACCCCTCGGTTGTATAGTTGGGCGTGCGCCGAAAGAAAATCAAACCCGTAAAGTCGCTGGCCGGGGTTCCACGTGAAGAGTTCCCCGGCATCCTTCTCGGCGGTGACGCCAAAGCTGAAATCGCGCGGATGGCTGAGGCGGTAGCGGAGCAGGTATTTATCTGGTGAACCTTGGTAACGAGTAGTGGACCGGCCCTCAGGGGGCGTGTAGCCGCGGCGTTCCTGCAAGGTGCGGTCATAGCGCAAAAGCAGCGAATGGTTGTCGGCGTTCCGGAGGCGTTCACGCCAAGGCCGTTGGCCTATTTGCCCCAAAGCCTGCACCGTGACAAATGGCAACAGCCGCCTAATGGAGATAAGGTCGAACCCAGGAATGGCTTGCAACTCATACAAACTAATCAGACGACCATTCTCCTGAATGTGCTGCAGGAGCGCAGAGATTTGCCCCTCAGAGAGCAGGAAAAGGCTGCGTAATTCTTCGCGGGAAGCGCGGTTCAGGTCCAAGCGTTGGCGGTAATACTGGAGCAGCGTTTCGTAAAGGTCTTCGTAAGCCACCGAATTTTCATCGTTTTGCTGCGCGAAGAGTTCCTGCACCAACAGTTCTACATCTACCGCAGGGCGCGGCACCTCCTGACCCAGTGCCATCTGTTTTAGGCCAATTAATAAGAAAACGAGCCAAAAACAGCGCTTCATGGCTGTGGCTCCTTTTTCAGCTGATAGCCTACTGACAAGTGGTTGCTGAGCCCCAACTGGTTCTGCGCACCCAACGCATACGCCACCTGAAACTGTTTGAACCGGACATCTACGCCCGCCGAGCCCGTTCTGGTACCTGTGTTGAATCCTGTCCTGAGCCCCAAGGCGGGTAATAACCTATATTCAATGCCTCCCTTCACCGCTACCGCATGCTCCAACTCCTTTTCGGCCTCCAGAACCAGCAACACTTTGGTGGCGGCCTGAAAACCCAAGCCAATCTTCATAACAGTAGGCACGCGCTCATCTTCAAACTCCGCTAGTTTGGCTTGATTGATATTATAGATGTGCGCCCCAAACGTAAGTCCCGGCACTATCTCAGATTGGATGCCCATGCTCAGGGCCACGGCTTTGCGGCTGCCCCACTCCTTTACCCTTACTTGCAGTAAATCGGCCTTTAAACCCAACCGAACCACGCCCAATTGGTGCGCCACCCCAATGCCCAGCCGCTGCTCGTTGTACAAGTCTCCGCCGAAGCGTTGCACGTCAAGCCCTACGGTTCCCACCTTTGCCAGCGGATACACCGCCAACAGCCCTACGGTGGTGAGTTCTTTGATGGAAAACCGGTTATGGGCGTAGGCACCCAACTCCAGCTGCTTCTGAGCGGCAATACCCGCCGGATTATTGCTTAAGGACCAGACATCGGTTAAGGTGACGGCAGCTCCGCCCAGGCTTACCGCCCTGGCACCTACTGCAGAATTGGTCACTTGGCCATGACAGTAGAAAGCATGACATAAACAGGTAAGCAACAGGCTGTAGCGTAGCAGTTGGAGCATAGGCAGACAAGAATTGACCAATGCTTCTACTACGAATAACGCAATAAAATAGCCTTAATTTAATATTAATATTTTCTATATTTAGCTCCCTAGATGTATTACCCAAACCCTGATTACATGAAGAAACTTTTTACCTCGCTGTTATCTACTGCCAGTGTAAGTCTGCTGCTTTCTTTCTCCTCTCCTTTTGCTGAAACTTCTGCTTACAATCCACAGTGTACGGCTACTGCCAAATCAACCGGAAAGCAGTGTAAAAACAGACAGTGGGGTAAATGTGAGCAGGTACTTTGTTACGTACATTGTAAGTAAGCTCACCTCTAGTCAGCCCTGCCGCAGAAGCCTTTCCGCTTATTTGGTGAAAATACGAAGCAAGGGCGAGGGTATTACTTTGGCTTTGAGGCAGGGAAATACAGAATCCTTTTACTTTTAAAGCAATAAAAAAACGCCTGGAGAAGCTCCAGGCGTTTTAAGTCTATCTTTTGAAAATCAGGCCGAAATCAGCTTAGCTTTTCTTTTTCTTCACTTCCTTCTTGATTTTAGTCTCGTTGCCTTTCCTCTTGATCTTAATCTCAGAATCGGCGGTTTCAATTTCCATCTTGCCGCTCATGTTCACGTCATTGATGGCGGGGTTGAAGGTGTTGTTCGGGTTTCCTTTGTCTACCAAGGTCATCTCGTTTACCAGGTGACCAGCGCCGCCTAGTTTGTCCATCACGAAGAGCACGTACTTGATGTCTACGTTGATGCAGCGCTTGTACTCAGGGTCAAACACCAGATCACCGGTCATGGCTTCCCAGTTACCGTCGAAAGCCAGGCCCATCAACTCACCACGACCGTTAATGACCGGCGAGCCGGAGTTACCGCCCGTAATGTCATTGTTGGTGATGAAGCCCACGCGCAGCTCGCCGTCTTGCCCGTAGCGGCCAAAATCTTTCTTATTGTACAACTCCATCAATTTAGCTGGCACGATGAACTCTGGGTTGGTAGGGTCTTCTTTCTCAGCGATGCCTTGCAGCGTAGTGTAATACTTGTACTGCACGCCATCGCGGGGTTCGTAGTCTTTTACCGTTCCGTAGCTTAAACGTAGCGTAGAGTTAGCGTCTGGGTAGAACACCTTGTTCGGCTGCATTTCACGTAAGCCTGCCACGTACAGACGGTTGGCGCGGCCCAAGGCAGCGTTATATTCGTTCAGCTTAGGCAGCACGTTGTCCTGGTAGTTGGTTTGCACGGCGCGCATGAACTTGAAAGCTGGGTCCGTTTCCAGGGTCTTTAGCGTAGGATTGGCCAAAAACGCGTTGGCTTTGGCTTCTGAGGAAAGCAGGGATTTGCTGTACACATCGGCGGCCCACTTCTTGAAATCACCTTTGTAGGTAGACGTCAGGTCTTTGAAGATATCGGCGTGCTGGGCTTTGGGTACATCGTTGTAGTACATCTGCATCAGCTCCGCAAAGATTTTCTGGTCAGAAGAGGGCACGTAGCTGGCGTAGAACTCTTTGTTCATGCCTTTGTAAGCTTCAACTAATTGTTGCATAGCCGCTTTGTCTCCGTTTCCGGCTTTAAGCATATTGTACAACGGCGTGTACTGGTACGCGTGCGCAATCAACTGCGGTGCCAAAGCGGCTTCGGAACGATAAATTGACGACAAGTTGTAGCTGCGTTGTCCGGCGTAGGAAGCGTTGATATCTGCCAGAGCGTTGCCGTAAAGGGCTTTGCGGTTGGCGTTTCCGTTAGCCCACTCCTGGAAGGCTTTCTCTTCAGAGGCTTTCTTTTCCAGCGTTTTCATGCGCTTGATGCCTTCGTTCTGCCCGATGTAGTATTTGTAATAGTTGCTGATGCTGGCGTACTCAGAAGCCAGTTTCAGACGATTGGCCGGCGATGCGTCCATGGCTTCTTTCATCAAAGCCAGACGGCGTTCGCGCAATTTGATACGGGCGGGGTTGGATTGCTCCACCGCCATGCTCAGACCTGAACCAGCCATAAAGCGCGTAGTACGGCCCGGGAACCCGAAAACCATAGAGAAATCGCCTTCTTTCACGGGGCTCATAGAGACCGGCAAATGGTGCTTCGGACGATACGGGACGTTCTTCTCAGAATATGTGGCTGGTTTTCCGTCTGGGGCCATGTACACCCGGAACACTGAGAAATCGCCGGTATGGCGCGGCCACATCCAGTTGTCGGTATCGCCACCAAACTTCCCGATGCTTTCCGGCGGAGTTCCCACCAGGCGCACATCAGAGAAACGCTCGTACACGAACATGTAGAACTCGTTGCCATTGAAGAAATCGCGCACGTAACTCACGTACTGGCCGTTGTTTTTAGCGGCATCAGCAATGGACTTGGAACGCTCGGCTACCAAACGGGCACGCTCCTGCTCTGGCGTTTGCGGCGTGATGCCCTGCAGCACCTGGCTAGTCACGTCTTCCATGCGCACCAGAATGTCTACAAACAGGCCTTCGTTTTTCTTTTCCTGCTCGCGGGTCATGGCCCACCAGCCGTTCTTCAGGATGTCATCCTGCGGGGTAGAGTTGTTGGCGATGGCATCATAACCGCAGTGGTGGTTGGTGAGCAGCAAACCTTCTTTAGACACGAACTCGCCGGTACAGAACCCTCCGAACTGCACAATGGCGTCTTTCAGGCTGGCGTTGTTCACGTTGTAGATTTCCTCGGCGGTGAGTTGCAGGCCTTGTTTCTGCATATCCACGTGGTTGAGGCGCTTTACCAGCAGCGGCAACCACATGCCCTCATCGGCGCGGGCTGTCATAGACAAGCCCAGGCAGCCCACAAGGAGTAAGCTATAGATCTTTTTAAGCATAACGTTTGTTAGTTAGAAAAACCAAAGGTAAGGATTTATGACTTTTTTTCCCGAAACTAGCAGTATATGCAGGTAATCAACTGGCTTTTCAAGCACTTATTCCTGGCGTTGGTGTGGGTGTACCGCTACCTGATATCGCCGCTTACGCCCGGCAGTTGCCGCTTCACGCCCACCTGCTCTGGGTACGCGCACCAGGCTATTGTGAAGTACGGCCCCTTCAAAGGCGGCTGGATGGCCCTGAAACGAATAGGCCGCTGCCAACCCTGGGGCGGACACGGGTACGATCCGGTGCCGTAGAATCTCTAAGAACTATAACTCCAAAATACCTTAGTGATGGAGTTGATCAAAGGCAATTAATATTATTGAGATTCTACTTATGAAAAGATTATTTCTATTAATGCTTGCCTTAGGCGCATCAACGTTAGGTTATACCCAAACTCAAAGCAGCGACTCCATTGGCAAAAACATACTAAAGATGTATGAAAGTAAATTGTCTTTTAAAAAGCCAGACAATTCTTTTACTCCATTAATTGGTGAGAGTGGTTACGAAAGTTCTACCTTGAAAGCGAAGGTGGTTGCTGTTATTATACCGGCCCCTTTTGAGGGAGTAAGGAACAGCATACAGAAAGGCTCCAAAACAAATACTTTTTCTAATATGACAACTGTTTATTTAGACAGTTTTACCGTTAAGAACAACGGAAGAGAGATGTTTGTCAACGTTTCAAAAATTCTTTCACCAGACACTATTCAGCATGAGCATTACACAATGCTCCAAGGCTTCCTTCGTATACCCAATGCAGGGTATTGTATCTCTGTGAATGCTGCGTACCCTAAATCGAAGGATTCTCCTGCACTGCGTAATAAACTTATAGAGGTTTTCTTGACGGCTAAAGAGGATGATTAATTGGAATTTCTACAAAGCTAAAGGATTTATCGCTATATGGGGAGCGCATCCATTTCCTTCTCCTTGCCGTTAAGGTGATTTAAGTTTGTTCCCATGCCCTTCACTTTTTCGCACCCTGCTGTTGTATTGCCCTTGATTAGTTTGCCCCAGAGATGGCGCTCGGCCACGGGGTTGATTGTGGGCAGCATGGCGCCGGATTTTGAGAAGTTCATCCGGATGAGTTTGCACGACCCCTACAGCCATACCTGGCCCAGTATCTTCTACTTCAACTTGCCGGTGGGGCTGCTGGTTTGCTTTCTTTTTCACGTAATTGTTAGGGATACGCTCATTGACCACTTGCCCTATTTCCTGCGGAAGCGCTTCAACCGGTTCAAGCAGGTTGACTGGAAGACGCATTTCAAAAAGCACTGGCCGGTGGTGTTGCTGTCTTTGCTGATAGGAATTGTCTCGCACTTAGTCTGGGATGCGTTTACCCACAAAGAAGGCCGAGGGGTGCGCATGTTCCCGTTTCTGTTGCAGGAGGTGTTGCCAGAGCCTTTCAGCCGACCCTGGTTTACGTTCTTACAACAGGTACTGTCTGTGATTGGCGGTTTTGTGATGGCCATTTTTATTTATGAGCTTCCGCAGGAAAGAAGACCGTTGGAGAAGAAATCCATTCTGGGGTTCTGGTTTACGTCTGGCGTGATTGTGTGTGTGGTGGTTGCGCTATGGTTTTTGGGCGGCGGCATGCGAAACCGGTATTATATCTTTGTGGCGGCTATCTCAGCGGGATTGCTAAGCCTGATTATTCTGCCTTTCCTGATCAAAATCAAGCAACTGGTTTTCTCCAGATCCTGATAACACGAAGCATTTAAAGGCTTCAACGCTACTGCTCTTTTTGGCCTAGATTTGGAAAACTGGGCTTAAAACAAGCCAAGAACCTTTCTCCTTACGGGCGGCTTTGTACCTTTGGGCACTCTTTCCTGATTCTTACCTCGCGTTCATGTCTTTTACCTTTTCCCATCCGGCGGTAGTGCTGCCGCTGCTGGCACTTCCTAAAAAGTGGCGCTCTGGCACAGGGCTGGTGATTGGCAGCATGGCTCCTGATTTTGAGAAATTCCTGAGCATGAGCGAGCATGACCCTTACAGCCATACCTGGTGGGGAATCTTTTACTTCAACCTGCCGCTGGCATTGCTGCTCTCCTTTCTTTTTCACCTGGTGGTACGCAATGCGCTAATCCAGAACTTACCTGCGTTTCTGCGGCGGCGACTTCTGAAATACACCGCGTTTGATTGGGTCGCTTATTTCAGGCAGAAGTATGGCGTGGTGCTCCTTAGCATCATAGTAGGCACGTTCTCCCATTTAGTACTGGATGTACTTACCCATTCGCCGGGGCACCGGGAAGAAATATTGCCCTTTCTGGAACTGGGAACAGATGCTTTAACCAAACCCATTAGCAGACAGATGACTGGTTTATGGATGCAGAGTATTGTTTCTTTGGTTGGCCTGTTGGTTTTGGCGGGATTTATTTTTCGGCTTCCCAAACAAAAGGAAGTACCCAAAAATAAAAGAAGAAAAAGTACGTACTGGTTAGTGGTTATAGCAGTGATGGCTGCGGTGGTGGGAATCAGATCGCAACTGGGCGATGGCATTACGTTAGACCCTTACCACCCTACCATTGTGCTCATCTCGGCGGGGCTCATTAGTCTGGTGGTTTCGCCGGTGCTGTTGGGCCTCAGACATTATCGTAAACAATAGAACTATGAACGAATTTTTGCAAGCCGCCCTGGAAGAGGCGAAGAAAGGATACGAAGAGGGTGGTATTCCCATCGGGTCTGTGTTGGTGCACAACGGCAAGATCATCGGCCGGGGCCACAACAAACGGGTGCAGGACGGCAGCGCCATTCTGCACGGCGAAATGGATGCTTTGGAAAATGCGGGCCGTCAACCCGCCTCGGTGTACCGCGAGTGCACCATGTACACCACTTTGTCGCCATGCTCCATGTGCTCGGGCACCATTCTGCTGTATGGCATTCCCAACGTAGTGATTGGCGAAAACAAGTCGTTTATGGGCGAGGAAGAACTGCTGCGCTCGCGCGGGGTAAACATCACAGTAGAAGACAACCAGGAGTGTTATGAGCTTATGCAGCAGTTCATCCAAGAGAAACCCACCGTCTGGAACGAGGACATTGGGGTGTAATTTCCGGGTTCTGCGTTTCGGCTTTTTTCTTTACTTTAAGGCCTGAAACGCCACCACCTTTGGCATGGATTAAACGGCAGCACTTCAAGCTGCCGTTCTTTTTTCAAGACAGACAAGAAACAAGAAATGGCATCAGCATTCGCCCACGCGCTTCTGGCAGTTACCCTGTGCAAAGGATACCAAGAGCACGGGAACCCACGGAAATTCCTGCTTCTAGGGGCATTCTGCACCATTTTCCCCGATGCGGATGTGATCATGTTCAAGTTCGGGGTGCCGTATCATCATTTTCTGGGTCACCGCGGGTTCTCTCATTCTCTGGTATTTGCCCTGTTGCTTGGCGTGTTCATCACCGCCCTTTTCTACCGGAATACGTCTCTGTTTTCAAAGCGCGGCTTAACGCTCATCAGTTTCTTCTTTCTTTGCACCGCCTCCCATATTTTGCTGGATGCCCTCACCAACGGTGGCTTGGGCGTGGCCGTGTTCTCCCCTTTTGACAACTCCCGCTATTTTCTGCCCTGGCGTCCCATACAAGTTTCTCCCATAGGCGTGGGAAGGTTTTTCAGCGAAAGCGGGTTGGCCGTGATCCAAAGCGAAATAGGCTGGGTGGCCTTGCCGTGCCTGGGGCTTTTCCTGGTGCTTGCTGTCTTTAAGAGATTTACCGCATCTAAGTAGCTTGTGTCTACAAACAAGAAAATAAGAATCTCCTCTTTTTACTGTCATCCTGAAAGGATCTTGGTGGCGAACGATAAAAGCGTTTCTTTAAAGCATGACTAGTTTGCCCACAAGATCCTTTCAGGATGACAAAAGAGGGAGTGTTTTTGATTTGTTCCTTTACTTAATATTAGGCGAACCTAGTTTAGAGGCTACATTTTGATAACCAGGCTAAAAGCAATAGGCTGCGGTGCCTGAATTGCCTGACATAGAAATCCGTAAACTATTGGGAGTTCGTATCTGTTATGCAGTTACATTTTTCCTACAATTCTTCCTCATGAAATCCACCTTCCTCCTATATTTCCTCTGCATGCTCCCGCTCATGAGTTGCCAGAGTTCCGCAGATAAAGTTTCGCAACATGCCGCTCCTACGGCAACCGCGATGGTCATGGCCCATCAAAACCCTGCGACTGCTCAGAACCCCAAGAACCCATATTATTCCCGCACCGATACCACCACCCTGCACGTTTCTGATGCCGAGTGGAAGAAAGTATTACCGCCCCATTTGTACCAGGTGGCCCGCAAGAAAGACACGGAACGCGCGTTCACCGGCAAGCTCTGGAACTACACCGGCATAGGCACCTACTACTGCGCCGCCTGCGGGAACAAGTTGTTTGCCTCTGATGCTAAGTTTGCGAGTGACTGCGGCTGGCCGAGTTTCTTTGAGACTTTCCGGAAAACGGCCGTTAAATACGAAGCAGACAACTCTTACGGCATGGAACGCATAGAAGTCCTTTGCGGCCGTTGCGATGCCCACTTAGGCCACTTGTTTGATGATGGCCCCGCTCCTACCTACAAACGCTACTGCATGAACTCCGTTTCCCTGGACTTTGTACCCAACAATGGTTTAATGGCCAGATAGATTCAGCGTATACATTAAGGCTATAAATAAAGAAGAGTCGGGGCCCTGCAGTTTACGCCGCAGGGCCCCGACTCTTTTATGCTGATTTTCCAAAAACAGGTGAAAACCTACGCGCTTACTTGCCTGGGTTGGCGAGGTTGTCTGGCAGCATAAATCAAAACTCCTATGCCCACCAGCACCAACGGAATACTCAGCCATTGGCCCATGTTCAGGGGCAATTTATCTTCAAAGGCTTCCTGGTTTTCCTTCAGGAACTCAATCAGAAACCTGAACGTGAACAGCAGTGTCACAAATAGACCAAACAAGAATCCTCTTATTTGTCCGGCACCGCGTTTCCAAAGCGTGTACAGCAGAATGAACAGAAGTACGCAGAAAAGGCTCTCGTACAACTGCGACGGATGCCGCGGATCTACGTACGCAGGTACGCCGTTGAATATCTCGTTGTTCCGCATAAACTTAAACGCCCACGGCACATCACTGGGCCGGCCAATAATCTCAGAGTTCATCAAGTTCCCTAATCTGATGCAGGCTCCGCCTACGGCTACCACAATCACAATTCGGTCTAACACCCACAGGTAATCAAACTTGTGTTTGCGGCAGAACAGGTACAGGGCAATCAGAATACCTATGGTACCGCCGTGGCTGGCCAGACCGCCTTCCCAAATCTTGAAAATCTCAATAGGGTTAGACAGGTAATGCACCGGATCATAGAACAGACAATGCCCTAGGCGTGCGCCAATTACGGTACCCACAATCATGTACATGGTCAGGATGTCCACGTCTTCATCGGTACGGCCGTCTTTGCGGTAAATGTACTTCTCAATAGGTTGGGTGAGCACAAACGCCATGGCGAACAGCAGACCGTACCAGCGAACCGTTACCGGACCCAGAGAAAAAATATCGGGAGAAACGTCCCAGGTGATAAAGTTTAGCATGTAGAAACAGTTAGGAGCGCTAAAATTACAATTTAATCTATGAGGGGCAAGAATCAGTTCTGCTTCTTAGGAAACACTTTTGGCTAAAATGATGTTACTTTGTGGGCGCAAACCTGAACGTGTGTGGTTTGCGTCATGATGATGGCAGAAAAGCAAATGCCTGACTGCCGGTTAGAACTACTATACTTTATATGTCAACTGTAACTACTGATATCTGTATTATTGGCGCCGGGCCGGTGGGGCTTTTTGCCGTGTTTGAAGCGGGGCTTCTCAAAATGAAGTGCCACGTGGTAGACGCGCTGCCCCAGGTAGGCGGTCAGCTTTCTGAAATCTACCCCAAAAAACCCATCTATGACATTCCGGGCTTTCCGTCTATTCTGGCCGGTGACCTCATCAAGAACCAGATGGAGCAGATTGCCCCCTTCCACCCTACCTTCACCCTGGGTGAGCGCGTAGAAGACCTGGAAAAACTGGAAGACGGTTCGTTTAGACTAGTTACAAACGAAAACACTGAGATTTTCTGCAAAGTAGTAGTCATTGCCGGGGGCTTGGGTTCTTTTGAGCCCCGCAAACCCGCCATTGACAACCTGTCCAACTTTGAAGGCGGCAAAGGCGTGAACTACATGATTCTGGACCCAGAGCACTACCGTGACAAGCGCGTGGTACTGGCCGGTGGCGGAGACTCTGCCCTGGACTGGGCTATTTACTTAGCTGATGTCGCCAAAGAGCTTACGTTAGTACACCGCGGTACTACCTTCAGAGGTGCCCCAGAATCTGCCGCCAGAGTGGCCAGCTTAGCCGAGGAAGGCCACATGCGCCTGTTATTGAAGTCTAACGTTACTGAAGTACACGGCAACGGCAAACTAGATGCGGTGACTCTAGTGCCAGACGGCGCAGACCCTTACCAAATAGAAACTGATTACTTTATCCCGCTTTTCGGGTTGGTGCCTAAGTTGGGGCCGCTGGAAAACTGGGGACTGGAACTGGAGAAATCTGCCATTGTGGTGAACACTGTAGACTACAGCACCAACGTGCCCGGCATCTACGCCATCGGCGATATCAACACGTATCCTGGCAAACTGAAGCTTATTCTGTGCGGGTACCATGAGGCGGCTTTGATGGCGCAGAGCGCGTACTCCATCATCAACCCAGACAAGAAATTCGTTCTGAAATACACTACCGTGAACGGAGTGCCAACCATGTAATGCCATGCAAGAAGACATCACCGTTTACGTAGAAACCCCCACTGGCGAGCGTATTGCCGTTCCCGCCCCTACAGACATGGGCTTGAGCCTGATGGAAGTATTGAAAGCCAGCGAATTCAACGTACAGGCTACCTGCGGCGGAATGGCGCTTTGTGCTACCTGCCATGTACAGCTGGTGGAAGCTCCTGAGCTTCCGGAGGCCTCTGATGACGAGCTATATACCTTGGAAAACTTACCCAACCCTACCAGCACTAGCCGCCTTTCCTGCCAAATCAAGGTCACCCCAGAGTTGGACGGCACTGTATTACGCGTCATGGCCGATTTTGAGTAAGATTCTTCTTTCATAAATGAACTCCCGGCAGTTATTTTCCAAGTAGCTGCCGGGAGTTCTGTTTTAATGCCGTTTCTGGAAAAAGAACCAGAAAAGGATATCAAATGGAAGAACACTTTCCCGGCGCAGCGGCACCGCTTGCAACTCCCCTCCCCTTCCTCTATCTTACAACAACCCTTCATCATCCGTACGCTTTTATGCCCACCAGAACTTTTACGCTACCTTCCCAAGAAACCATCACGGTTCAATGGAGTTTCAACTGGAAGAACATGACCATCACGCAGGATGGTACCGTCATAGGCCAGATTCCCAACGCAAAAGAGTTAAAGAAAGGACAAACCCTTCCGCTCTCTGACGGTCGTTTGCTTTTGGTGCAGTTGAAGCAGCAAGGCATCAACCCTGAGCTGGAAGTGCTGCTAGAGGGGCAACCAGTGCCCGGCAGCGGCACCCACCCGCAGGAGCAAGTGAAAACCGCCCAAGCCGTGCTGTGGTTTATTGCCGGCTTCAACATCCTGCTAGGGCTTCTAACCGAACTGTTCCACCTGGAATTCCTGAGTGCGCTGGGTTTGGGCTGGGGTGCCATCCTGATTGGGGCCGTTTACCTGCTGTTGGGCTATCTGGTGAAGAAAAAACAATCACTGGGTGCCCTGTATGTGGCCATTGGGTTACTGGTGCTAGACATGGTGTTTACGGTTGTCTACGCCACTGAAACAGGTGCCAACCCCGTTTCGGGACTTATCATTAAATTCATCTTCCTTACCCGGTTGGTCATTGGGAGCAAGGCGCTGAAGCGGATTAAACACGAAGAATTGCTGCTTCAGAATCAAGTAAGTTAAAAGTTCCCGTCCATACGGAGCCTCCTGTAGGAAGCCCGTGCTTTCAGGTTATTTTCAGAAAAATAACCTGAAAGCACGGGCTTCCTTTTTTTACACGGAGCTGGCAATCTATTCTGCTGTAAGGCGCTTGAACAGGCTTTCTCAGGGTGGAGGCGTCCTCTCGTCGTTTTCATTTTCCATCGCAAAGCTGAAACACGTTCTACCTCCAGTTTCCGGAAAACAGAGGGAAAACGAGGTTCATTTTACCAGAGAACAAAGCTTAACGGAGTTTTATACCAGAGAAAGCATGACTAAAATCATTTATAACCTATTTTTTGGTAAAATATTGCAATTAATGTGAGACTTTCTTTTTCTAATACGTAACTTTAGATAAACACTTATTGCAGAAAGACATACCGTATTTGATACTTTTAACGCGTAAAGAAGATGAGAGTAGTTGCATTTGAAGAGGCCCGAAAAATCTGGCAACAGATATCCAAAGATTCTTCCGTTCCTGAACTGAAATACGAACTGGAGATTCATAAGAAACTGCTGAATATCTTTGAGGTAGGAGAGTTCTATTATTACATTTTCAACTGCCAGGAAGCCAAGATTGAGTATGTCAATGAGAATGTGACGTGCCTGTTGGGCTACCATCCTGAAGACTTCACCGTGCCTGCCATTCTGGACAGAATACACCCCGACGATCTGCCGTATTTCCTTAATTTTGAGAATGCCGTTACCGAGTTTTTCCTGCAACTGCCCCCAGAGAAAAGCCTCAAGTACAAAGTGCGCTATGATTACCGCATCAGGAAAGCCAACGGCGAGTACCTCCGCATTCTTCAGCAGGTAGTCACCATCCAAGCCGATGAGACAGGGGCCGTGCTGCGTACCCTAGGTGTCCATACCGACATTTCCCACCTCAAAAAAGAAGGAAAACCTACCCTCTCTTTCATTGGGCTGGAAGGCGAACCCTCTTACCTGGACGTGAACGCCAAGCACATTTTCTGCTCAGACAAGGAAGTGCTAAGCAAACGGGAAAAGGAAATCCTGTCTTTGCTCATCTCCGGAAATCATAGTCCCGAGATTGGCGAGAAACTCTACATCAGCCAACACACCGTAAACACGCATAGGAGAAATATTCTGGCTAAAACCGGCGTCGCCAGTACCTCAGAATTAGTGGCGAAAGCCGTGCGCGAAGGTTGGTTGTAGGCACAAGTAAGTGGAGCACCAGTGTGCATTCAGGCTCTTTTCTATAAACTAGCTATTAACCAGCTTTGACGAATCTAAGATAACATCTCCCTATCGTCCTCTACCCTTCCTTCCTTTTTTCATCCTGAAAGGATCTTGTGGACGGACCAGACAATCGTTACGTAAGCGCATAACCATCCCAACATAATCCTTGCAGGTTTACAAAAGGAAATCACGTATAATAGATAAGGGCAACCATAAAGGGTTGCCCTTATCTATTATACCATTAGCCGGTACGCACTTTGCTTACTACCTCAAGTTTTAACCCTTCTGGGGCATATTCGCCTTCACCCCAACTTACTTTCTGCTTCTCAACAGGTCCAGTGCATAGGAAAAGTAATGGGAGCAAACCCTGATCCTTTTACTACCTTTGTCTTCCCCCAGATGGTGCTGTCAGTACCGCGTTAAGAATTTGTTAAATAACTTCTTTTTATAATTCGTGCTGTAATATTCCCTACCCACTCTATACTAATGCTTCAACTGAAAAGATAAGGAGGCGGTTAGAGGAGCCACAAGCCGGCTCGGCTTCTCAAGTACTACTCCCACCATCTTTTCCGTTGCAAGACGCTTTTATTCCTTTAACCCTTTTTATGAAAAAACTTCTGCTCTTAACCTTGTTAAGCTGCGCCACGTCTGCCCCCCTGTGGGCGCAGAACCCAGTAAACACTTCCAAACCACAGACAGCCCCCGCAGGTGGTGCTCCTGTAACTCAGATGAACCAGGGAACCGGAAGAATCACCGGCACCATTGTAGACGCCGAAAACGCTAAACCAGTAGAATTCGCGACCATTGCCCTGATCAATAGCACCGGCAAAACCGTAGACGGCACCGTTACCGATGAGAAAGGCCGCTTCACGCTGGCTAGAGTTGCCAACGGTACCTATACCCTCAACATCAGCTTTATTGGGTATGAAACCAAAGAACTGAAACAAGTCACCCTCTCGGCCAATGACCAGAACGCAAACCTGAACCGGATCACGCTTAACCCTGCCCAAACCAAATTGCAAGAAGTGACCGTGGTAGGCGAGAAACCTTTGATTGAAGACAAAGTAGACCGCCTGGTTTACAACGCCGAAAAAGACATCACCAACGTTGGTGGTACCGCCGCCGATGTCATGCAGAAAGTACCGTCCATTTCGCTGGACCAGGATGGCAATATCCAGATGCGCGGTAGTGGCAACGTGCGGGTGCTCATCAACGGCAAACCGTCTACCATGATGGCCGGTAGCGTAGCCGATGCCCTGAAGCAGATTCCCGCCGACGTTATCAAAAACGTAGAAGTAATCACCAGCCCTTCGTCTAAATATGACGCCGAAGGTACGGCCGGGATCATCAACATTGTGACCAAGAAGAACGCGTTGCAGGGCGTAACCGGATCTGTGAGCGTGACTGGCGGCACCCGGGCCAGCAATGGCAATACCAACCTCAGCATCAGAAGCGGAAAACTAGGCATAAGCCTGAACGCCGGTACGCAGATGTTCTACGGCAAAGGCAAGATGAACCTGACCCGCATGAACCAGAGCAGACTGAGAGATAACCCCAGAACGCCAGAACTGGAAGGCGACAATCCGCTTACCCCATTAGTGGAGCAGGAACAACTGGTAGAAAGCTCCATTATGCAATTGGGTACCAACCGCACCAACGGCGCGTTCGGGTTTGGGCAATTGGGTCTGGAGTATGACATCAATGAAAAGAACAGCCTTTCTGCCGGAATCCGGATAAACACCGGGCAGTTCAAGATGCGCACCAACCAGAACGCCACTGATTTTATTGCTTATCAACTGCCGGAGCAGGGTGGGTTTGCGCTACCTACGTTGCAGAAGCAGTATAACCTGAAAATGAAAAACAACAACCAGCGCCTGAGCATGGACCTGAACCTGGACTACACCCACCTGTTCAAGAAACCGCAGCAGGAACTTGCGTTACTGGCCCTTTATAGCCAGACAGACCAGGACAACACCATGTTCCAGGACAGATATAACATGGAAGGTAATGTGTTGTCCCTCACCAATAACAGCAACGAAGGCCTTAACAAAGAACTTACCTTCCAGGCAGATTATGCGCACCCCCTACCCAAGAACACGTTATTGGAAATTGGGGCCAAAAATATTCTCAGAGATGTGACCAGTACTTCCTTTTACAATGGTTTCAGCTCGCTGGGCGATTTCTCCTATGACCAGGATGTATTGGCCTCTTACCTTTCCTACGGATTCAGCCTGAACAAGAAAACCCAGGTGAAATTTGGGGGCCGCTACGAGCACACCAAAGTAGCCGCCGACTTTGTGGACCCCGCCCAGGATAACTTCTCCACTGATTACGGCAACTTCATTCCTAATGTAACGGTAGCCTATGACCTGAAACCAACCCAAAAGCTGCGCGCCTCCTTTACCCAGCGTATTCAGCGTCCGCAGTTGTTCTTCCTGAACCCGTACCGCCAGCAGCAAGGCCCTAACCAGGTCTTATTCGGTAACCCGGAACTGGACGCTGAACTCACCGATTCTTACGAACTGAATTACAGCACGTTTTTCAAAACCACCTCCCTAAACGTATCGGCGTACATGCGCGTGACTGACAACGCGATTGAAAGCGTGTCTGACGTGATCAATGACACCACTTTCACCACTTTCCAGAACATCGCCAAAAATAAAACTTACGGCATGAGCTTTTCTGGATCTACCAAACCGGTACCCGCCTGGAACATCAACGGAAACGTGAACTTGTACTACGTGCAGTTGAATGCTCCTTTCGCCCGCAACTCGGGCATGATGTACAACATTAACCTAAGTTCTGGTTATGAGTTAGGCAAAGGCGTAAGTGCCCAGTTCTCCGGCGGATTCAACTCCTCCAGAATTGCGCTACAAGGCACTATGTCTTCTTTCTCTTACCACAACCTAGCCATCAGAAAGCAGTTGTTCGAGAAGAAAGGCTCGCTGAGTGTGGGCATGGACAACCCGTTCAGAAGAGCTCTTGAGTTCAGAAACAAGCAGGAAGGCATCAGCCAGACCTCCGGGCTTCCTTTCAGCGTGAACAGCATTGCCACGCAGTATAACCGTGGGTTCCGGTTAACCTTTGAATACCGCTTCGGGAAGATGCAGCAGCAAGGCCCGCCGCGCCGCAAAAAATCCATCCGCAACGATGACGCCAAACAAGGCGAAGCCAGCGGAGGCGTACAGCAATAAGTTCTTTTTAAGTGAATGAGAAAGAGCGATGGCCCACCGGTCATCGCTCTTTTTGTTTAGACCACTTTAGAGGTAATTTACAGAAAACAGGTCCAAAACAGCTTTTATAGCACGCAAGGAACATTTCTAAACATTATTTTAAATCTATATATAATACTTCTATATCGAGTCCGTTTAGAAAGTAGGCTGCTGCAGGCGGTGGAGATTGGATGGTGAGTAGCTCAGGTACAGTACTTTCGGTTCTTTAAAGCTTACATACTACTTACCGGCAAAGGGGTACTCTCTTGCTGAAAGAAAGTTCTCCCGTTCATGAAGCAATTTGTTTTCGCCTCGTTTTTAGCCTGCGCACTGATCACCTCCATTTCTCCCGTCAGGTCAAGAAGTCTTGATCATTACCAAAGCTACCGCCAAGCGGCTTCCCTTGCCGGAAAAGTACTGGACCGTGACACCAACAAACCCATTGCGTACGTCAGTATAGGAGTATTGGACGAATCTACAGGCACTATCTCAGATAAAGAAGGCATTTTCGCCTTTACCATTCCAGCCAATCAACGGGCTAAGGTTATCAGAATCTCAGCCATTGGATATGAGGCGAAAGAACTGAAAATCGAAGAACTGCTGGCTAGCCAAACCGCCCAAAACGAATTCACCATAACGCTCAACCCGGCACCAGTGCAACTAGCTGAAGTGAAAGTGGGCACCAGTAAATGGAAGACAAAAGAACTGGGCGGTAATGCCGGGCCTATTACCCTCTTTCACCATAATTTCGGGGTGTTTCAACGACCAATTGAAGAGAACCTTGGCCGCGAATTGGGAATTCTAATCAATAATGGTGGCAAGCTTTCTTTCCTGAACAAGTTCAACTTCTGCCTTACTTCAAACAGATATGATCTGGTAAAATTTAGGGTAAAAATTTATACACTTAACGAGGGTAAGCCAGCCCAGAACATAACTCCCACAGATGTGCTTTTCACTATCAAGAACAAAGAGAAAGGCTGGTTTCATGTTGATTTAGAACCCTATGGCATATACGTGGCGCAAGACTTTGCCATTGCCTTGGAATGGGTGGATTGTGAGCCCAGAACACAGAACAACAGCTTAACCATTGCTGCTTCCATGCCCGGTTTTCATACCACCTTCTACAAAGACGCAAGCCAGGCAAAATGGGACAAAATGTCTCCTGTTGGCATGGGCATGAACGTGGAGGTGCAGCGGAAAGAATAACTTAACCAACACTCTTTCACTCCTTTCATGGTGCACTCATCTAGACCTGTTTTCAGAAAAACAGCTTCAAATCAGACCTGCTTTAGAGAAAGAAGCAACCATTACAAAAGTAAACTGTCTTTGGATAGGCATTTCTGAATTTTGCCAGAAAAATATATTCTCCAACAGAGTAAACCATTGGCTATTATTTATGTCAAAGAGTCTTTCTGTGCTGTAGCTTAACTCATTACAAACCAGAACTGCAGCGGTTCTCCTACCTATAAAATTCAATTCTTCATTTATACTGTTTCTAACCCATTCAAAATCCTCTACAAACCCCATTCATGCGTCATTCTTTACTGATTGCCTTCTTTTGTTGGGCGGCTGTATCCTCTTTACATGCCCAGGCTCCTTCCCTTACCCCTACTCCCTCCACTACCGCTGCAGCAGGCGGAGGCGTTCAGCGGGCTTCCGGCAAAATTAGCGGCGTAGTCACTGACTCCTCTACTAATAAGCCTGTAGAGTTTGCCACGGTTTCGCTCATAAATACCGCCACCGGAAAGCCTATTGATGGTACCGTCACCGATGAACGCGGTAGATTCACGCTGTCCCGAGTGGCCTTCGGAAGCTATTCTATTTCGGTGAGCTTTATTGGCTATGAAACGTTCAGCCGGGCGGGTGTCAACGTCTCTGAGCAAGATGCTGAGGTGGTGTTAGGCAGAATTGTCTTGAAACCGGTGCAGAATAAGCTGAAAGAAGTAACCGTGGTGGGCGAAAAACCGCTGGTGGAAGACAAAGTAGACCGTATGGTGTACAACGCCGACCAGGACATCACCAACATAGGCGGCAACGCCTCAGACGTGCTCAAGAAAGTGCCTTCATTAACCGTAGACCTGGACGGGAACGTGCAGTTGCGGGGCTCGTCTAACGTGCGGGTGCTCATCAACAACAAGCCGTCCAGCATTATGGCCAACAGCGTGGCCGATGCCCTGCGCCAGATTCCGTCTGACATGATTAAGACCGTGGAAGTAATTACCAGTCCCTCGGCCAAGTATGACGCCGAAGGCACCGCCGGGATCATCAACATCGTCACTAAAAAGAATACCTTATACGGCGTGAACGGCAGCGTGAGCACCTCAGTAGGGACCCGCAGTTCTAATGGAAACGCAAATGTGAACGTAAGGCGCGGCAAGGTTGGGTTCAACGCTAGTTTAGGCACTCACCAGCAATACAACAACAAAAACGAAAGTGAATTATACCGAGCCACGCGTAGCAATGCCGACGCCGAAGGCTTTAATACCACGCTGGAACAAATGGGAGAATCCAAACGGAGAGGCGGCGGTATCTACGGACAGTTAGGGTTTGATGCCGACCTGGATACTTCCAACACCATAACCGCAGGCGTAAACATTTACAGAGGAAGAAACCGGAACAGCGGCTTTCAGGAATCTCTGACCCGAACATTGTCTACCCAGCAGTTCATAGAGAATGATGCCAGAGGCTTGAGTAAGAATGCTTCGGTAGACCTGAACCTGGGCTATACCCACATTTTCAAGCCGCAACAAGAACTTTCTGTCTTAGCGCAATGGAACAAAGGAAACATGAGCAGTTCTTCTGACCAAGACATCTACCTGAACCAGGACTACAGGCTAGACACGCTCCTGCGCAACACCAATGAAGGCGGAAACCGCGAAATGACGTTTCAGGTAGACTATGTGCACCCGTTCCAGAACAAAACCCAACTGGAAGTAGGAACCAAAGGTATACTGCGCCACGCGGAAAGCGATGCCATGTACCGTAGACTAAGGCTCTCCACCGCTGCCGAGGAACTGCGGCCCAACGAATTCTCCTATGACCAGGATGTGTATTCGGCTTATGGGTCTTATGGCTTTAAAATGCTCAAAAACTATAACGTAAAATCTGGTGCCCGTTTTGAATACACCAACATTGACGGCCGGTACATTCAGCCTTACCAAGATCCGTTCAAAGACAATTATTACAATTTCATTCCCAACATCTTAGTCTCCAGAACCTTCAAGAGCCAGACGTTCAGGGTAGGGTACACGCAACGGATTCAAAGACCCCAGATCTGGTACCTGAACCCGTACGTGAATATCATTGATGCCAAAAACGTATCGTTCGGTAACCCCGAGTTGGAGCCGGAACTGTCACACGCGTATGAGGTAGGCTACAGCAATTACTTCAAGACCAGCTCCATTAATGTGTCTTTGTACCTGCGCCAGACCAACAACGCCATTGAATCTATCCGGCGAATTATAGGCGAAGACGGTGCTTTACCCGTATTGGATGGAACCTGGCAGCAACCCGATGTCTCTTACACCACTTACCAGAACATAGGCAAGAACGCCACGTACGGCATGAGCTTTTCGGGGAACACCAAACCTATGCCTAAATGGAACATTGGCGGAAGTGTTAACCTGAACTATATCAAACTGGAGAGTGTCATTGACGACCGGCCTCAGAGCAATGCTGCCATGCAGTACAGCATAAACGCAAACTCGGGCTATGATTTTGGTAAGGGATTGGCGGCGCAGTTCTTCGGGTCGTTCAGCTCACCGCGACCCAGCATTCAAGGTAAATTCTCGGGCTATTATTACTCCAGCATAAGTGTACGCAAAGAGCTGTGGGAGAAGAAAGGTACCCTGAGCATTGGCGTTGACAACCCGTTCAGCAAGGCTATCCAATTCAAATCTGAGCTATCCAATGACTATTTTGTGCAGAATACGATTAATCAGAATTACAACCGCAGCGTGCGGGTGAGTTTCTCCTACCGTTTCGGTAAAATGGACATGAAACAACAGCCCCGCAGCAAACGCTCCATCCGGAACGATGACGCCAAAGCCGGTGACAGCAATTAATGTCTGACTAGCCGAAGTACGTTTGATTGTAACTTCAGAATAAGTACTCAATATACTTTGAACCCTGCTTTTAGGTTGAATCTAGAAAATCAGCCTAAAAGCAGGGTTCTTGTTTAAGTGTCAATTAAGTGATCTTCCTGCGGCTTGCCTCTGCGTACATCCTCCAGCGTAAACAAGGCTTTCTGCACCTCATAACAAGCCAGCAGGTACAACTTGAACGGCTCGGCTTTCTTCAATACTTCCAGCAAGGCCACAATTTCTGGTATGTACACCTTCGCGAAGCCGATGTCCTGCGCAATGATGTCACGCGTGTTGTCTATGATATCAGCTAACTTAATGGTCTGGGCACGGCCCGAAATATTTCCCTGGCGTTCCACTTCCATTTGTTTGCGGCGTTTGCGGTTGTGTCCGGGCGCTTGATCTTTGGTGAATTGGTCGGTGAGTTCCAGCACCATCTGCAACACTTCGGCGGGTTTCACAATGGAACCGGCACACACCTCTTCCAAAAAGGCCTGCATTTCTGATTCAGGTACCGGCGTGTCTTCCAGTACATCATGCAGCAGCGCGGCCATGACCATGCCCGTGGTACCGCCGTACGCCATCACCGTTTGCGCTACCCGTTCCACGTGCCGCACGTAGGGTTCGTTGTTGTATTTTCGCCGCTGTTCGCCATGCGCAGCTACGGCAAACTGCCAGACCTGCTGCTCTAGGGCATTGAAATAAGGTGGACACTCCAGTTCTTCCATGGTTACTTTTTGCAGGGCTGCAGCGACGTAAGTACTAAACGTTTTCGGCCTATTTTCCTAAAACAGACCAAAAGCAAAGACGCAAGATGTTGCGTCTCTACATGGGCCTAAAATTCAAGAATCCCACATCTTCACATCTCCAAATTTCCACATCAAAACCACATCACCTAAGTTCATCCAACTCCTGCCGGAAACCTCCGCTTAAGATGGGGAACCGAAGCCAGCTACGTGGATCTACGTTGTAGTCGTCCAGGTGGAAAGCGGGGGCGTAGCGTTCACGCTTCCATTGGTTTCTACTCCAGAGCGAGTAAAAGCGCTGCACGAACTGCCGTAGCTGCTCATCTGGATAGGTGCCTTTCAACTTACCAAATACCTGCTGCGGCGAAAGGCGGTCATAGAAAGCAAGGCGTTCAATCTGGTTCAGGAGCGGGTATGGCATGAGGTCTTCCTCATCGGTCTGGGTATTTTCCAGGGGCCGCAGCTCGGCCGAAGGCTGCAGGTTGTTCACGTACTGCAAGCCTTCGTACCCTAACTCCAATTGGGCCCACACCAGCCACTGCCGGATAAAAGCTTTGTCTACGCCCGCAATGGGCGAAATACTACCGGCCGTGTCACCGTCCATAGTAGCGTAACCCACGCTGGCTTCTGAGCGGTTAGAGGTAGCCAGCAGAAGCGAGTTTTTGAGGTTGGCTAGCATCCAGATGCCGGGGGCACGTACGCGGGCCTGAATGTTCTGCAAGGTAATATCATCATGCTCCCAGGTAAGGCGGCGGTCAATGGCATGTTCAATTTTGCCTTGGTAGCTTTTCACCTCTTCGTCAATGGTCCAGTTGTAGAAAACGGCGCCTATGGATTTGGCGAGTTCCTCGGCGGAGCGGTAGGTGTCATCTGAGGAGTTCTTGGTGCCTTGGTAAGCAGTCACCAGTAATCTACCCACTAAGATGTTTCTGAGCTCATCTCCGGAAAGCTGGCTATAATCAGAAATCTCATAGGGCGTAAGGCAGTTGGTTTTGTGGGCGAACTCTTCCAACCCAATTTCGGCGACAGCCCGGCGTACCATTTCGGCCACCGCCACGGCGCACAGAGAAGAATCGGCGCCACCGCTCAAAGACAGTACAAATCCACGGCTACGGCTTTTGCGCAGGTAATCAAACAAGGCCAGCGAAATGGCGGAGATAAATTCCATGTTTTCGTCTACCGGCAGCAAATCCATCTGAGCCGGGGGCAGCGGCGCTTCAAAAGAAACTTCGGCGCACTCAAAATCCACGCTTTTGAAGGAAAGCAGCTGATTGCGCAGCAGCACGTTCCCGTTCTGGGCAATGATGATTTCCCCGTCATATATCATTTTCCCAGCCTCATTCCCCAGCAGGTTCACGTACAGATAGGCGCATTCAAACTCCCGCGAAGCATCTACCACCAGATGGTAACGCACATCGGTCTTGCTCATGGCGAAATGGCTGGCACTAGGATTGATGATGAGTTGCACCCCCTTCTCTTTATGCCGATACGCCGGACGGTTGGCGTTGCGCCACGCATCTTCGCAAATCTCAAACGCGAATTTTACGCCCTTGTGCTCATAGATAATATCCCCAATCTGGTACGTCTGGCCATAGGCTTCAAACGTCTCTATGGTATTTGGTACCCAGGAACTGAACCAGCGCGGCTCATAGTGTACGCCGTCATTGGCCAGAAACTGCTTGGCCGTAAAGCCCAGAATCTCTTTGTCTCTGATGACGCAGGCGCAATTATAGGTCGTGTTGTTCAACCTGATGGGCACTCCTACACACACAATCACGCCTTCGCACCACTCCTTTATCTCCAGCAGCCGCTCAAAGCATTCTACAGACACCCATTCGCTCAGGAACAGGTCTTCGCAGCCGTACCCGGGAATACTCATCTCTGGCAGGCAGAGAATGTCTACTTCCTCAGCTTTGGCCTGTTCAATGGCGGTTCTGATGTTTTTGAGGTTGTTTTCCCAGTCCAGGGGAGTTTGGTTGAGGGCGGCGCCGGCAAGTTTCATAGGTAGGTACAGTTTAGGCTTTTTAACGCAAGAATTGGCTTACAAGTTAAAAACACGGGTTGGCAGACGTAACACGTAGGTCAGCGAAGCCATGCAAAACTAAGAACCTTACCAATAGAACCAAGACACGGGGAGAAAACGCAGAAAAAGAGCTACCCGACTATCACCTGAAATGGGCGTTGCAGATGTAGGGACAATCCCTTGTGGTTGCCCTTTTCCATTCCACACGCTATTTCCCAGAAAATGTACGGACAGGTCGCGACCTGTCCTACGAAAGCAGAAAACGTAATCAGCTACCGTTTAGGGCTGATTTCAGAAAAAGCCGCTTAAAACTGAGAAGACGGGGAAAAGGAAAGCCTGTGATTAAGGCAAGATGGCACCAGTCGCTTTAAGCACTTCCATGCTTTTCTCGGCGGCAGCTTGCTCAGCTTTTTTCTTGGAGAGACCGCTGCCGCTGGCAATGATGTCATTGTCTACCACCACGGCGGCGGTAAACTCAGTGGTGCTGCCGCTCTGTTTCTGGCCTACAATTTCAAACCTGATGCTACGGTTCTGGCCCTGCGCCCACTCAATGAGTTTGCTTTTGAAATTGCTGGTGGTGGTGGTGAGTTGGTGCAGGTCAAAGTGCGGCTTCACCAGTTTCTTCAGGATGAAGCTTTTGGTGTCTTCGTAGCCTTTGTCCAGGTACACGGCGCCAACCAAGGCCTCCAAGGCGTTGCCGTTGATAAACTTGTGGCGCGTTACTCCAGAGATATTGTCTACTTTGATAAGCGAGTGCAGCCCCACTTTTACGGCAAGGTTGTTCAAAGACTCGCGGTTCACCATGCGAGACCGGATCTCGGTTAGGAAACCTTCGTCTTTGTAAGGATATTTTTTGAAAAGGTACTCCGCTATGACCGCGCCTAAGATGGCATCGCCCAGAAACTCCAGCCGCTCATTGGTTTCCTGGCTTCCATTCAGGTTCTGGCGCACAAAGGAAGTGTGCGTGAACGCCAACTGATACAAGTGCAGGTTATCTGGTGCCATGCCCGTAATGTGGGTAATGGCGTTCACAAAAGCCTTGTCCTTGTAAAAGAATTTATGGATTGCGCGAAAGACCGGCTTGATCGGGCTCACTGCTACTCAGCGAATTTCTTGAAAATAACAGAGGTGTTGTGTCCGCCAAATCCGAAGGTATTGCTCAAAGCAATGTTTACTTCGCGCTTCTGAGCTTTGTTGAACGTAAAGTTCAGCTTGGTATTGAACTGCTCATCATCTGTGAAGTGGTTGATGGTAGGCGGAACAATACCCGTTTGGATAGCCAAAATAGAAGCTACAGCCTCTATAGCCCCGGCAGCACCTAGCAAGTGGCCGGTCATTGATTTGGTGGAACTGATGTTGAGCTTGTAGGCATGCTCCCCGAACACGTGCTCAATAGCCTTGGCTTCTCCCACATCGCCCAGCGGCGTGGAAGTACCGTGCACGTTGATGTAGTCTACCTGCTCTGGTTTGATACCAGCATCGCGCAAAGCGTTCTGCATTACGTTGCGGGCACCTAAACCGTCTGGATGCGGCGCCGTGATGTGGTAAGCATCGGCTGACATACCGCCGCCAATGATCTCGGCGTAGATTTTAGCACCGCGGGCTTTGGCATGCTCGTACTCTTCCAGCACAATGGCCGCGGCTCCTTCGCCCAACACAAAACCATCGCGGTCTTTGTCAAACGGACGTGAAGCAGTTTCAGGGGAATCATTGCGCTCTGAAAGGGCTTTCAGGGCGTTGAACCCTCCTACTCCGGCTTCGGTTACGGCTGCTTCAGAACCACCGCTCAACACAATATCCGCCATACCCAACCGGATATAGTTGAAAGAGTCAATCAAAGCGTTGGTGGCAGAAGCACAAGCAGATACAGTCACAAAGTTAGGACCTCTGAAGCCGTATTTGATGGAAATATGACCGGCGCTGATGTCGGCGATCATCTTAGGAATGAAGAAAGGATTGAAGCGTGGGGTACCGTCGCCGTTGGCGAAGTTCACGCATTCTTCCTGGAACGTACGCAAGCCGCCGATGCCAGAGCCCCAGATCACCCCAATGCGGTCTTTGTCTAGTGACTCATCCTGCAAATTGGCATCAATGACGGCCTGATCGGCGACAATGACAGCAAATTGCGAAAAGAGGTCCATCTTGCGGGCCTCTTTTCGCTCAAAATACTGCTCAGGATCATACCCTTTTACTTCGCAGGCAAACTGGGTCTTAAATTTTGAGGCATCAAAGCGAGTGATGGGCGCGGCCCCACTTACTCCGTTCACAAGGCCATCCCAATATTCAGAAACTGTCTTCCCCAGTGGGGTAAGCGCACCAAGGCCTGTTACTACAACTCTCTTAAGCTCCATACACTGCTAGTAGAGGAAAAGAACCTATATTAATTAGGTAAAATTGGATCGATAGAAGAAAAAAGGGAGGAGGAGATTACTTTGCGTGCTCTTCCAGGTAGCTGATCGCTTGGCCTACCGTTGCAATATTCTCAGCTTGATCATCTGGAATAGACACATTGAATTCTTTCTCAAATTCCATGATCAATTCTACGGTATCAAGAGAGTCGGCACCCAGGTCGTTTGTAAAGCTAGCCTCAGGCGTTACCTCAGATTCTTCAACGCCTAATTTGTCAATAATGATAGCTCTTACTTTTTCTGCGATTTCTGACATTTTTTTAGAAGTTTTTTAAAACACAGTGCAAAGAAATAGATTTGGCAACACAATGTCAAACAAAATGCATGCATTTGTTTTATTCTGGTACTTTTCTAAAAAGTTAAGTTGTGTTTCCAAATCCCTTCTTTAAATTGCCAACCCAACTTTACACTTACCCAGCGTACCGCAACACATGAAATCTTTCCGTCTAGACATAGAACACGATTTTGATTTCGAGCTTTACGGCGTGGTATCTTCCAGCAAAGAATACACCCTTGCCTGGGCACTTAACAAGTACTTCGGCATAAGGCTGGTAAAACAGACTGACCTGTGTATTGACTTCCTGAACAAGGGCCGGTTGATTATCTCTAACTACCTGCACCGCGCCGAGCATGGCTCGCTCCGGTTGTTCCGGAACCGTTCCGTAGGCACCAGCACCCTTGCCACCCCTTTTCTGGTACCGGATATTAAAGAGTATGATTATGTTATCCAGGTGTCTGGTGTCCTGAGCCAATTGCAACAGGAAATCCTTCAGACCCTAAACGCCGTACCCCTAGTGCAGTACGTGCGTTCCTTTGACCCACATTGTTTACGTTATAAAGAAAACCTGCTTTTTTAGCGCATGGCTATCCATTTCAACAACACCAAGATTATTGCCACCGTTGGCCCCGCCAGCAACACCCCTGAGCGCCTGCGCGCGCTTATTCAGGAAGGAGTAGATGTTTTTCGCTTAAACTTCTCACACGGCACCCACCCAGAACATTTGAAGGTGATTGAGGCCGTACGGTCCATCAATGCCGCAGAAGGTTTTAATATATGCCTCTTACAAGATTTGCAGGGCCCCAAAATCAGGATCAATGATGTACAGGACGGCGCCATTGAGATTGTGGAAGGCCAGCAACTGACGTTTGTCTGTGATAAATCTATGGGTACACCCCAGCGACTGTCGCACAGCTACACCCGTTTGGCCCAGGACGTGAAACCCGGCGATGCCATTTTAATTGACGATGGTAAACTGGAAGTACGCGTCATTAGTACCGATGGGGTAAACGAAGTGCTGACCGAAGTAGTGTATGGCGGCGTGGTGAAGCCCCGCAAGGGCATGAACCTGCCAGACACCGTGGTCACCGCTCCTTCTTTAACCGAGAAAGACATTCAGGACCTGCATTTCGGTTTAGACAACAATGTAGAATGGGTAGCGCTTTCCTTTGTTAGGAAGGTGGAAGACATCCATGAAATCAAACAAATAATTGCGGAGCGTGGAAAAGACACCAAGGTAGTAGCCAAGATTGAAAAACCGGAGGCTATCCGTAATATTGACAGCATCATTGAAGCCACAGACGCCATCATGGTTGCCCGCGGTGACCTAGGGGTGGAAGTAGGCATGGAAGGCGTTCCTATGCTCCAGAAGATGATTGTGGAGAAATGCAATGCGCTAGGCAAACCTGTGATTGTGGCTACCCAAATGATGGAAAGCATGATCACCAACCCGCGCCCTACCCGTGCTGAAACCAATGACGTAGCCAACGCGGTAGTAGACGGTGCCGACACGTTGATGCTAAGCGCCGAAACTGCCGCGGGAGCCTATCCTATTGAGACCATCCGTAGCATGGTGCGCACCATCCAGTCAGTTGAGGCACAAGCCGCGGTTTACCACCGCAACTTTGTCTTCAACCGGCAGTCACCTACCTTCTACAATGACACCGTTGTAGCAAGTGCCGTGAACCTGGCCCGTGACACCGATGCCAAAGCGCTAATCTGCCTCACCAAGTCGGGTTACACGGCTATTCAGCTAGCCAAGCACCGCCCTAAAGCCAACATCTTCGTGTTCACGGACAACCGCGTGCTCTTGAACACCCTTAACCTGGTATGGGGCATCAGAGGCTACTATTATGACCGCTTCGTGTCTACAGATGAGACCATCGCTGATCTAAAAGAAATCCTGGTAAAAGAAGGCCACTTAGCAACCGGCGACATCTTCATCAACATCGGCTCTATGCCCGTCATGGAGAAGAAACGTGCCAACATGATCAAACTAAGCGTGGTGCATTAAGCCCTACTGCTCTTCGGCCCCATTTCCAAAATGTAACAGGCCAGTCTTCCACCAAGGAAGACTGGCCTGTTTGCTTTCTGTGCCTGTGGACAAGTTACGCTTACGCCTTTATTGACGAAGCTTACCTTTTGGGGAGTAGGACTGTTTCATTCTGTACTTCCTGCTGTCTTACCAGGGAACCACTTTTCTTGAGGCTCACGCCTCACGGAAGTTGCAAACTTCCAGACATTGTCGGTCCAAGTCACAGACTTGAACCATGTTTACCAATGGGAATGCGTGTGACCGGCAGGTGTAAACATCCCCTTCGCCCCCTTCGAAGGGGGAGTCCCTGGTTTGGAAGGCAGAAGTACATTGCTACTTTCCCCAATTCCAGTCTTTCCCGAGCGCGCCTCGCTTTTGGCCCTGGAAAGGCAAAACTAAGCGCAAAGTACAGCTCAGGCCGAAAGGGCAGTGCGGGAGGGGAAGACGGGGCCTCGCGGCCGTGAGCGCACGAAGAGAAACCATGCAACAACAAAGCATAAGGGCCTCGCATCAACCACCCGCCTCGCCAGCAACAGGCAAACCCCATTCACAAATACATCAGACAAGCCAAGCAAACAGCCAACTGCATGCACCAGTCAATCACTGAGCATTTCAAGCCTACTTCTCAGAAAAAAGCCTTAAAAAACACCTACAACACAAAAAGCCTTGCTTCAAGCAAGGCTTTAAATGATTACCCAAGAAGGTAAATACTACCTAAGGAGATTAAGCAGCAGCTAATGTATTAACAAACTTAGCCAATTTTGACTTGTTGTTGGCTGCTTTGTTTTTGTGAATCACGTTCTTCTTGGCCAACTTGTCCAGCATACCAGATACCGTCTTGAACAGCTCCTGCGCCTCGGCTTTGTCGGTTGTGTTTCTTAAACGCTTTACAAAGGTACGGGTGGTTTTCGCCTGATAGCGATTCAGCAAGCGTTTCGCGTTGTTAGATCTGATTCTCTTTAATGCTGACTTATGGTTAGCCATGGTTGTGAATATAGATAAATGCTTTTGACTCTGATTCTAAATGAGTTTGCAAAACTACAAGGTTGCCTGCTAAATTCCAAGAAACTCAGTTAAAAATAATCAGGTTTCTACGTCCTCTCTCCAATGGCTTAGGCTAAGCCAGCACTAAAGGAGCACGGTCCTGTGTTGTTCTGCCCTGCAAAGGTAGCATTTACAGAGTTCATATGACACCCTTCCTAAAAGATTTACGCGCAGTTTTCCTTTAGTCTAGCGTAAGCCAGCAGGCCCTTTCAATTAAATTCCCGTTCTTAAGTGCTGGTTTAGGCCTCCCTTTCTGAAAGTAGCTCTAATCCTATTGAATACGCAAATCGAGCATTTTACCGTTATCTTTAAAATAGAATACGATCCTATGCGTATTTACCATAAGCTTTTTCTTTGGGGATGCATCACGATGGCCCATTTTTTGGGAAGTTGCAAGGAAGCCTCGTCTGAAGAAGAGATACCCGTCCCTCTTCCTCTTCCTACCCCCTACCAACTGGAGCTGCCCCAGCGCTTCGGGGGCATTCAGGCTATTCCAGCCGATAATCTGCTTACCCAAGAGGGCGTAGCTTTGGGCCGAGTGCTTTTCTATGAGAAAGCCCTTTCTGCTAACAACACCATGTCTTGCGGCAGTTGCCACCAGCAACAGTTCGCCTTCACAGACGGACAAGCGCTGAGCAAAGGAGTTGACGGAATTGCCGGGACGCGCAGTGCCATGTCATTGGCCAATCTGCTGTGGGTCTCCCAATTCAATTGGGACGGAGGACCTAAATCACTGGAAGAACAGGCGAAGATTCCTCTGGAGAGCCCCATTGAATTACACCAGAACTTGGATGTAGCCGTAGCCAAGTTGCAGGCCATTGGGAAATACCCAATGCTGTTCGAGAAGGCTTTTGGCAAAGGCCCCATCACCAAAGAGAACCTGCTCAAAGCCTTGGCCCAATTTACCCGCACACTCATTTCCTCCAATTCCAAGTATGACCTGTACCAGGAAGGGAAAGTGAACCTTACCGTTGATGAATTACTGGGCATGCGTCTTTTTCTCACCCACCCAGATCCCAACATCAGCTTGCGCGGTGGCAATTGCGGCGACTGCCATGGCGGTACCCTGCAAACCTTTAACACGTTCCACAACAATGGCTTGGATGCAGCACCAAAAGACGCGGGCAGGGGGCTGATCACAGGTAAGGAAAGTGATAGGGGCAAGTTCAGGGCTCCTTCGCTCCGCAACATCGCGCTCACGGCACCTTACATGCATGACGGCCGGTTCAAGACCCTGGAAGAAGTACTGGACCATTACAACGAGCACGTTAATATGAATGACCCCAACCTGGACCCCCTCATTGAGGAAGCCCGAAATGAATTTGGGGGTACGTCACTGGGGCTAACGACCGAAGAAAAGCGGCAAATCATCGCCTTTCTGCACACCCTTACGGATGAGACATTTATCAAAGATCCTCGCTTTTCTGATCCTACTAAATGATCCTAAAAACGAATAACAAGTAACAAGCTTCCAGCCTGTTTTCTCTAAAATACCTAAAAACGGAGAACTGCTCCTGTTCACACCAGACAGAATCCCCTACTTTATAAGTATGAATCCACTCGCTACTATTGGTAAAAACCTATCTGCCGCTTTTATATTGGTGCTTGCCCTCTTCTCCCTGGGTTGCTCAGATAATGATGATGTCCCTTCTGCAGGGCCAAGTCAGGTAACGTTGACTTTCCAGCACACCTTCAACACGCAGCCTTTCACGCTGGAACAGGAGTACACCAACGCCTACGGGCACCGGGTAAAGTTTAACTCCTTCAGGTACTACATCAGCAATGTGCAGCTTGCCCGGCAAGACGGCACCACGTACCAGGAGCCCAACAGCTACCATCTCATTGAGCGAACCGCAGAACGCACCCATGAAAGCTTCACCTTGCAGGATGTTCCTCCGGGGAAATATACCACGCTTACCTTCAGCGTAGGCGTAGACCCTAGCCATAACCACTCCACCGATCAGGTTGGCGATCTGGACCCCAACCAGAACATGGCTTGGGACTGGGACACGGGCTATAAGTTTCTGGTAGCCGAAGGCCAGTACTTCAACACCAAAGAGGGTACATTTAAGAACTTTCTGTACCACATTGGCCATGATGCAAACTACCGCACTGTAACCCTTGCGCTACCTGCCAATTGGGGCCTCAACGGGGAACCCCGCACGTTAGACCTGCTCACCAACACCAAAACATTATTCGGCGGCCCCAATGTGATAGACCTGAGTGCCACTGGGTTTTCCAGCGTCATGGGTGGAGCCAATGCTGCATTAGTGGCAGACAACATCCGGCAGATGTTTCAATTGAAATAAATCTATGCGGCGAGGCTTGTTTCCTACTCTAACATTCCGCGTATGGGTTGGATTCCCGAGCTGCTTGTTAGGCCTGCTGGGCGGTTTGGCAATGGGCTGCACGCCGAAGGTTGAACCCGATACTCCAACATCCATTCGCTACGATGTGGTTGTACCCACTAACTTGGGTACGTCCGTGCCGTTCCCAGAACGGAATCCATTCACCCAGGAGGGCATATTGCTGGGGGAAAAGCTGTTTTTTGACCCGATTCTCTCTGGAAACAACCAAATCAGTTGTGCCACCTGCCACCAGCCCGAGAAGGCATTCTCAGATGGCTTAGCCTTAACTTCGGTGGGAGTATCTGGACAGCCTTTGCGGAGGCACGTACCAGCCCTGCAGAATCTGGCCTGGATGCAGGGCTGGTTCTGGGACGGCGGGGCCAAAGACCTGGAATCACTGGCCGTCGGGCCGCTCATGCACGCAGATGAAATGGCGCAAGATCTGAGAAAATTAGCCCAGGAACTGCAAACGCACCCCACTTACCCCAACCAGTTCAAAGCAGCTTTCGGGACAGACTCCATCACCACCCCCTTAATTATGCGGGCTTTGGCGCAGTTCCAGCGCACGCTCATCAGCGGCAATTCTTCCTATGACCGCTACGTACGCCAGGAACCCAATGCCACGCTGACCACAGCTGAACTGAGAGGGTTAACCTTGGTGCGGCGACATTGTGCTCCCTGCCACGCCACCGGCTTTTTCACCGACCAAACTTACCGCAACAACGGTTTAGACACTGTTTTTCCTGAAGACCACGAGCAACTGGCTTGGGGCAGGAGCCGCATTACCAAACGGCCAGAGGATGTAGGCAAATACAAGGTACCCACGTTGCGAAACATTGCGATTACAGCTCCCTACATGCACGATGGCCGGTTTCAGAACCTTCAGCAGGTTCTGGATCACTATACCCATGGCATGGTTCCCTCCGCCACCCTTGACCCCATCTTCATGCGCCAAGATGGCTCCTTAGGCCTCCCCCTCTCCGCCACAGAAAAGATGGATATCATTTCCTTTTTACATACGCTAACAGACAGAAATTTCCTTCAGAATCCCGCTTATACGCCTAAGAAGTGATATTGAAAAAGAACCTGAGAACGGCCAGGGACTTAGCTCAAAATAGGTAATGGGGAAGAAAACCACCTATATGAACCCATTTACAGTTTCTGAGAAGAGAATTAGTATGCTTATGGAAACCAGAAAGGTAGCTGCGGTGTTTTACCGTTGATTTCGTAATTTTACCCCTGAAACAGAATTCACCTTTAAATTCATCCATTACCATGGCAATGTATCCTGAATATATGGTAGCCCCTATCCGGGAAGACCTAACCTCCGTTGGCTTTGAGCAATTAATGACGCCCGAAGAAGTAGAGGCTGTATTGACCCAGAAAGAAGGCACCGTTTTAGTGGCCGTGAACTCAGTGTGTGGTTGCGCCGCCGCTAAAGCCCGCCCTGCCCTTAAAATGGCGGTGGCTAGCAGCGAGCAGAAGCCTTCTAAACTGGTAACCGTGTTTGCCGGTATGGAAACCGAAGCCGTAGCCAAAGTACGGGAGTTCATGTTACCATATCCTCCGTCTTCCCCTTCCATCGCGCTATTCAAAGACGGTGAGTTGGTGCACGTAATTGAGCGTCACCACATTGAAGGCAATGATTTAACCCGCATTGTAGACAACCTGCAAGGTGCCTTTGAAGAGTACTGCTAATCTGCAGTAGTTTTTAAGCTATAACAGAAAAGCCTGACTGATGAAGTCAGGCTTTTCTGTTATAGAGTTGTTTTGAGGGAAATGGGCTATAAACGAAAAATCTGTGAGGTTTTGAAAACCTCACAGGTTTGATGGCTTGTATTACAACACGCACCCCGTTATTGAAAACAATCAACAACTAGCAATTAATAATTACAATACCTTAAACCGCTCAAAGGCCAAACGCTCCAGTTCCTCCTGGTGCGTGGGGTGCGCAATGCGGATGAGTTCTTTGGCGCGCTGCCGGAGGTTCTTGCCGTATAAATCAGCTATCCCAAATTCCGTGACAATGTACTGCACGTGGGCACGGGTGGTGGTCACGCTGGCACCCGCCTTAAGCACGTTCACAATCTTAGATTCGCCTTTGTTGGTGATAGACGGGAGCGCGATGATGGGTTTGCCGCCTTCTGACAAGGCCGCCCCGCGCATAAAGTCCATCTGACCACCTACTCCTGAGAACTGGTACATGCCAATGCTATCGGCGCAGACCTGACCAGTAAGGTCAACTTCAATGGCGCTGTTAATGGCGGTCACCTTGGGGTTTTGCCGGATAATGGACGTGTCATTGGTGAAGACCGTCTCTTTCATCACCACCGCCGGATTGTCATGCAGAAAATCGAAAACTTTCTGCGAACCATTCACAAAGCAGGACACAATCTTGTGCTTCAAAACTTTCTTTTTGGCCCCGGTAATGATGCCTTTCTCCACCAGCGGAATGATGCCATCTGAGAACATCTCGGTATGGATGCCCAGGTCTTTGTGGTTACCTAACTGCGCCAGCACCGCGTCTGGGATACCACCAATGCCCATCTGCAGCGTAGCCCCATCATCCACCAACGAGGCGACCAATTGCCCAATCTGGGTTTCCACCTCCCCAGCCGGTTTGTTCGTATGTTCGGGCAGCGGCTCATCTACCTGTACTTTGGCGTGGAACTTACTGATGTGCACCACCCCATCGCCGTGCGAGCGCGGCACCCGCGGATTCACCTCGGCAATCAAAATCTTAGCGGTCTCTACCGCAGACAAAGCCACATCTACCGAGGAACCCAAACTGCAGAATCCGTGCGCATCTGGCGGTGACACCTGCACCAAAGCCACATCCAGCGGCAGAATATTCCGGCGGAAGAGAAGTGAAATCTCGCTCAGGAAAATGGGAATGTAATCGGCGGTGCCTTCATTGAGGGCTTGTCTGATGTTACCGCCCACAAAGCAGGCGTTGGTTTTGAAACTTCCGGCGTGCTCAGGATTGGTGTAAGGAGCCGGACCTTCGGTGTGCATGTGAATGAACTCCACCTCCTGCAATTCCGGTCCACGGGCCGAAACCGCGTTTACCAGCCGCAGCGGCGTCATGGCGGCTCCGTGCACAAATACGCGGTCTCCAGATTTAATCAGTTTAACGGCTTCCTCGGCAGTGGTATAGTCAGGTTGAAGGGACATGGTCTTTGACGCTTGATGAGTTAGGTTTTACGGAAATCTGCCGCAAAGTTCACCTTCTAGCGCCTCCTCAAAAATGACAAAGGCTAGCGGCAGTGCTGGCCTTTGTCATTTTAAGCTCATTTTCAGGAAATCGGCTCTAAAATAAAAGCGTTTCCTTTCAAACAGTACTAACCAATAGGGCTGAAACTTACTTTATCTACTCTCTTTGTCCTCCCGAAAGGATCTTAGTAGTGAATTGGTAGGGGCGTTTATTAACCGCTTATCTAGTTCGCCCACAAGATCCTTTCAGGATGACAAAATGAATTGAGGTAACCTACTAGCTGATCTTAAAGGCGTTCGGCCAGATACTGCTTCAGGTCAAAACCAATGTCACGGCGGAAGTTGCGGCCTTCCCAGGTAATTTGGGCAGCGGCGGCGTTTGCTCTCTCCAGTGCTTCTTCCATGTCTTGTCCCAGGCCGGTCACGGCAATGACCCTGCCGCCATCGGTTACTATCTGTCCGTTCTCGGTTTGTTTGGTACCGGCGTGGAAGCAGAGCGTGTTTTCTGGCAAAGCATTCTCCAAACCCTGAATCTGCTTGCCTTTCTCATACTCCTCTGGATAACCACCAGACACCAGGAAAATAGTAGTAGCCGAGCGGGGATCTACTTCCAGTTGGAACTGGCCCAACTCATGGTCATGCAGCGCCTTGAAGAGTTCAAACAAATCTGAGTTGATGCGGGGCAGAATGGCTTCGGTCTCTGGGTCGCCCAGGCGCACATTGTATTCAATGACGTAGGGTTCGCCGTTGGTGTTCATGAGCCCGATGAACAGGAAACCAGTGTACGGAATGCCTTCCTGTTGCAAGCCTTGTAAGGTAGGCTCAATGATGCGGGTGCGCACCTTGTTCATGAAAGCTTCATCGGCGAACGGAACGGGAGAGATAGCGCCCATGCCGCCGGTGTTCAGCCCGGCATCACCCTCGCCAATGCGCTTGTAATCTTTCGCTTCGGGCAGCAGCACGTACTCTCTACCATCTGTGAGAATAAAGGCCGAGAGCTCAATGCCTTGCAGGAATTCCTCTACCACCACTTTACTTCCGGCTGCCCCGAATTTATTTTGTTGCAGCATGCCGGTAATGGTGGCGCTTGCTTCTTCATAATTCTGGGCAATGACTACGCCTTTTCCGGCGGCCAGACCATCGGCTTTGAGCACTACCGGGTACGGATGGTTTTGCAGATAGGCTTGCGCCTGGTTAAAAGTATCGGCGGTGAAGGTTTGATAACGGGCCGTTGGGATGCCGTATTTGAGCATAAACTGCTTGGAGAAATCTTTACTACCTTCCAGTTGGGCACCGGCTTTGCGTGGGCCCACCACCAGAATGTGTTTCAGGAATTCCTTCTCGGCAAAATAATCAGCGATGCCTTCCACCAGCGCCGCCTCCTGGCCCACCACCAGCATCATGATGTTGAAATCTGTGGCGAACTTGGCCAGCTCGTCAAAATCGGTGATGGAAATATCTACGTTAGTGGCAATCTGCGCGGTGCCGGCGTTACCCGGAGCCACGAAGATTCTTTCTGCGTAAGGACTTTGGCTAATTTTCCAGGCCAGGGCGTGCTCGCGGCCACCCGCTCCTATTATCAATACGTTCATACAAGCGTGATTTAAGCTTAAGCCGATGCTCAAGCGAGGTTATCATGGTAAAATTGTCACCGTTTTAAGGCTAGTTTTCAGGAAACACACCCAAAATGATGTCATAGAACTTAAAACAGAAAAGCAGGCGTCACCACCTGCTCTTCTGTTTTTACTCTAAAATTAGTTCGCATACTTAGAGAGGAACTTAATCCGCATCAAGCGGAGGTCGTCCTCTGTGTAGTCATCGGTACCTAGTTCTTTAATGGCTTCGGCCATGTTATCTGTGGTGGCGTGCATGAAGTAATCCACCACTTCCTGCTGACGGTCCTCGTCCAGAACACCGTCTATGTAATAGTCCAGGTTCAGTTTGGTGCCGGAGTAGCAGATGTGCTCAATCTCTTCAATCAATTCACCCATGGTGATGCCTTTAGAGTTGGCAATTTCCTCCAAATCCATCTTTTTATCTATCTGCTGAATCACGTAGATCTTGAGCTTAGACTTGTTCACGGTGGTTTTCACCACTACATCGGCGGCGGTGACAATGTCGTTTTCCTCTACGTATTTGGAAATAAGCTCCAGAAACGGCTTCCCGAACTTCTGCACTTTTCCCATACCTACCCCGGCAATGTGCGCCAGGTCTTCTCTGGTGGTAGGGTACGTAGTGGCCATTTCTTTAATGGACGGATCCTGGAACAGCACGTACGGCGGCAGGTTCATGTCTTTGGCCATTTTCTTGCGCAGGGCCTTGAGCATGTCAAAGAGCACGGCGTCATGACCGGCGGCGGCCTGGGTTTCCTCTTTCTCCTCTTCCTGCTGTACCTCCTCGTCAAAGTTATGGTCTTTGGCGAATTTGATAGCGTGCGGACTCTGTAGGAATTTGGCGCCTTTCTCGGTGATCTTCAGGGTACCTATGTTCTCAATGTCCTTCTCCAGGTAATTGAACAACAAGGCCTGCCGGATGATGGAATTCCAGAACTGGGGCTCCTGTTCCTTGCCCACGCCAAATACTTCCAGTTGGTCATGGCTGTAGCTTTCTACGTACTGGTCTTTCAAGCCAATAAGCACGTGCACCAAATGGTCAATCGCGAACCGTTGGTTGGTTTGCTCTACCGCTTTCAGGGCATAGATCAGTTCCTGCTCGGCTTCAAACTTCTCTTTGGGGTGCACGCAGTTGTCGCAAAAACCGCAGTCTTTGTCATAGTTTTCGCCAAAGTAGTGCAATAACTGACGGCGACGGCAAACGGCTGAATCTGCGTAAGAAGCCATTTCCTGCAAAAGCAGTTTGGAGTTGTCGCGCTCCGTAACGGGCTTGTCTTTGCTGAATTTCTCCAGCTTTACAATGTCATCGTAGCTGTAGAACATGAGGCAGTTACCTTCCAGCCCGTCGCGGCCGCCGCGACCGGTTTCCTGATAGTAGCCTTCAATGGATTTAGGCGTGTCATAGTGAATCACGAACCGGACATCGGGCTTGTCAATCCCCATGCCGAAGGCGATAGTAGCTACAATCACGTCCACGTCCTCGTTCAGGAAGGCGTCCTGGTTGGCCATGCGCACGTTAGAGTCCAGACCGGCGTGGTACGGCAACGCTTTGATGTCGTTTACCTGCAACAGCTCGGCAATTTCCTCTACCTTCTTGCGGCTGAGGCAGTAGATAATACCGCTTTTGCCTTTGTGCTTTTTGATGTACTGGATCAGCTGCTTTTTGGTATTGTGCTTAGGCCGTACCTCATAGTACAGATTTGTACGATTGAAAGAGGACTTGAAAACCGAAGCATCATCCATCTGCAGGTTTTTCTGGATGTCTAATTGCACTTTAGGGGTAGCCGTGGCAGTCAGGGCAATGATAGGCAGGTTGCCTATGTTGTCAATAATGCCTCTGATCTTGCGGTACTCCGGCCTGAAATCATGTCCCCATTCTGAGATACAGTGGGCTTCGTCAATGGCCACAAACGCGATTTTGGCCTGTTTCAGAAAATCCAGGGTATCTTCCTTGGTAAGCGACTCTGGGGCTACGTACAGCAGTTTCACATCGCCGCTTACCGTTTCCTTCTTCACCTTGTTCATCTCCGCTTTGGAGAGCGTGGAGTTCAGGAACTGGGCATTTACCCCGAAAGCGTTTAACTGGTCCACCTGGTTTTTCATCAGCGCAATAAGCGGCGAGATCACAATGGCCGTGCCTTCCATGGCCAAAGCCGGAAGCTGGTAGCAAAGGGACTTTCCGGCACCGGTAGGCATGATCACAAACGTGTTCTTGCCTGCCATGATGTTTTCTATAATGGCCTCCTGGTTTCCCCTGAATTGACTATAGCCGAAAACTTCCTTTAATTTGTTCTTTAATGATTCTTGTTTTACTAACATGTAATATGCTTGTTGTGAGAAACAAGGGTTTGTACTTTCTGTTGTTGTCTTGTCTAATACAAATCTAACTTGAATATCACGAAAAATATCAAAAGCATCGCAAAAAAAGTGTTGGAAGAAGAAGCCACCGCTATCTTAAAACTTGCCGACTACCTTAACGCCGATTTTGAGGCCTGTGTAGAAGCTATTTTAGCGATTAAAGGGCGTGTGGTGGTCACAGGCATTGGCAAAAGCGCGAACATCGCCTCTAAGATGGTGGCCACGCTTAACTCCACAGGTACCCCTGCCCTTTTCATGCACGCCGCCGATGCCATTCACGGGGATCTGGGAATGATCCAACCGCATGATTTCGTGATCTGCCTTTCCAAGAGCGGCAATACCCCAGAAATAAAGGTGCTGGTTCCGCTGCTCAAACGCAAAGGCACGCCCCTGGCTGCCCTGGTGTCTAACGTGGATTCTTACCTGGCCCAGCAAGCCGATTATGTCCTGAACGCCACCATTGAACGCGAAGCCTGCCCCAATAACCTGGCGCCTACCACCAGCACCACCGCGCATTTAGCTTTAGGCGATGCCCTGGCCGTTTGCCTGCTAGAGTGCCGCAACTTCAGCAAAGAAGATTTTGGGGCCCTGCACCCGGGCGGTTCCCTGGGCAAACGTCTCTACCTGAAAGTAGGCGATATTTACAGTTTAAACGCCGCTCCGCAGGTAAATATGAGCGCCACGTTAAAGGAGATCATTATTGAAATTTCTTCAAAACGCTTGGGGGCTACTGCCGTTCTGGATAATTCTGGTAACTTAACCGGTATTATCACCGACGGGGACCTACGGCGTATGCTCTCTAACTTTGATAATCTGACGGGTATTACTGCCGCAGACATCATGACGCCCTCGCCACTCACCATTGATTGCGAGGAATATGCCGTAGAAGCCCTGGTCACCATGCAGAAAAAAAACATTACCCAACTCATTGTCACCAAAGGCGGTTCCTTCACTGGCTTTGTGCACCTGCATGATCTTTTAAAAGAAGGATTAGTATAAAAATGGATAACAACACCTACGTAGTAATCATGGCAGGCGGCATCGGGAGTCGCTTCTGGCCGTTCAGCCGGGTAAGCCACCCCAAACAATTCCATGACGTGTTGGGCATTGGCGAAAGCATGATCCAAACCACCGCCAAACGCTTTGAAGGCATCTGTGCGCCAGAGAATATTTTTGTGGTCACCCACCGCGACTACGCTAACCTGGTGCGGGAGCATCTGCCAGACTTAACGGAGAATCAAATCCTGCAAGAACCCATTGGGCGGAACACCGCCGCCTGTATTGCTTATGCCTGTTTTAAAATCGCGAAGCGGAACCCCAAAGCCAATATCATCATTGCACCGGCAGACCACGTGATTTTGCGCGAAGAGGCTTTCAAGAACTGCGTGCGGGAAGCACTAGCGGCCACGGCCAACAGTGAGATTCTGGTGACCTTGGGTATCAAGCCAACCCGTCCGCATACCGGTTACGGCTATATTCAGTTTATAGATGATGAAAGCAAACCGCTTAAAAAGGTAAAAACCTTCACTGAGAAGCCATCTTTGGAGATTGCCCAAATGTTTCTGGACAGCGGCGAGTTTGTCTGGAACGCCGGTATTTTCATCTGGAACGCCCAAGCCATTGTCAAAGCGTTCCACCATTACCTGAGCGACATGGCTGAAACTTTTGACGAAGGCCTGACCTTTATGGATACCGATGAAGAAGATGGGTTCATTAACCGGGCTTACTCCCATTGCCGCAACATTTCCATTGACTACGGCATCATGGAAAAAGCTGACAATGTGTTTGTGATTCTAGGCGATTTCGGGTGGTCAGACCTGGGCAGTTGGGACTCGCTATACAGCTTGTCAGAGAAAACGCCCGAAGGCAATGTGATAGATGGCAACATCTTGACCTATGACGTCAAGAATTGCATCATCAAAACCCCGCAAGATCAGCTAGTGGTGGTGCAAGGGCTAGAAGATTACATTGTAGCGGCCCATGACAACGTGTTTATGGTGTGCCGCCGCGAAGATGAGCAAAAAGTAAAAGACTTTGTGGCCGATGCCAAAGCCATGAAAGGACAGAATTTCATCTAACGTTCTGTACACTATAAAAAAGCAGCGGGGCTACTGATCTTAAGTAGCCCCGCTGCTTTTTTATGAAATTTCTTGTTTTAACGAACTTCTTGCTGTCTGGTCAATCTGTACACATCAATTATGTCCCCCCGCTTGCGGGTGAGGGTGATATTTTCGTTGTTTGTATTGATAGCAAAAGTGCCATCAAGTATAAGTGTCCAATCAAATTCTGCTGTCCAGAAGGACTCGTCCTTGAAAATCACTTCCTGTCCTTCAACGTGATAGGTGCCTTTGCCTATAGCCGGGTATTTGCCTATGTCACTGCCACCAGAGAAAGAGTTGCCTCCCAAAATAAGGGTCACGTCTGAAGAGGTATAATCTGCCGTTGGGCTTGACCGCATAAAGGTGCCTACATACGTACCGTTGGGTAGCACAGCGGGAGTTTCCTCCTTGTCAAAGCACGAAAAGGAGAGAAACACCAGAAACAGGAGGAGTAACTTATTTTTCATAGGGCTGCTTTTTAGAAGAAGACCCTCTTAGAGGCTAAAAGGCTGCATCTGGTTTTTCAGATACAGCCTTTTCAGGCCAACGCTCTTTTCAAAAGACGCTATTGGTCTATTTTCAGAAAAAGAGGCAAAAATCTACCAAGAGGAGAGTATTGCCTCTTTAAGATAGCGCTTCCGCTTTGCGTTGTCTCAGCGCCTCGTACAGGATGATGCCGCTGGCCACTGACACGTTCAAGGATTGCACCTGGCCCACCATCGGGATTTTCACGCGCACATCAGCTCTTTTCAGGTACTCCGGGGAGATACCGTCTTCTTCGCTGCCCATGAGCACAGCCACTGGTCCGGTTAAGTCAACGGCGGTATCGGTTAGATTATCGTCTGCTTTCTCGGTACAGGCTACTACCCTTATCCCTGACTGTTTCAGGAAATGCAAGGTGTCTTTCAGGTTTTGCTCGCGGCAAACCGGAATCAGGTTCAGGGCTCCCGCCGAGGTTTTGAGGGCATCGGCGTTGATCTGGGCCGCGCCCCGGCTAGGGATTACAATCGCATCTACACCCATACACTCGGCGTTACGGGCAATGGCCCCGAAGTTCCGCACATCGGTCACCCGGTCCAGTACCAACAGAAAAGGATCTTTGCCTTTTTCAAAAATAGAGGCTACAATCTCATCTAACGGCGAATATGAAATAGCCGACAAATACCCTACCGCGCCCTGGTGGTTTTTGCGGGTAAGCTGGTCTAGTTTTTCGTTGGGCACCAAAGAGATAGGAATCTGAGCCTCGCGGGCCAACTCCGTAATCTCCTGGCTAATGCTGTGTTTGGTGCCTTTGAGCAGGTAAATCTTCTCCATGGTTTTGCCCGCGTGCAAGGCTTCCAGTATCGGCCGCAGGCCGAACACCATCTCCATTTTATCTACCTTGGGTTGGGTGTAGTGTCTTGGCTTTCCGCCACCGTCTCTATCTCTGTTATTTCTGTTCTCCATGGATGTTATGCGTTGATCTGCAGCGTACCTGCTCTAAATTGCCTGCAAAGGTAGCCGTATTTCCGCAGAAATGTAGCAGAAGCTTCATCAGCTGATTTCCGGCTCCCGTTTAGGCGGTCATTTCAGAAAAACTATCCTAAACGAGTCTTGGATGGTTAACGTGGTCTCGCCCGAGTCAATTCCTTCTGCCTCGCTTGCTTGTACTTTACACTATGCTGTACACGCATTTCGTCCCCCTTTGAAGGGGGTAGGGGGATGACAAAGGCGTTTAAAGAACCATTTCCAACAGCCAAACAGTTAATAATGATTCTCGGGAATGCCATGATCTGCACGAGTAATCATCCCCCTACCCCCCCCCCTCAAAGGGGGACGGAATGCGTGGGAATTTCCGGGTTCACATTCATTGGTACGAGAGATTCCATCATCTGTTTTTACCCAGCTTTCAATAAAACAAGCCTGAAACGAGTAGCTGCTAAAAGAGAAAGGCCGGTTATTTCTAACCGGCCTTTCTCTTTTAATAGTTTCCAGAATTGGCTATTTGCCCATTTGGCCGTAGTACTGCATGAATTTCTGTTCAATCTCAGTGGCTTTGTCGTTCAGACCCACTTGGCGGGCGACCTGAATCAACTGCTGTAGAATGAAAAGGTTGATGCGGATCTCGGTTTCAAACATGGTGCTTTGGGTGAAGTAGTACCGCAGCGCTGCATCTGACCTGGCCGACATGGTGTTCACAATCTCCTGCGCACGTTTCTGCTCACCTACCTCGTACAACGGCACCACAAATGGCGGAATGTAGTAGTCATACAGAATGGATTTATCTGGCAACTGTGTGAAGCAGTAATCCATGATTTTCTTGGCGGTGGCTTTGTCTCCGGCCTTCAGATACTCCAGCGTTAACTGGTAGTATTTGTCACGGGCGTTGGCCGGGAAACGAAGGTAGTTTTCATCGTAGAAAATGTCTTCGCGGTCCAGGTTGCGCCAAGAGAACTTATTCATCATGTTGTCATACATGATCTCTTTGGCAATGTAGCCCATCTGGTCAGAACTTTTGCTCTGCACCGGCACTATTCTGTAGGCCAGTCCTTCCAACTGCAGATAGTTATCCAGCCCCAGGAAGTCTGAATTGTCGGCGGTGGTAGAGAAGTACACGGGGCGCTTCCAGTTGTTGTTCGCAATCAAATCCAGAATGGCCAGGTGTTTCTTTTCCAGACCTGATTGATTGATGGTAAAGCGCATCTGGCTCACCACCGAATCTCTGTAGGCCGGGGCTACCGCATTGTTAGCCAGAACGGCGTTTTTGTCTACGTTCAGGAAGAAGTTCTTGGTAGGGAAAGACAGGTACGTACGGCCGGAACGGTCTCCAATCTGCAGGGCCTGGTGGTTTTGCTTCACCAACTGGATGTACTGTTTCAAGTCAATGCCACTGGCAACTTCAGGACGCTCTACATACGGCAGGTAATCGTTGACCCCCTGGCGATAGTTCTCATTTTCCAGCGTCATAGGGAACGGTTCTGACTTATAGGCCTGGCGCTTCATCTGGTCAATGTACCAGTCGGTGTTCATGTAGGAAAGCACCGCCACGCGCACATCGGTCCGGAAACCTTCCACTTCCTGAGCGTACCAAAGCGGGAAAGTATCATTGTCGCCGTTGGTGAACAGGATGGCGTTTGGTGCCACTGAGCTCAGCAGGTTCTTGGCCGAATCTACGGAATGGTAACGGTCTGAACGGTCATGGTCATCCCAACCCTGAGCCGCCATAATGCCCGGAATCAGCAAACCAATGACGGTAGCCACCACGCCCGCCAGCATGTCAGATTTCAAGGTCTTGCGCAGGAAATCGGCGATAGCCAAGACACCTAAACCAATCCAGATACAGTAGGCATAGAACGCACCGGCAAAGGTATAATCACGCTCGCGTGGCTCAATGGGCGGCTGGTTCAGGTACAGCACAATGGCCAAACCGGTAAAGAAGAAGAGCAAGGTAACTACAAAGGCATCGCGCTGTTTTCTTCTGAATTGGAAAATCAAGCCCAGAATCCCCAGTGCCAGCGGCAGCATAAAGAAGTTGTTACGGGCTTTGCTTTCGGCAACGCGATCTGGTAAGCCATCACTGCTTTCCCAAGGCCACAGCACGCCAGACTGCTGGATATCGCCTTCCCGGCCTACAAAATTCCATCCGAAGTAGCGCCAGAACATGTGGCCCATCTGGTAGCGGAACAGGAAGCTCATGTTCTCCCCGAAGCTCGGTTTCTGGCCTTCCTGTACATCTACCCATTTTTTGTACTGGGCAATATGACCAGGCTGGTTGCTGTACAGACGCGGCAACAGCACTTTGTCTTTGGAATCATACACGTTCTCTACCTTGCGGCCTACCTCAATGTACCTGTCTTTGCCTTTGATGTATTGCGCAGCACCTTCTTTCTGGTCAACCGGCTCTGCGTTGAACTGCGGCCCGAACAGCAACGGACGGTCGCCGTACTGCTCACGCTTCAGGTAGGACACAAAGCTCACAATGTTCTCAGGGTCGTTCTCGTCAATAGTGGGGTCGTACCCAGAGCGGATAGGAATGATGAGGTAAGAAGAGTAGCCAATCAGCACGAAAATTAAACTCAGCAAAGCGGTATGCAGCGTCCGGTTTCCGGTCTTGATGGCGTGACGCACAGCCCAAACGATGAGCCCGATGAACAACACCACAAAGAAGATTACGCCTGCCCCAAAAGGCAAGCCGAAGCTGTTCACAAACAATACTTCAAAGCTACCGGCTATAGATGGCAAGCCGGGGATAATACCCACTAAAACTACTCCCAGAATCACGGCACTTACCACTAAGGTGATGATGGCGCCCTTGTTAGAATACTTTCTAAGCCGGAAGAAGAAGATAAACGCCAGGGCTGGAATTGCCACCAGGTTCAGTAAGTGGACGCCAATGGAAAGACCCACCATGTACGCGATCAGAATCAGCCATTTGTCTGAAGCGGCGTCATGCGCCCGGCTTTCCCACCGTAGCATGGCCCATACCACAAACGCGGTAAAAAAGGAGGACATGGCATATACCTCGGCCTCAACGGCCGAAAACCAGAACGAATCTGAGAAGGTGAAGGCCAAAGCACCTACCGTGGCAGCTCCCATAATGGCAATGGTCTGGCCCATGGTAGGGGCCACCGTAGCCTCAGCGTCTGCAACGGTGGCAGAAAGCCTTGAAGCGGCCGCTGCGCTGGGTACTAAAAGTTTGCGCGCCAGAATACTGATGGTCCAGAACAGAAACAAAACCGTAAAGGAGCTGGAAAGGGCAGACAACAAGTTCACCCACCACGCTACTTGCGCAGGCTCACTCGCAAACAAAGAGAATATACGCCCAAGCAACAGGTAAAAAGGAGCCCCGGGAGGGTGTGGCACTAATAGCTTGTAAGAACAGGCAATGAATTCTCCACTGTCCCAGAAACTAGCGGTTGGCTCCAGGGTAAGTACATACACGATGGTGGCCACCGCAAATACCAGCCAACCCACCAGATTGTTGATCCGATTGTATTGCAACATGATGTGTTAAAGATTGAACCCTCGAAATTAGCAATTTTCTGCACGTCTAGCCTCTTGCCAACCCCAATAAATAAAAAAAGAGCCAGCGCAGGCTGGCTCTTCTATAACTTAAGCAGCTGGCAACTTATTGCTGCTGCAGAATGAGTCGTTTGGTTTCCACCATCTTTTCATTCACCAGAAGGCTGTAGAAATAGATACCGGCGGGTAAGGGAGAAAGATCCACTTCCACGGTTTCAGAAGTACTAGGCTTCAAAACCCTGATCTCTTTGTACACCTTCCCTATAGCGTTAGAGATTCTAATCTTGTAGTTATCGTCACCCAGTGAACTCAGCGAGATTTTAGTCATCCCTCTGGATGGGTTTGGATACGCATTCAAAGAGGGAATTAGCTTAGGTTCCTTGGTGCCTTGGTTGGAGGCAAGAATTTTACTCGTACTGGCGTAGGCCGCTATTATCTGCCCTAATCTGGGTTTCACCTTCACCCCAGAATTGTTGGCCAGATTCAGAAGAGGTGAATACTTGTTCACGTTCGGGTTAAAGGAAGGTACGCTCAGGCCGGGCAATATCTTAAACTCGGTGATCGTTGAACCAATAGAAGAATGCCAGCCATGAAAAAGGGTGTCAGAGCTTGAGGTTTCTGCGGTGCGGGCACCCAACGGCAGACCGCCCGGTATCACGCCCAAGGTAGACGCCTTACTGCCAAAAACTAAACCCAGGGTGAGCACTCCCAGGAAGATGCGTGTAAAAATTTTCATACCATATATACCGAAGAGGGTGGTGTCTATATTTAGAATCGTTCAAATATAGCAACCTATAGTTAAAGAACAAACTTAATCATAGGATTTTCACTATCTTATACCTTCAAAAATCGCTCCAGCCTTTCTTCGTGGCAGGCTTCTTTGCGGCTTTATTTTCAAAATTAGGCCTAAAACGCTTACTCCTCTATCACAAACTTAATTTCCTGGAACTGGAAGAACTGCAATTTCTGTTCTATGAGTACCGCCAAGCGCCCGGTTGCATCAACTCCGGTTATCTGACCCGGCAGTACCTGCCCTCCTACTTCGTACAGGTGCCATTGCTGGTAGCGGTACAAGTGCTGCAGGTACTCTCTTTTTTGCGCTGCGCCCGCTCCGCTCCGCAGGGCCAGGTACCTTCTTTCAAGGTTTTCCAGCAATTTGTTGATCACGGTAGAAAGGGGAAACTGTTGCCCGGTAAGCAACGCCAGCGAGGTAGCACGGGGGTGCGCAAAGGTGACCTGGTTCACATTGAGCCCAATCCCTACAATGCTGTGCTGCAGGAAACGCCCGCTCACAGCATTCTCAATCAGGATGCCACCCGCTTTTTTGTCATGGCAGTACAGGTCATTGGGCCATTTCAGCGTGGCTCCCAAAGGCAGGTATTCCCGCAACAGGTCCAATGCCGCCAGTGACACCGCAATGTTGAGCGAGAACTGCTGCTGCGCCTCTAAAAAGGTTGGCTTTAAAATGACAGATAACGTAATGTTTTTGTCAGGTTCCACGTCCCAGGTATTGCCACGTTGGCCGCGTCCGCCGGTTTGAGCACCCGCCACTATGACACAACCATCCGTGGCTCCATTTTTGTTAAGAAGCTGGTGTGCCTCTGTGTTGGTAGAGGCGCATTCTGGCAGAAAAACCAATTGCTGGCCTATAAAAAGGGTATCTGGTAATTTATTTTGCAAAGACTTTAGTATTTTTGAAGATCAAATTTATATTTCCCAAATGAAACACAACACGATTCAGGACAATTCCGACATATTGGCAGAACTGGTAGTAAAAGGCATGCAAGAAAGAAAAGCAGCTGATATTGTCGTTCTCAACCTGAAATCTTTGAAGAATGCCGTTTCAGACTACTTTATCATAAGCTCTGCAAGCTCAGACACCCAACTGGATGCCATTGCTACGTCTATTGAGGAAGAAGTTTTCAAACTAACCAAAGAACACCCTTGGCAGAGTGAAGGCCGTACCAACCGTGAGTGGGTGGTATTAGACTACGTTGACGTAGTGGCCCATATTTTCCTCAAGGACAAACGTAATTTCTACGCACTGGAAGAACTCTGGGGCGATGCCGAAATTACGCACGTAGCGCCTACGGAAGGCACTACATCAGCTGTGGTCTAAACAAAGCCCCGGCCCAGAGGTTTACTTTTTATTGAGAGAGAACAACCCATGACTGAAAAACCAGAAAAAAAGAAAAAAAGAAACATAATCCCCACCACGCCACCCAGGCCCACTATGCAAATATGGGTTTTGGCGGCACTCGTGATCTTTATTTTCGGCCTTACTTACTACAACAACCTTAACGCCACCATAGAAATACGGCAGCCTCGGTTTGAAGAGATGTTGCTGGCGCAGGACGTGAAGAAAGTGGCCGTGGTAAATAATAATGTGGCAGAGGTGACCTTGAAAGAGGAAGCCCTGAAAAATGAGAAGTACCGGGCAGAGTTGGAAAGCCGTGGTGGTAGTTTCAGTATGAACAACCAGGGCGCGCACTACCACTTCCCTATCATTACCGCTGAAAGCTTTAAGCAGGATCTGGATCAATTGCAGGCAAATATACCGCGTGAACAACGTGTGCCGCTTGAGATTGAGAAACGCACTGGTTTGCTTGAGCTTCTAATGGGTTGGCCGTTCTTTATCCTGCTCATGGTAGGCTTCTGGTTCCTGATGCGCCGCATGGCCACCGGAGGAGCCGGAGGACAGATTTTCAACATCGGAAAATCGCGCGCTGCCCTGTTTGACGCTGAGAACAAGGTAAAGATCACGTTCAAAGATGTAGCCGGCCTTGAGGAAGCCAAAGAAGAGATCCAGGAGATTGTAGAGTTCCTGAAGAACCCCACAAAATTCACTATTTTGGGAGGAAAAATCCCGAAAGGTGCCTTGCTGGTAGGTCCTCCGGGTACCGGTAAAACCTTATTGGCGAAAGCCGTGGCCGGTGAAGCCGAGGTTCCATTCTTCTCTTTGTCAGGTTCTGACTTCGTGGAAATGTTTGTGGGGGTGGGTGCAGCCCGGGTGCGTGACTTGTTCAAGCAAGCCAAAGCGAAAGCGCCTTGTATCATCTTCATTGACGAGATTGACGCCATTGGCCGTTCCCGTAGCCGCGGGCAAATGCCAGGTGGTAACGATGAACGCGAGAACACCCTGAACTCCCTGTTGGTAGAAATGGACGGATTCGCGACAGATTCAGGGGTAATAATCCTGGCTGCTACCAACCGCCCAGACATTCTGGATTCTGCCTTGCTGCGTCCGGGACGTTTTGACCGCCAGATCAGTATTGACAAACCAGACATTAACGGCCGTACCCACATCTTCGGCGTACACTTAGGACCTTTGACCTTGGCTGGTGACGTAGACGCGAAGAAATTAGCAGCGCAGACCCCAGGCTTTGCCGGTGCCGAGATTGCCAACGTGTGTAACGAAGCGGCTTTGATTGCCGCCCGCCGTAACAAAAAGGCCATTGAGATGCAGGACTTCAACGATGCCATTGATCGCGTGATTGGTGGTTTGGAGAAGAAAAACAAAATCATTTCTCCGCAGGAAAAGAAAATTGTTGCCTACCACGAAGCGGGTCATGCCATTGCCGGTTGGTTCCTGGAGCACTGTGATCCGTTGGTAAAAGTTAGTATTGTTCCGCGTGGTGTGGCCGCGTTGGGGTATGCGCAGTACTTACCAAAAGAGCAGTTCCTGTACAACACCGAGCAGTTGGTAGATGAAATGTGTATGGCCCTGGGTGGTCGTGCCGCCGAGCAGATTGTGTTCGGTAAAATCTCTACCGGTGCCTTGAGTGACTTGGAGCGCATTACCAAGATGGCCTACAGCATTGTGACCATGTACGGAATGAATGACCGCATAGGTAACCTGTCTTTCTATGACTCTAAGCAGCCGGACAATACGTTTACGAAGCCTTATTCAGAAACTACCGCTGAAACCATTGATTCAGAGGTACGCCTGTTGGTAGGTGACGCGTACAACCGCACGCTACAGTTATTGGCAGACAGACGCCAGGAATTGGAACTGGTAGCGCAGGAATTGTTAGAGAAGGAAATCCTTTTCCAGCATGACCTGGAGCGATTGGTTGGGCCAAGACCTTTTGAAGGTTTAACCAACTACCAGGCTCATACCGCGGGTACAGACCGCAGTAAGACGCAAAGTGAGGTAGCCGGTGAAAACCATATCATCACGCCGACCGGTGCTCAGCAAAATCAGGAAGATACGCCTACGGCCGCTGAGCCAGATGGCTCTCAAAGTTCCACCCTGGGAGAAGGAACTACTTTCAGTTCGTAGTCCTTTTCTGAAAAGTAGGCTCTAAACGGAAATACAACATGTACGAAGCCAAATCCAAAGAGATTGTGCTCCGCAAAGTAAGAGAGGCGCTGGCTAAGTCAGCGCCTTTTCTGCCTCCTACCCCTGACTTCTCCACCTCGGTCTACGGCCCGTTGCTGGAAGACCTTTCGGTACAGTTCGCGGAGACCTTTATCAGGAACAGCGGCACCTTTGTGTACTGTGAGAACGAAGAAGATTTCTTTGACCAGTTGTTCGCCTTCAAGAAAGAGCGGGGCATTGAAAACCTCTACGTGTGGGAGCCTATCCTAAAAAAAATCCTGCACGCCGGAGGCATTAACTTCAATGGCACCGAGGATGATTTTATCAACAATGCGCAGGCTTCCCTCACTACCTGTGAGGCGTTGGTAGCGCGTACCGGCAGCATTCTGGTATCGTCGGCTAATGCCAGCGGCAGAAGATTATCGGTGTACCCGGCCATGCACATTGTAGTAGCCAAACTGTCACAGTTAGTACCCGATATCAAACAAGCCCTGCAATTTGTGCAAGGCAAATACGGCAACCGTCTGCCCTCTATGCTATCTTTGGTGAGCGGCCCCAGCCGAACCGCCGATATAGAGAAAACCTTAGTCATGGGTGCCCACGGCCCCAAAGAACTTATCCTGTTTCTGATTGATGATCACACCGATTGACCACCTGCCGCCCGGTAAAAAAGTATACTTCGCTTCAGATTTCCACTTGGGAGTTCCCTCTCCGGAGCAAAGCCTGGCGCGCGAGAAAAAAATTGTGCGGTGGTTAGATCAGATCAAAACAGATGCCCAGGCCATTTATCTTTTAGGCGATATTTTCGATTTCTGGTTTGAATACCGGCACGCCATTCCGCGGGGGTTCATCCGGTTACAGGGCAAACTCGCTGAGATTGCGGACAGCGGCATTCCCATCTACCTTTTCACGGGAAACCATGACATGTGGATGTTTGATTACTTCCCCAAAGAGCTGAACATTCCCGTCTTCAGAAAACCTATTTCCATCACCATTGGCGCGCATTCGTTCTACATTGGCCACGGCGATGGGCTAGGGCCCAAAGACTATACCTACAAAGTGCTGAAACGCGTGTTCGCGAACCCAGTGAGTCAATGGCTGTTTGCCCGAGTGCACCCCAATGTGGGCATCGGGTTGGCCAGTTTCTGGTCGCGTCGCAGCCGTATCCAGAATACCAAAACAGACGAGGTCTTCAAAGGCGATGACGAATGGCTAGTGCATTATTGCCAGCGGGTGGAAGGAAGGCAACACCATGATTTCTACATCTTCGGGCACCGGCATTTACCTTTGGATTTACCCATTGGGGAGCGCAGCCGCTACCTGAACCTGGGAGAATGGGTCAATTTTTGCTCTTACGCCGTATATGACGGACAAGAACTTACGCTCACGTACTTTGAACCGCAGCCTGCTTAATTTCTGCTTGGGGCTTTCCGTTTGGCTCCTTTGGGTACCCGCTTCCCTCCTGGCGCAGGGGCAAGCAACGGTGTGGTCGTTGGCGTTTCAGTTACCGGCCAAAGGCAATGCGTTGCTTTCCATTGACCGGTTTGATCGTGTCTACCTGGCAGATGTCCGGCAGAACATCATCCAACTGGATACGCTAGGGAAGGTCATCAACACGTTCTCGCCGCCTGTGCAGGGACGCTTGGCAATGGTAGAGGCCTGGAGCCCCGCCAAGATTACTGTGTTCTACGATGACCGGCACCGCGTGCAACTTCTGGACCGTTTCCTCACACCCCTAGGACAAGCCGATTTACGGGAATACACCGATGGTACCATCAGAGCTGCCACCTTGGCCGCCGATGACCGGCTCTGGCTTTTTGATGAAACCACTTTCCGGTTACTCAAGATTGACACCCGTGTAAATCAAGTAGTATTTGAAAACCCTTTGGAGCTAATCCTGGACCGCCGCCAACACGACATCGCCTTCCTTCGCGAGTACCAAAGCAAGCTGTACATGGTAGACCGCCTCTCGGGCATCTACGTGTTTGACAACATGGGCAATTACCAGAAGAAGCTTCCGCTGCCCAACCTATCTTACGTCGGCTTCGTGGGCGATGAACTGTATTATCTTTCAGACAACCAGCTCCATTTTCAGCACCTCTACACGTTCCAAGCCCGCACCATTCCTCTCCCAGCCCAACCCCTTCCCTACCGCCAAGTTCTGGTAGGAGACAAATTCCTCTACCTACTCACCAACGAATCTCTCTTCGCTTATCGCCGCTAAACTGGTTTCAAGGCTCCTTTTCAGAAATCAGGCTTGAAATGGCAGGATGTAAGATAAGGTGTGTCAGTGTTTAAGATTCGGTTGGTTACAGAAGTAAACCCGCACCTTAGATTTGTAATGCGTGATTTCGCTGCGTTGCAGCGAGGGTAGTCGGGAGACTACCCGGCATCTGTAGGCACGAGTCAGAGACTCGCGCCAGCGGAAAAGAAAACCACGCATATCCGTTTCCAGCCTTTCGCTTGAGCGCCTAGAGTTCGACGACCTGTGAGCGACTGCGAAGCAGGTGAGGAGAAATCACAGCGCGAGGGCGGAAGGCGGGGCCTCGCGGCCGTGAGCGCTTACCGGAAAAGATGAAACAAAACAGCTCCTGCACCCACGAAAACAACAGAAAAGCCAAGGGAATAACATAAGGCATGCACCTACTTCTACGCACGCAGAAAGCAGACAAGCCAAGGTAACTACAAACTGTGTGCACCAGCGCAAATCAATCATTTTAAGCCTATTTCACGCAAAGCGGCCCAAAAGCCCCTATCCCTTCGCTAAAAACTTCAACCCCAGCACCCCGGCTATAATCAACCCCATACAGGCCAAACGGATGAAATCTTTAGGCTCATTGAATAAGATCATTCCTAAGATGGTGGTTCCTACGGCGCCAATACCCGTCCAGGAAGCATAAGCAGTTCCAACGGGTAAGGTGCGCATGGCCTGGGCCAGCAAGATGAAACTTAGGATCATAATAGCCACGGTAATCACAGTGGGCCACAGTTTGGAAAAGCCGTCGGTATATTTTAGACCAATGGCCCATCCTATTTCACAGAGACCGGCCAGTACAAGGAAGAGCCATGCAGAATTCATAGATTTCATAGGAATTAGGTAAGTACCAGAATAATTAGGCAGTACATAGCACAGGTTCAGGACGTTATTTTCCGTTTTGGTCAGGATTTTCTTGTCCTGCTGCAACCAAAATCTCAAATTAGTACAGAAGCGTGGGCTAAACACAGCTCTGGTTTCTTACGCAAACTTATGAAAAAAGCCGCTGGCAATTTTTCTTCTTTCTGCGGCACTATACCCTTTAGCATCAGTAAGTCCTCAGAAAAAGCAGGTTTTAAGTGATCAGATAAAAGGGTTGGGTTCACAGAGGTTTACAGATTTCTAAGCTGGAATTCCAGAGGCTTAGAGGCTGGTAGTAGGCCCAGCTTCAAGAGGAAATATTCGGCAGAATTTTAATCATCACCATATTTTAAGATGAGTAAGACGCACGCAACTATTCTTTACCAAGCGAAAGAGTGCTTACTTACGTATTGAACTATGCTTCTCACCACAGAGTTTTTGGATAGGCTGTTTGTGCAGTCGCCCTTCATGAAGAAAAAATTTAAATTCAAGCAAAAGCACCTGTTACGCTACTTGGGTAACACGGCTATTGCTTTTCTCATCTTCTGGACATTTTTCTTTGTCCACCGGGCGGGCGTGCATGACTTTGAAACCGCCGATGGTTTCCGCCTGTTCTATAATGCCTTAATGGTGAATGTGGTGCTGGAAGGTACCCGCCGTATTGCCAAGCGCCTGAGCAAGAAATATGACTGGCGCGAGTATGGCTTGCGCCGCTTCATCTATGAATGGATTGCTGTTCAGATTTACATTTTGCTGGTGATGGTGCTGTTTGAAGTGATGCCTCGTCTACTCCTGGGCCAGATGATGTTTGACTTTGAAGACCCTACGGCCCTGCGCAACATCAAAGAGTTTTTTGTGTTTGGCAGCATCATTCTGCTGTTCGTGCATTTTATACGGTCTGGTATTTATTTCTACAACCAGTGGCACCGCTACTTAATGCAGTCTGAGAAACTGAAGAAGGAGACCATTAAAGTACAGTTTGAGTCTTTGAAACAACAGGTAAACCCGCACTTTTTGTTTAACAGCCTCAATGCCCTTACCTCCCTTATTTACAAAGACCAGGACATGGCAGCCAAGTTTGTGGAGCAGCTTTCCAAAGTGTACCGCTATGTACTGGAAAACAAAGACAAAGAACTGGTAAGCCTGCACACTGAACTGGACTTCATTTACTCGTACCTTTTCCTGCTGAAAATACGGTTCAGGGAAAACCTGCGCGTGAACATGGACGTGCCTGATCATCTTCTCAACCTCCAAGTGGCTCCACTTACCATGCAGTTGCTTATGGAAAATGCCATCAAGCACAACATTGTGAGCCGCGATGAACCCCTTTTCATTGATGTTTACGTGGAAGGGGACTACATCATTATCAAGAACAATCTGCAACTCAGGGAGAGTCATGATGAGTCTACCGGCGTGGGGCTGAAGAACATCATTAACCGCTATAAATTTATTACCGATAAAAAAGTAGATGTAGAAGTCACCTCTTCTACTTTCATCGCTAAATTACCGCTTCTAAACAAAGCTGCCTGATGAACATTCTCCTGATTGAAGACGAATACCTAGCTTCAGAAAAGCTGGAAGCTCAGTTGCTGCGCTATGACCCAACCATACAGGTGGTAGGCACCATTGATTCTATCCGAAACGCAGTGAAATGGTTTGAGTCTAACCCCATGCCAGATCTGGCTTTCCTGGACATCCATCTATCTGACGGCAACAGTTTTGAGATTTTTCAGAAGGTACAGGTAGATTGCCCCATCATCTTCACCACGGCCTATGACGAGTATGCGATCAAAGCCTTCAAGGTGAACAGCATTGACTACCTGCTCAAGCCCATCAGCAATGAGGACCTGGGTACGGCCATGGACAAATTCAAAGCCCTGCGGCAAAGCCAACCTGCCCCGTCTCTGGATATGCAGCAGATCATGGCTTTGCTCAACAAGAACTCAACTATTGTAGAAACGCCCCACTATAAAAACCGCTTCCTGGTGAAAAGTGGCAATAAAATACGTTCGGTATCTACTGATGAGATTGCTTATTTCTACGCCGAGGACAAGATCGTTTTCCTGATCACCACTGGCGGCCAGCGTTTTATTACAGACTACACCTTAGACACCCTACAGGAGCTTCTGGACCCCGAGCAGTTTAGTCGTCTTAACCGCCAGTTCATTGCCCACATTCATTCCATTGATGAGATCCACCCATACTTGAAAGGTCGTCTGAAAGTGTACGTAAAACCTGTCACAGACAAAGAGATCATCATCAGTAACGAGCGGGCGGCAGCGTTCAAAGAGTGGCTGGGAAAATAAACGTTTCACGCCTGTTTTCATGAAATGAAGCCTGAAAGAGGAATACTGTATTCTGCAAAAAGGAAAGGTCAGCTACATGCAGCTGACCTTTCCTTTTTGCAGAATACAGAACATTTGAAGCCTACGCTTTCTGGCTGATTTCTGAATTATGCTTCTGAAACAGTAAGGTCTTTGAGCATCCAGATGTTGCAGGCGAAGTGTCCCGAATTACCTAAGGCGTGCGGCAAAGGCGTGAAACCAGCTTTGGTGTACATGCTCACTGCTTTGGCCAGTTCCGGGAAAGATTCTAAGTACAGTTGCGTGTAGCCTAACTCCCGGGCCAATTGGATGCTCCTTTCCAGCAACTGCAGTCCTATTCCTTTGCCTCGCGTTTCCGCCGACAGGTAAAACTTCACTAACTCGGCACAGCCGTTGGGGAGTCCGTCTGTGGGGTAAACGCCGCAGCCGCCTATGATTTCGCCGTTTTCCTCGGCTACCAGGTACGCGCTGCCGGGGGTTAAGAAGAGGTGGTAGAGATCATCGGTGGTGGGATCTGTGTAGACGGTGCCCGGCTTATCAATCTTAAATTCCCTGAATACTTTTCTGATCAGTTCGGCCAACGGCCGATTATCTTTTTCTTCAATGGTTCTGATGGTGATACTCATTTTGCTGGTTTCCTGAATGTCTTGTAGTGCACAGTGCTAGGGAAAGCACCGCTTAATCCGGCTGCAAAAGTAGGATAAAAAAGAGAACAACTAGTAGAGGAACCAAACGACTAGTAGCTGCTACAGAAATATAGGCTTTCTGTTTTCAGGGCCTTTTCAGAAAATCTGCTCATAAAGGCATCAGTTTTCATTTCGGCAATTTCTATCAGAGAGTTAGCAGTCTTATTGATTTACACGTGATTTCTAAGAAGTAACTGATATTCGGCTCTGGCTCCTATTTAGATGGGTTTTATCTCTCCTTTTAGGCACCATCAAAACTTGGCTTAACCCCAAAATAGCTCCAGTCAAACCCATGCAGTGATATACGTATAAATACGTATTTACTCCTGATCCAGGAACTTCCTGAAACTTTCAGGTTCTCAGGTAGTAAAAATTGGCAGTGCATCTAAGTTTTCAGTGCTACCTACAAAAAGTACATCTGATACAGAAGGCACATGTAAAAAATGTCTCACTTTAACTCCAAGGAGAATTCTTATGCTAGCCATGAATTACCGGGGACCTTTGCGGGTCCGAATAGATCACAAACCCATGCCTGAAATACAGCATCCGCAAGATGCCATTGTTCGCGTCACGCGTTCCTGTATCTGCGGATCTGATCTTCACTTATACAATGGTTCAGTGCCAGATACCCGCGTAGGGATGACTTTTGGGCATGAATTCACGGGCGTAGTAGAAGAAGTTGGGTCAGAGGTGACCAAGGTGAAAGTGGGCGACCATGTGTTGGTACCGTTCAACATTGCCTGCGGGCAGTGCGTCTTCTGTAAGCAGGAACTGTACGGCAACTGCCATGAGTCTAACTCCCAGGCGACGGCCGTAGGTGGTATCTTCGGGTATTCCCACACCGCTGGCGGTTACAATGGCGGTCAGGCCGAATATGTGCGGGTACCATATGCCAACGTAGGCCCAACAGTAATACCTGAAGGCATGGACCCGGACGATGCCGTTATGCTCACCGACGTGGTGCCAACCGGGTATCAGGCTGCTGAAATGGGTGGTATCCAGCCCGGCGATACCGTAGTGGTGTTTGGGGCTGGCCCAGTTGGGATTATGGCCGCTAAATGTTCCTGGCTTTTTGGCGCAGGCCGCGTAATGATCATTGACAAAGTAGATTATCGGCTGGAGTTTGCTAAAAACTACGCACAGTGCGAGGCCTATAATTACAATGATATAGGAGACCCGGCGGTTTTCGTTAAAAAAGAAACCGGTTGGCTGGGCGCCGATGTCTGCATTGATGCCGTAGGAGCTGAAGCTACCGGTAATGCCTTACAAACCATTACGGGTAGAAAGTTACTCATTCAGGCTGGTTCTGCCACGGCTTTGCATTGGGCTATTAACTGCGCCAAAAAAGGGGGAATAATATCTATTGTTGGGGTTTATGGACCAACAGATAACCTTATCCCTATTGGAAATGCCTTGAACAAAGGACTTACCATTAGAGGTAACCAAGCCTCTGTGAAACGTCTGCTTCCAAGATTGATTGAGCACGTGCAAAATGGAGTCCTGAACCCGAAAGCGTTGATCACGCATCGTATTCCGCTGGAAGATGTGTCCGATGCGTACCGCATGTTCTCTGAGAAGCTAGACAACTGCATTAAACCAGTTCTTATTCCACCATCAGCCAGAATGTAAAGGAGAAATAACATGGAAACTACACCAGAAAAATACGCACATATAAAAGGTTGGGGCATAGACGCCGACCCAAAGAACGACCCTACTTACCCTATGCGTAACCGCTCTGCGGAGGACACGAAGGCTTATAACTGGGAAAGACCAACGCAGCAACCCATCACCGTTGAAATATTACACTCCATAGAAAGACCCAACGTAACCTCGGTTTTTGGCACTTCTACCCCGCCCTCGGGCTTGAGTGGTATGATCCGACGCCTGGCCTTCAAAAAGAGCGAAAACGACTACGGCCATTGGCTTCCGCTTATTCTGGCCGACCGCATTAATGTGGTGGAAGGGATCATTGAAGACATAAAAGATGGCAAGTTCCCTAACATTCCTGCAGAAAAAGGCATGAAAGCCGAATGGGAACACAACCGTTCCGGCCTCCTTCGGCAACTAGCCGTTACTGCTATCATAGGCTATGGCGTAGTGGCTTATTTCAGGGCTAAAAAGAAAAGGGAAAGTCATTACTAAGCATTTCTCTTTTTGCCTCTACACAGAAAACCCCGGCAGATCTAGGAACTGCCGGGGTTTTCTGTGTAGGGGTTTTGGGTTGATTTTATTTAGGATTGCGGCCTCGTGTAAACAGCGTGCGAGGCCGTCGGCCGTGGCTTGATGTTTATACTAGTCCGTTGGTGTGGGTTTTTCTTTAGTCTGCCTGATGAATCCAAACATATTTTCTGTTCTTCCAGGCTACAGTTGCCCCACCTTCTTCTTCTGTGCCGATATAAAAGGCGGTATTATCAAGTTTGACATTTCTGCTTCCTTCTATATCCCCTTCTTCCATGAAGGTGACTTCATTGGTCATTGTGTCTGTGACGAGATTCCAATTTTTTACCCAATCAAAATTATCCCCACCATTTCCGAAATCATTCCCAGCACCAATTAAATACACTTCTTTGGTATTCCCGTGCTTAATCCTAATTCCTTTTTTGTCGTTGATAGTAACTGCGTAAGCGGTATCTGGAAAGCCGTCACCATTAAAATCTGCTGAAAGAAAATCGGGGCTTAACCAGCTTTTACTTTTAATCACTGTGTCCGATTTTGTCGTTTGGGCAATGGTTGATTTTATTTCTCTTTTCTCCGCTACTGATTGTTTCTCTTGCTGTTTCTGTTCGCAGGAATAAAAAACAGCTATGGCTAGAAGTAGAATTAAGTTTTTATTCATTTTTAGTTGTTTAAATGCACACCAACGCACTGGGCCAAACGACGGGCGAGGCCGTCGGCCCAAGACTGACGTTTAACCCAGTGCGTTGGTGTAGGCGTTTTTAATTTATTTGTATAGACTTTATTATATTTTCAACTTTAATTATTTCGGCTTCGGTTGTCTCTGTTCCTTCATTGCTCTTATCTGTAGCAAAGGAGCATAAAAACAAATTATTATTTTTTCCTAAAGTCCAATAGTAGATTATTGATTCTTCAATTTCATGATTTTCATATTCTTTATAGAATACACAGTCGTAATTACCTAATTTTATCATTTTAGCATTTTTAGAACTATTATCTTCAAGTTCTTCAGCCAATTGTTCAGGTACTGTGTCTATCCCTTTTTGATTGTCCCATTTCAAAGGAGTAATCCTGAAATTTCCTTTCCAGTTTTCTTCATCGAAAAAAGCGTATGTTCCTTCTTCGTCTACATATTCTGCCCAATTAGATGGTAGTTCAATTGTAAACCATCCCTGTTCAGAAGTAAACTCTTTATATTCCATCTTATTTCTACAACTAATACTAAAGACAACTATCGTCAATATGGATATTATCTTCTTCATTCTCTAAATGCACACCTACGCTTATCCACCTACTATCTATTGCTAAATATACAGTTCATTATCACTTCTAACCGAGAACCGTAGCTCCTTCAAGACCCTTTTCAAAAAAACAGCAGCAAAACCGCCACTCACACCTCCCACACCATCTCATATTGCCCCGGTATTTCCGGCATATTTCTGCCTTTCAGGAACGCTAGTAAGCTTTCGGCTTGGGCATCTACGTTAATGACGCTTACTACCGGTGAGGACGTTACAGAAACCAATTGTTGCAGCAGCGCCTGCCCTATTCCTTTTCTTCGCCAGGCGGACGCCACGGCTACCTGCGCGATGGCGCCGGTAGTTAAGTAGACAATACCGTACCCCACACATTCCCCCTGAACCTGCGCCTCTACCACTTGCACGTAGGCGGCGCTTCGGTCAATGGCGGCTGTGTGGTGCTGCCAACTAGGCTCTACGTCCCAAAACGTTTGGTACAGCGGCCAGTTCAGAAAAGTAACCTGCCGGAAAGTCACTTCCTGCGGTGCGTGCGCATGCCAGTGCAGGTCTGCTTTACCGTGCCTGAACACCTGGAACGTGCGGGTAATCTCATACCCCAGCCGCTCATAAATCCCGAGGGCCCGCTTATTTTCCTGAATCACTTCCAGCAGACAGTGCGTGACCCCGTGTTCTTTGAGCACCGGCAGACAGAACGCATACAGCCGCTGGGTAAGGGCCGCGCCCCGGGCTTCTGGCACTACGCCGGTGCCACCGTTATAAGCCGTAACCTTGCCTTGCCACACCCCAATTCCATTTAAGATAAACCCCACCGGCTCATTCTGGTGAATGGCCAGCGGAGAAACGGCCAGGTGAGTGCCGTCCCGGCGGAGTTTCATTTCCAGAATGGCAGGCGTGAGCACCATGGGCATGATATAATCCGCGAAGGCGGCATTGAAGAGCGTGCACAGCTTGTCAACGGGCAGGGTTTCTGCAAAGGCGAAGGTCATACGGGAAAGGCGATGGTAAAGCCGAGGTCAAATAACAAAATCAGAGAAGAGAATCAAAACCACCCTCTTCCTTGACGCACAGAACACCACTCCAATGAACTCTTGTTTGGGTTGCCCCGCTTGCCTTCTCGTTTTAGGGCTGATTATCTGAAAACGAACGTAAAACCCCTCTGTCGCCACTCTCCATCTAAACAAAGGGAACGGACACTGCTTTTCCTTTTGTTAAGAGTTTTAGCTGTTTTCCAGCCCATTTTCATAAATTAAGCGGAAAACAACGTGTGGATAACGCAGGCAAACGTGCCTGCCTATTCAGATTAAGTTATTATATTTGTTAGATTAGGCTCTCAGTATTTGCCGTAAACAGGCGTTTGAAGGCCCATTATCACCACACACCTCCTTCTCTAAGTTATTCAGCTTCAGAAGGATAAATTCACCAGTAGTTGTAGGAGAAATGGGAAATTACCGTTCTGGCGGTAAAAGAGCCACTTTTTTGAAAACATAGAATTATCTATATAAAGGAAATTGACCCGTGGGATGTAGTTCATGTTCTAGTGGCGGCTGCGGCACCAAAACTACCAGTGCAGATGGCACTGAGGTAGTGGCGGGCTGCAAAAGCAACGGCGGTTGCAGCACGGGAGGCTGTAACCGATTAAATGTATTTGATTGGCTCTCAGACATGGAAATTCCCGTGTCTTTTAAAGAGTTTGATATAGTAGAAGTGCGCTTCAAAGGCGGCCGGAAAGAGTTTTTCCGGAACATTAACCGCTTGCCGCTCATCACCGGTGATGCCGTGGTCGTAGACGTGCCCAACGGGCACCACATAGGCCACGTGTCTCTCAAAGGCGAATTGGTGCGTTTGCAGATGAACAAGAAAAAGGTTCAGAACAACGACGAAATCCGGAGCATCTACCGCGTGGCCACCGAGAAGGACATGGAGAAGTTCAACCTCGCCCGCGAGCAGGAACCCGCCACCATGTACCGTGCCCGCGCCATTGTGCAGGAGCTCAAACTCAAAATGAAGCTCTCAGACGTAGAGTACCAGGCCGATAAAACCAAAGCCACCTTCTTCTATTCCGCCGATGACCGCGTGGATTTCAGGGAACTGATCAAGAAACTGGCCGAGGAATTCAAAGTCCGGATTGAGATGCGCCAGATCAGCCTTCGGCACGAAGCCGGGCGCTTGGGCGGCATCGGGTCTTGCGGGCGCGAGCTGTGCTGCTCTACTTGGCTTACCGATTTCCGGAGCGTGTCTACCACGGCCGCGCGTTACCAGAACCTTTCTTTGAACCCCAGCAAGCTGTCTGGCCAGTGCGGGCGCCTTAAGTGCTGCCTCAACTATGAGCTGGAAACCTACATGGATGCCCTCAAAGACATTCCTAACGTAAACCGTCCGCTGCAAACCAAAGCCGGCGATGCCTTTTTGCAAAAGACTGACATTTTCCGCCGCATCATGTGGTTCGGGTACCGGGGCGACAGCAACTGGTTTCCGGTTACGGTAGAGCGCGTGCATGAGGTGCTGAAGATGAACGCCGCCGGCGAAATGCCCGAGAACCTGGCCGCGGAAGTGAAACAGCAGCAGCCCGAAGTGGTGGACTTTGTGGAAGCCCTGGAAGGCAATCTGGACCGTCTGGACGAGCAATACAAAGCCAAGAAAAAGCGCAACAAGAAAAAGAATAAAAACGGAGGCACTGCCACGGCTTCGGAAGTAATGGCCCAAGCGGCTCCTACCCCAGAGGTGCGCCGCGACCGTCCTTCGGGCAGACCCAACGGAGCAGGCGAACCAAGACCGCGTCCTGAACGCAACGGCGACAGACCCGCTAACGCTGAAAGCAGACCGCCAAGACCAGAGCGCGAACCGCAGGTGAAAGGCCAGCAGCCGCAAGGCAAGCCTCGTCCAGAGCGCGACCAGAACCAGCAGCGTCCACCCAGAGAGAACCGCCCGCCTAGGCCAGAACGTCCGCAAGGGCAGCGTCCGCCGCAAAACAAACCGCAACCGGCTCCGCAAGTGGCAGCCCCGGGAGCAGCCGTGGCAGCGCCAGACAGACCAGAGGCCGCGGCAAAGCCGGAGGGTGAACAACGCAGCCGCCGTAACCGCAACCGCAACCATAGAAACCGCCGTCCGGGCAACCAGGAAGGCAGTACACCACCAACAGAAGCCTAATGGGAAAGTATTTTCGTCTTTGTTCTCTTTTGCTTTGCCTGGGTCTGTTGCTGGGCAGTTGTGACGCGAACCGGGTGTTTGAGGAAAACCAGGATTTGCCTGAGAACCAGTGGCCGGTGGCGTTAGCGCCCGTGTTTGAGTTTGAGATCACAGATACCACGCAGCAGTACAACGTGTATTTTAACGTGCGGAACGCGTTGCATTATCCGTTTTATAACCTGTACCTACGCCACTACCTGGTAGGCCCAGACGGAAAGCAGATCAGCTCCATGCTGCATGAAATGTTTTTGATGGACCCCAAAACGGGCGAACCCAAAGGCAGCGGGGCCGGAGATATCTTTGATCACCGGTTCAGAGGCCTCAAAAACGTGCGTTTTCCGCAAGCCGGAAAATATCAATTGAAACTAAACCAATACATGCGCCAAGACCCTTTACCGGGCATAATGGCGGTAGGCATACGGGTAGAGAAAGCAGCCCCTTAAGCTCCCAATAGCACCAAATTTACTTAAAGTCGTTTCTGGCCTGATTTTAGCAAATCACGCTGGGAACGACTTTTTTTTGGGGTAATTGTTCGGCGCTTTGCAGCCGTATTTCTACTTAGGCAACTCAATTCCTAAAAAACAGTATGTGAACGAACCAAACTTTTCCTGACCTATGAAACTCGCCCTTGAGCTGCTTGGCTGCTTCTTTATTCTGGCTTCCTTACTGACCATGGTAAAAAGCACAAATTGGTGGATACGAATACTGGATTTTCCACGGGTGCAGGTGGCGGTGCTGGGCACGGTGTTGCTAGGGCTGTATGGCTACCTGTTCGGGTATGAGTTACTCACCCAGAAAATATTTGCGGGGCTGCTGGTATTGGCTATCGTGAATGAATTGGTGCACGTGTACAAGTTCACCCCGTTTGTGCGGGTACAGGCGCTGCCGTCTAAGCTGAAGGTTCCTAAAAACTCGTTCGGGATCATGATCTCCAACGTGCGCATGTCTAATACGCGTTATGACCGCTTCCTGAAAGTGGTAAAGGAGAACGACCCAGACCTGTTGCTGATCAACGAACCCAACCAGAAGTGGGCAGATGAAATAGCGGAACTGAACGACCGGTACCCTTACTGCATCAAAGAACCTCTGGAGAACACGTATGGCATGATGCTGTACAGCAAGTTCAAACTCATTGACCCAGAAGTAAGATATCTGGTGGAAGAAGGAATTCCGTCGTTTTACACCTTGATTGAGTTACCCAGCGGCAAAAAGATTGATCTCTTCACCGTACATCCGCAGCCGCCGCACCTGCACAAAGACACAGACACCCGTGAGGCCGAATTACTCACGGTGGCTAAAATGGCCAAGGAATCACCTTGGGCCAGTATTGTCATAGGCGACCTGAACGATGTGGCCTGGTCTTATACCACTAATCTCTTCCGGAAGTTGAGCGGCCTGTTAGATCCTCGCATTGGCCGGGGCTTCTTTAACACCTACAACGCCTTTGTGCCGTTCTTCCGGTACTCTTTGGACCATATTTTCTATGACCCAGCCTTCCGGCTGATCAGAATGAAACGCCTGCCTTTCTTTGGGTCAGACCATTTTCCTATGTTCATAAGGTTAAACTATGAGCCGCTGGAAGCCGATGAACACGAGGTGCCCGAACCTGACCAGGAAGAAAAGGAAGACGCTGAAGAACTGCTGGACAACCTGGATGTAGACCTTCCGGCCTCTGCCAGCATCTCACCTCTGCAAGGAAAAACAAACGAGAAAGTATAGTTCGCTTGTGAATGAGGCGACTTGTCCTTCGTTCAGAAGCATACACTTAAGCCAAATACGGGAAAACGCCTCCTTCTTTTAAGGTCCTTTTAGAAAAGAGCCTTAAAAGAAGGAGGCGTTTTTTTCTTCCTTTTCAAAAATCAGCGGAAAAGAACACTTGTCATAATCAATTTGTTAAAGAAGCCTTTAAATCAGCGGCATCTTTTAAGGTTATTCTCCTATATATTCTTTCTGGATTAAAAAATTACAATACGGGTGCTAACCATGCAAAAATGGGTTCGTATAGTATAAACACTTTCCTCAGAAGTAGGTACAACTCCTGATTCTAAGGACAGCTTTCCTAACTCACTAATTTAAAACCTAAAACAAAGGAGATTTAACCATGGAAGACAATCAAAAAGGGCAGCAAAACGATAACAAGAGCTCCTCTACTACTGGGTCAAGCGGTGGTGGCATGGGTACAAACGCTTCAACTTCCTCTTCATCAGATGCGATGGGCAAAAGCTCTTCCTCAGATGCCTCCTCTCTTGGATCTTCGGGCGCGCAAGGCGGCACTGGTTCATCTTCTGGCATGACGGGGCAAAGCGGCTCCGGCAGCTCCACTACTTCCGGCGCGAGCGGTTCCTCTTCTACCTCGGGTGCCGGAACTTCTTCGGCTTCCACTTCTGGCAAGAAAGGTGCGAGCGGCAAAACTTCTTCTACCCCCAAAGCCGGTTCTAAAGCAGGTTCATCTACTACCGCCAAAGCGTCGGGAGAAAAATCTGGCTCCGGTAAATCTGGCAAATCAACGTCGGCTTCATCTTCAGACAATAGCACTACTGGCGGTTCTGCTGCCTCTATGGGAAGCGGCATGGGCTACGGCGGCTCCCAAAACAATGACTCTAGCAACCAAGGCAGTTCTTCTATGAGCGGCATCAGCGGCGGCGGCAACTTCAACGGGGAGCAAGGCGGCTATGGCTCACAAGGTGGTAGCGCTGGCGGTGCTGGTAACGGATATCAAGGAGGCGGCAATAATGGCAGCTTCGGCGGCGGGAACTCCTGGAACAACCATGACGACCAACACAACCGTTACGGCGGTCAAGGCGGCGGAAACTACGGTAACCAAGGAGGTTCTAACTACGGCCAGGGTGGTTATGGCGGTAACAGCAACCAAGGCGGCTCTAACTACGGCATGGGCGGCTACGGCGGTCATACCGGTCACACCCAAGGCGGGCAAGGCGGTTACGGCGGCGGCTCTGGCATGGGCAGCAATCCGTACGGCATGAGTTCACAAGGCGGCTACGCCGGAAACTCTTCCCGTTCAGAATCTGACCGTGGCGGCTATTCCAACTATGGTGGCTCCGGCTATTACGGAAACCAAATGGGTTACGGCACGGAGAGCGGCTATGGCATGCACGGTGGTAGTAACCAAGGCAGCGGCCACGGCGGCTACAGCCAGGGCTACAGCAATCAGCAAGGCGGTTCCTACGGCTCCATGGGCTCCAGAGGTGGTTCTTATAGCGAGGAATACGGTTCACGTGGTGGCTCTTCCCGCGGAGGTCAGGGCTATGATGGCAATTCTGATTATGACGGCGGATACAGCCAGGGCGGAAACGCCTACAGCACCCAATACGGTAACGGCTCTTCCGGTGGCCGAGGCGGCAGCAACTACGGTTCCCATGACATGGGTTCTCGTGGTGGTTACGGGGGTTCTATGGGCAATGACATGGGTTCCCGTGGTGGCTACGGTTCTTCTCAGGGCGGAAACCAGGATTGGCAAGGGGGCAGCGGTTCCTATGGCGGCCGAGGCAACGATAACAGCGGTTACGGCTCTATGAGCGGTGGCGGACAAGGCGGCTACAGCACCCACAATGCCCAAGGCGGCGACTTCGGTTCACGCTCTTCTCAAGGGGGCTACGGCTCAATGGGCGGTGGTAATTACGGCGGCTCTTCTTACGGTGCCAGCCAAGGCTCACAAGGTGGTAATTACGGCCAAGGTGGCCATGGTGGCGGAAGCTTTGGAGGCTCTAACTACGGCAACATGGGCAATGACATGGGCTCACGCGGCGGCTACGGCTCTTCCGGAACTGGTTCCAGAAACGGTGGCCGTGAGCATGGCCATGGCGGTGCTTCTACCGGCGGCGGTTACGGCGACCAGAGCCGTGACTACGGCATGGGCGGTTACGGCCAGGGTGGCAGCAGCTACGGTAGCTCCAGCGGCTACGGTGCCTCTTCTGGTATGGGTTCCCGCGGCGGCTATGGTGGCACGCAAGGCGGACAGTCCAGCTATGGTGGCGGTGGCTCTGGCTACGAGAACCGCTCCAGATACGGAAACTCTAATGACCATGATGACGATGATAATAACCGTGGCGGGCGTTCTTCCCGTGGTGGTTCTTACAGAGATGATCAATAAGAGTTTTTAACAAATCTTTTTCATTACAAAAAGCCCTGCTGTTTCAGTAGGGCTTTTTGTTTTTTAGGGGAGATATGGAGTGTTGTTGATGTTCTTAGTGGTGTACGCAGTTTGCCTGTTGCTGGCGTGCCGATGCGGTGCCCTACTTTCGCCGTTGTTGGTGTTATCACCAACAACCTGAATGGCTGCCCTTCTAGAAGGAAGCTTTGGTGCATGCAGTTGGCCTGTTGCTGGCGTAGCGATCGGTTAATGCGGTGCCCTTATGCTTTGTTGTTGCATGGTTCCCCTCCGTGCGCTCACGGCCGCGAGGCCCCGTCTTCCCCTCGCGCACTGCCCTTTCGGCCTATGAAGCCTGTCTCTCTTAGTATTGTCTATCCAAGGCCAAAAGCGAGGCGCGCTCGGGGAAGACTGGAAAGGGGAAAGTAGCGTAATGCGGTGATATCAATGCGTGAGAATACCTCTCAAAAGCGGAGATTCCCCCTTTGAAGGGGCGAAGGGGAATGTTTACACCTGCCGATCACACGCATTGCTTTCTCCTTCAGAGCGAATTCCCATTAGGAAACATGGTTCAAGTCTGTGACTTGGACCTACCATGACCGGAAGTTTGCAACTTCCATGAGGCGTGAGCCTCAAACACGCGGCCTTTCTGGAATGAACCACTCAATGACCTATAGCGCCTCAATTACTTTCAACCAAAACCAGATCGCCCGTTCTGGGGCTGTTTTCTTAGAAACAGCTCCAGAACGGGCGATCTATAATTCACTTGTTTGCTGCAGCTTTAGAAGCAATCCCGGTAGGTAGTGACGAAATCTTCAAAGGTGTGGGGCGCACGACCAAGGATTTCCTGGGCATCGTTGGTGAGGGTGGTGGTGTAGCCGGCGCGGGTAATAGCACTTAGTTCCAGAAGGCTGTCGGTCATCCAAGCGGGTAGGCCTTGCTGTTGCATGGCGGCGCGGGCGGCGTCTTCGGGTACATCCACGTAGCTGATGGGGCGGCCAATGACGTTTGAAAGGATAGTTGCCACCTCAGACCCGGAAAGGGCTTGTGCACCGGTGAGGGTGTAGGTTTGGCCTGCATGGTTGGCTGGATTCAGTAAAATCTGAGCAGCCACTTCGCCAATGTCACGCACATCAATGTAGCCGGTTTTGCCCTCTCCGTTGGGTTGGTAGAACGTACTGTTTTCTTTGATGGTAGCGGCGTACTGGTTCGCGTAGTTCTGCATGAAACCGGCGGGCCGGAGCACCGTGTAAGACAAACCGCTGCGTTGCAGGTATTCTTCGGCTTGGTGGTGCCACCTTCCCAGTTGAATACCCGGCTCGGCGTCTGCGCCAATCATGGAGAGGCGCACCACATGTTGCACCCCAGCGGCTTGGGCAGCATCAATCAGTTTCTGGGCCATTTCTACCTGGTCAGAGGTAAAAGGAGTAATCAGGAAAGCTGTATTTACCCCGGTAAAGGCTACCATCAGGCTCTCGGGCCGATCGAAGTCGATTGCCACCAATTCCACGCCCGGCAAACGCTTCAGGCTGTCTCCTTTAATGAGTGACCGTACGCCCGCCCGCACAGATGCGCCCAAGGCAGAGAGTGTTTTGACAGTGGTAGAACCAACAGTACCGGTAGCCCCAGTTACTAAGATGATGTTAGACATGTTATTTGGTTTTAGATAATGGCGGCTTGCCTTTGGCCTTGCTTTCTTAAAACGGAAAATTGCCCGGTGCGTTCTCTCGTTGTTTTAGAGAAAACCAGCCAGAAATATGATAAGTACCTCTAGAGAATCAAATTTCACTCGCTCACCTCTGGCGAGTGTGAGTTAGTTGCGGCCTCTGGCCGAGTTATGGAAATATTAAACGATGCTTCAAGAAGCGGCGGGACGCCGCGGGTAGCTCACACTCGCCAGAGGCGAGCGAGTATTCAGCATTAGTTTATTACCACTTTCCAGAACTATCAATTGATTCTGTATGTGCGTCTCATTCAACCATCAGCTAAAAAGAGAAAAGGCATCGAGTGCTGCCTTTTCCCTTTTAGTTCATTTTCCCGAGAACGGGCGCAAAAACCTATTTCTTCAGGCTCAGCATGTACAGCGTTCCCTTCTCATTGGAGATCATCATGTCAGTGTCGTTCACGAAAACCAAACCTTCGGCCTGGCCTACTTTGCCTAACGGAATTTGTTCTCTTTTGCCTTTGAAAACACCCTCAGCGGAGTCTGATTCAAAGAGATAGACCCAACCTTCGCCCAACAGGGCGATGTGGCGACCATCCGGCGAAATGTCAGCGGCGGTGATTTTGGTGGTAATTTGGATGCTGTCCAGGGGAGCCACGGTTTGGGTGGTACCCGGCTGGTTGGCTACTTTATAGAGCTTTACCCAATCGCCTTTGCCGCGGTTTTTGGTGAAGAGGTAAAAGGCGCTGTTGTGCAGGAGAAAGCCTTCCACGTCAAAGTTTTGGTTCTTCTTGGAAGGCGGAAACTCCGTTTGGTCGGCGTATTTGAATGGGATGGTGCCTACCACTTTTTTGGCTTTCTCATCTACCTTCACAATCTGGAGGTCTTGGCGGGTGTTTTCGTTGTTGCCCATGTCACCCAAGTAAAGGAACCCGTCTTCGCCACGGGCGATGTCCTCCCAGTCATTGTTTTTGCCCCCTTGCACGGTCATGGTCTCCAGCAACTCACCAGACTGGTTTATTTTATAGAGTACGGCTTCGTTGCCCGCATCTGGGTGGGTCCAGAAATTCCCATCAGCGGAAGCCTCCAGACCAGAGCTTTCGGGCACCGATTTCTTGCCCATTTTGCTCATCTCCAGCAGGTCATAGTTGTTGTTGACGGCGAAGCCCTCAGAAGCGGGGTTCTTGTCTTTTTTCTTGCCTTCCTTTTTAGCGGATTTCTCTGCTCCCGATTCCTCTGATTTAGCCGAACCGGTGTCGCAAGCCACGGCCAAAAGCAGGCATAGCCCTACGGAAATCTCTAATAATTTATCTCTCATCTTTTTGATACAATTGCGTTAGTTTCTGCCAGACTTGTTCAGGCTGACTCCAAAACTGACGACTGTACACCGCTCCATATTTCCAGCCTCGGGCTTGGAGGCGCAAGGGCACATCGGCGTGCGAGGCTTTGGCGGACGGTCTCCGATAGTACAAATCGTCATCGGTTAGTACTACGGCCTCGTATTGGTTGCCGTTGCGGAAAGTGAGGTCGGCAAAGGGAAGTTCCAACAATATATGCGTATTTGTACCATTTTGTCCAAATTCGGCTAATAACGCCGGGTACAACAACAACGCCGATGGAATGTTGGTGGGTGGTACTGGTTGGGGCGTGAATCCATTCTCACTTACTTCGCGGGCAAAGGCCAGGTACTCGCGCAACAATTTCGGGCCGGGGTGTTTCACGTTCTCCGTTGGGAACTGCTCCGGCCACAGACTGGTCACCACATACACCCGTTTGATGGCGCGGGTGATGGCCACGTTCAAACGGTTCTCGCCTTTGGCCGCGTTCAAACTCCCGAACATAGCCCGCACCACGCCGCTGGCATCTGGCGCGTACCCGATGGAGAAGATGATGTACTGCCGCTCATCGCCCTGAATGTTCTCAATGTTCTTGATGATGAGTTCCTCGGGTAGTTTTACGTTTTGGGCTAGCGCCGATTCTTCCAGTAAATCCTGCACTAATTGCTGCTGCGGGAAGTTGAAGGTAATGACCCCAATGTTGGTTTCGCCTTTGGCGATGAGTTCAAGCACCAGGTCACGCACGCGTTCGGCCTCTACCCTGTTGGTCTGGTTTTCCCACACGCCGTCTACCTTCAGGTACTGCAGTGCCGGTTCAGACGTGTTCATGGCCTCCAACTTAGGAATGAGCTGAAGTTTATGCCGGTAGAAATGCTGGTTGGAGAACTGAATCAATTCTGGGTACTGGCTGCGGTAATGCTCAGAAAGCAAGGTCTGCGGCAGGTGCAGCGCACTCAACTGCAACAGCGATTCCACCAACAATTCCTCCGTCTCCTCCTCGTCCGTCCCGAAACGCACGCGGTACAAATCTGACGGGCCTAACTGCTGCTCATCACCGGCAATCACGGCCTGTTTTGCCCGTATCATGGCCGGAATTCCTACTTCCGCGAAACACTGCGATGCCTCATCAAAGATGACCAAGTCAAATATGCGCTCCAGCGGAAACAATGCCGAAACCGTCTCGGGCGAAGCCAACCAGCACGGCAACAGCTGCCTAATTTCTTCCCCGAACTCAGCGTTGAGTTTGCGCAACGGGAACAGCATCCGTTTTTTACTTACCTGCGTGAGCAAGCGCCGGTACGTCACCGGATTGCCCAGGCGGTTATACTCCATGTTTTTGTAGGTCTGCTCCCGCAGGTTGAGCAAGATTATCTGCCGACTAAGTTCGGCTTTCTGCTTGATTTTCTCTTGTAGTTCGGTTTCCAACCGTTCCAGTTCGCCGGTACTCACAATGGTTAATACCGGGCTCTGGCCTTCCAAATGCTGCACCCAGGCAAGTAGAACGCTATTCTCTACTGCCTTCAATTGGGCCTCTACGCTTTCTGGCACCGCAACACGTACCTCATCCAGCAACGTCCGAAGCTCCGGCGAAAGGGTTTGCACCAACGCATCAAAAAGTACCATCCGGTCGAAGTGCTCAGCCAAGCTTTGAGTCATTCTTTGGACAGCCGCAGCATCTGTGGCAATAAGGTCAATCTGAGAAAGCGTAAGCCACCGTTCCCATTCGCGCAGCTGCTCCTGCAGTTGTTTCAGTTTCGGAAGCGTTTGGCGTAAAACAGCCTTAAAACGCTCTTCTGGTAGTTGCAGCAGCGCATCGGGCAGAACGTCATAAGCCGTGAGCCGCTGGATGATTTTCCGCTGTTCCCAAGCCTGCTGCAAGGCAGCCATTTCCTGCGTAGCCTCTGCCTGAAAGAAGTCTGTCGGAATCTGTAAAGTAGGTTCCAGCGTCTGCAGATTTTGCCATTGAGTTTGCAGGTCTTGCCACTGTTTCAGTGCGGTGCGCAGGTGCTCCACAGCGGTGTCTGCATTTGTCAGTCCTTTGCTTTCGGCGAAAGCCGCCAGCTTCTTTTTATCCGAAGAAAAGCTCCACTGGATTTTACTCAGGAAACCGCTTTGCGCTTTGTCATACGCCGTCAGCAGTTGTGAGAGTTGAAAAGCCTCTTCCGGTAAAAGCTTGGTCTGTACCGCGGCGGTATCTTTCTGCAATTGGGCAAGTTGCGACTCGCGCTGCTTATAGTCCTTCGTTTGCGCCAGATTCCCGAAAAACAGCCTTGAAACTGCCTTGTCTTCCAACGTTTGCTGCACGGCGGTAAGCGCGGTGAGTTCCTGTAGTAAAGCTTGCAGCGCATCCCACGGCTCAGCCTGGGCCGGTAGTAGTTCCTGCACTTGCGTGGCCGTGGCTTGCGCCGAAGTTGGAATTTGGGAGAGTAATTGGGTGAGTTTCTGGCGTTCGGTCCAGGTGTGCAGGTGGAAAGAGCGTCGTTCGTTCCACGGGAAATCTGGGCTTTGCAGCAGCCCGGCATCTTGCAGGTAATGCAGCAAACGCGGTCGCCATTCTTGCCAAGTGGTGGCGTTGAAGTTCAGATAAATGCCCTCGGCGGGCAGATGCGGAGTTCTGGGGTTACTGCGTAGATACAGTTCCTTGGGCGACCAACCACACGTTTTGGTGTCAAACAACGCTTCCTTCAGGCTGTTCAGGCGTTCAGAAATCTGGTTGATGCGACGGCTGGTTTCCAGGAACTGCCGCTCGGCCTGGATGTTACCCAGGGCCACGTTCTGCCGCTGGTATTCCTCTACCTGTTCAATCTGCTGGCGTATCTTCGAGTAAACGGCGGGTCTATCTAAGTTCAAGTCATGCACCAACGCACTGAACTGGTCTAAGCCGGTGGTAGACAGACGCTGGTACACCACATCCAGCGCAGCCCGCTTCTGGCAGACCACCAACACGCTTTTACCCCGCGCCAGATAATCAGACACCAGGTTGCAGATGAGTTGTGATTTGCCCGTGCCCGGAGGACCCTGCACTACCACGCTTTGCCCCGCTTTCACTTGCCGCAGCGCGGCTTCCTGCGAGGCGTCTGCGTCAAAGGCGGTGAATAGTTGTTGCTCCAGTTGCGCTTGGGCAGCGTTTACCTCCGTTTGTGGCAGCAGCAGTTCTTCTAAGGAATCCACAGGCGGATTTTCCAGCAGGTCGTCATAATCTGAAAGCTGGTAGGAACCGGCCTGCGGGAAAATCCCGAGCATCGCCTCGGGCTGGAGTTTCAGTTGACCGGGTTTCCAAGTTTTCTCCAGGTCTTCGCGTTTATAAGCTTTGAACGGCTGCAAGGCGTCTTTCATCAACTCTTGGTTGAAGTTGATTTCCAGGTTGCTTTCCTTCAGTAGTTCGTACAGCTTGGTCTTGAATTGGAGGTCATCGGAGGGGAACTCGTCAAAGTCTTCTTCCATGAGCGCCTCGTCTGGCGCAAGGTTGAGGTAATGCGCATAAGCCAGCAAAAAGCTTTTGTTGAAAAACGCAGGCGCATCTTGGGGGCGTACCAATTGCCACTGGCGTTTCTCGTTCACCCGCAGTTCTACCGGAAAAAAAATCAATGGGCAGCGCACCAACGTTCCATCGGGAAAAGCGCCTTCCACGAAGGGCCAACCTACAAACAATTCCTTCGCGCCGCGTTCCTCCCAAATCATGTGTGCCCGGCGCTGAATGGTTTTCAGGCTTTTAGTGAGCGGCGCCAGCGCGGCATCCCGGGCATCGGCTACTTCGCACAGCGTCATGTGCTGCTTTCCGGCCAGCAGGTCTTTCACATAGTCATACGCCGGGCCTTTGTAGGCGAAGTCCAGAGCGTGAAGGTCTAAGTGCAGGCTAGCAGAAGGTTTCAGCAACACCAACGAACGGTTAGAGCCGCTGAGGTTCAGAAGCCGACGTTGGTATTGTTTCAACAAGTGCGGAAGTGGGGTGACAGGGTTGGGCATACAAGGTAAACGGTGGAGCCAAAAGGGTGTTGTACGAACAGTTTTGCGTTTTTAGGGCGTGTTCAAATTACGCATTGCAGCACGCAATACAAATTCTGTTACTGCACCGATAGATAGGGCTGCATCTTCTGGAACTTTGTCTCATCTATCAGTTTGATTTTGCGGAGTTCTTCCAGATTGGGATAGGGCCCATGTTGCGTGCGGTAATTCACGATGGCTTTGGCCAGATTGAAACCAATATACGGGTGTTGCCGAAGCTCGTCAAACGTAGCTGTATTCAGGTTGATTTTACGGGGGGCGTTAGCTTTGGAGAGGAAGCCGTACTTACGCACACTGTCCACCACCTCGGGTGCCAACCCATATACCTCAGCCACTTGCTCCACGGAGTGAAAACCGCCCATCTTGTTTCGGAAAGCCACAATCCGCGCCGAGAGTTTACTGCCGATTCCTTTGATTTGCTTCAGCTCCGCAGTATCGGCGGTATTCAAGTCAAATGGCTGTACTTCCCACTTTTTGCGCGGGTACTCTGTTCTGGGCTTGTTTTCTGGATAAGAGCCGGAAAACGGTTGGCCTTTGTCATAGGTGCGCGCGTAGCCGGGGCTTTCATCGGGTAGGTTGATATAAGGGTACCACAGTTGGAAAAGCGAGTCTGGCAGGCCGTAGATTTTCTGCAGTTGAGCTTTGCTTTTGAAGGCCCCGGCTTTGGCCTTGTAGTTGAGGATGCGCTGCGCGACGTACTTGTTCAAACCCAATTCCTGCCACTGCGCTACGGTTAGTTCGTTGGGGTTGAAGCGGTACAGTTTAACGGGTTTGCGCCGGTAAGAATTCGCCCTTTCGGCTTCAGCTATTTCCACTTGGCTGTCAAGCTGCACCACCAGGCTGTCTAGTATTTTTTGGTCAGCGGTGGGGTCATAGGGAACATCGTCTTGGAAAAAGAAAAATGGTGCCGCTATGCACAGCCCCATCAGGAAAATCAGAATGAAAAAGTGCTTCAGCTCTCGCTGAGAGAAAGAAAAGTAATCCTGAAAAGCGCGCAGCAGACGGTTCAGCATAGACGCTTTCTACGGATGAATTTGGGAGAAGGTGGCTCTTTTTCTCTATTTGGCCGCAACGCACGTCACAAATTCAAACGAACTGGTGTTTGCAACAGTCATTCTTGGTGGCGTGGAGAAGGTCTTTTACAGGAAGAAACAGTTCTGTTCCAGAGAGACACGTCGTAACAGGGTTACGACGCTACATCGTTTTCGGCCTGTCTTTCCTGAAAACAGGCCGAAAACGGGTCTTCAAAATACTTAAATCTGCCCTGCCACAATGGCGATGCTTTCTTTGAAGGTGCGGGGTTGGTAGCCAAGCTGCGTTTTGGCTTTGGTGATGTCAAAACCGGTGCGCGGTGGGCGTTTGGCGGGCTGGGTGAAGATAGAGCCGTCTACTTCCTCAATCAGGGTTTTGTCTAAGTTGAAGTACTCGGCTACCTGTACGGCCATCTGGTGCGGGGTCAGCAGTTCTTCGCCGGAGATGTTGAAGATACCTTGGGCATCGTGTTTGGCGGCGAGCCAGCAGCCTTGGGCCAAATCCTCTGCGAGGGTTGGGGTGCGAAGTTGGTCGTTCACCACTTTAATCCGCTTGCCTTGTTCCAGAGAGCCTTTCACCCACAGCACAATGTTAGAACGGCCGTAGTCATGCACAATCCCGAATACCAGCACCGTGCGCAGGATAGCCCATTTGCAGGCGGCGCGTTTCACCAGTTCCTCGGCGGCTAGTTTGCTCTCGCCGTAAAAGTTCACCGGAGCACCTTCGGCTTCTTCGGTATAAGGGCCGTTTTCACCATCAAAGATGAAATCAGTGGAAACGTGGATGAGGTGTACGCCGTGCCGTTCGCAGGCTTTCACCAGATTTTCTACCGCGTCTACGTTCTGTTTCCAGCATTCTTCGCGCTGGCTCTCGCAGTCATCTACGTTGGTCATAGCCGCCGTGTGGATGATGTGTGTGGGCTGGGTCTCCGCAATGACCTGCTCAACTTGGTCAGCATTGGTCACGTCCATGGCCGCGAAGGCCACCTGCGGGTACAAATCCGCTAATTTGTTCTGGCCGCGGGAAGAGGCAATCAGTTTGATATCCGCCTCAGTGTGCAGTAGGTCAATCAGTTTCTGCCCTAGCAGGCCGTTAGAACCGGTAATGAGAATGGTCTTCATAGGAGAGGGTTATTCGTAGCGGTAGCCGTACAATTTAGTGATTTTCTTTTTAGACATCTTGTCGGCGGTCACCGTCATCTTAATATCCTGGGTAGGGCGGTCGCTGTAATCTTTGGGAACCTCGGCAATCTTGTCAATCACGGATAGACCGTCAATCACCTGGCCATACACCGTGTATTGGTTGTCCAGGAACGGAACGCCCGCGTGGTTCTCCACCAAATAAAACTGTGAGCCGCTGGAGGCACGCTGAGGGTTCATGTTATCGCCCATGCGGGCCGCAGCCAAAGCGCCGTAGATGTGCTTGTGGTGCGGCAGAATCTCCGCCGGAACGGTGTAACCCGGATCCCCGGCCCCATCATTCTCAGGATCGCTGTCTTTGGAGTTGGGATCGCCGCCTTGGATCATGAAGTCCTTAATTACCCGGTGGAAAGTGGTGCCGTCATAATATTTCTTCTTCACCAGTTTCAGGAAATTCTCGCGGTGCTTGGGCGTGTCTTCAAACAACACCAACCGGATGGTTCCCTGTGAGGTAGCGATGGTGACCAGATAATCTTTTTTGCTTTTCTTCTGGGCGAATGCGGTAACTCCTAACAGCACCAACAAAGCCAACAAGTACAAACTCTTTTTCATGGGTGTTTTTAGATAAACAGGACCAAAACAGCTCTTCCGCAGCTACTCCGCCCTGCTCCTTATATTGAATTTCTAAGCTTTTTCTTCTCTAATGGCTTGTAGAATTTTGTCGCCACCTTTGCTGAGTACGGTTTGCGCCAGTTGCTCGCCCATGGCCTCGGCCTGGTCTGCGGGCACGGTCAGCTCTTCCACAATGAGTTCCTGCCCGTCCAGACTGATGATACCAGCTCTGAGCGTAAGCGTTTCCCCTTCAATGGTTGCCAGGGCGAAGGACGGGATGCTGCAGCCGCCTTCCATGGTACGCAGGTAGGCCCGCTCGGCCAGGAGGCAAAGGTGCGTAGGCTTGTGGTCCAGCGCCAGTTTCAGGTTCAGTTTTCGCTCCAGCGACAGGTTCTTAGAGCACTCAATGGCCACACTGCCCTGCCCGGCGGCGGGAATAAATTTATCCAGCGGAAGATGCTGCGCTACCATGTGGTCGTACTGCATGCGAGACACGCCAGCATAGGCTAGCAAAATGGCATCGTACTGACCGTCTTTCAGCTTTTGGATACGAGTCTGCAAATTGCCCCGGCACTCAGACGTAATCACATTGGGGTAGAAACGCTTCAGCATAGACCGGCGGCGGGTTGACGAGGTGCCGATGACCTGCTGTCCTTCGCCCAACTTGAACAGAGGGTCAAAGGAAATCACTACGTCATGCACTTTCTCCCGTTCCATGAAGGCCAGCAGTTCCAGATCATCGGGGATGGTGGACTGCACGTCTTTGGCGCTGTGCACGGCAATATCAGTGGCACCGGTGCGCAGACTTTCTTCCAGCTCTTCGGTGAACACGCCTTTCGCGCCTATTTTATCCAAAGAACGGTCTAAAACGAGGTCTCCCTTGGTGGTGATGGTCACGATCTCCACTTCCATGCCGTGGGCGCGCAGCGTATCTGCCACGTGGTGGGCCTGCCACAGAGCGAGGCGGCTGCCGCGGGTAGCAATCCGGATGGGAGGCGTTGGTTGGGGTGTTTCCATATTCTCTATTTATGCCACCGGCCTGATGAGCTGGGCAATTTGAATGGACGTATTTAAAAACGTGATTTTGGGGTGGGCGTTCCGCTCAATGTGGTAGTGCGCCTCGTTCAATTCCTGCGACAGTTGTGCCCCGTTGCCTTGGTGAATAAGCTTGGCGAATTTCTGTACAAAGTCCAGCTCCGGCGGGGGCAAAAACGCGATCAGCTTGCTGTCTACGCCGTACAGAAGCACTTTTCTCAACAAACTCAGCGCAAACTGCAGGAAGTTCTTCTGGTTTTCGCGGCCCAGCTTCTGGAAGTCTTCGCTCTGCTCTAGCACGCCGTCAAACTTATGGTTGTAGCACAGGCGCATCCAGCTCAGGAAGAAGGTGAAATAGTCCGAAGTCATTTCCTGACTCAGCACGCGGGCGGCTTGCAGGTTTCCTTCGGCTAAAGATACTACCTGGTACGCTCGTTCCCGCTCGGTGCCTTGTTGCTCCACCAGATATTGAATAACTTCTTCATCAGTGAACGCGCGCACTTTGACCAGTTGGGTACGGGACAGAATGGTGGGCATGATTTTGTCTGAGGCGTTGCTCACGAGCAAGAACACTGTAGCAGCTGGCGGCTCTTCCAATAGCTTCAGTAAGGCGTTGGCGGCGCTGGCGTTCATGAGTTCGGGCAGCCAGATAACAATGACTTTGTATTTTGCCTCGAAGGCTTTCAGTGAAGTCATGCGCACCAGCTCGCGGCTTTCGCCTACCGGAATGGTGCCTTGCTTGTTCTCGGCGCCAATAAACTGCATCCAGTCGTTGAGGGTCTGGTAAGGGCTGTCACTCAGGAACGCGCGCCATTGGGTTACAAAGTTCTTGCTCAGGGCATCCTGGTCTTTCACTTTGGTCACGGGCATTACAAAATTCAAATCTGGGTGAATGCGCTTGGCTATTTTGTTGCAGCTGGAGCACACGCCGCAGGAATCCTGGGGCTGCGGGTTTTCGCAGTTGAGGTATTGGGCATAGGCCAGGGCCAGCGCCAGGTTGGCACTTCCTTCAGAGCCTAAGAAAAGCTGCGCATGGGCCACATGCTGGGATTTAACGGAATTCAGCAGCAGTTGCTTTGTTTCCTGGTGGCCGTAAATCTGGGAAAACTGCACGTATGAATTTACTATTTTAAACCGAAGGCCAGAGAAATCTCTTTCTCCGCTAATTGTCTGTAAAGATAACGGCGACGGATGGTTTTTGCCCTACTTTTCAGAAAATAGCGTAAAAACCATCCGTCGCCGGTTCCAATATTTTTTCGCCTTTAGGCAGGTTTCCGTTCGGTTTCCCAGGTGCGGCCGGGTTGGGTTACGTCAAATAAGTAGTTGAAGATGGTTCGGTCTTCCTCGGTGACCGACAAGCCCCGGCGGCTCAACACTGCCTGCGCTACGTCATAGAACTTGGGCAATTGAAACGTTTGCGGCTGGGCCCCACCACCCCACGTGAACGACGGAATAAAATTAGGCGGATACCCCGCCCCGAACACATTGGCACCTACGCCCACCACCGTTCCGGTATTGAACATGGTATTGATGCCCGTTTTAGCATGATCAGCCATAATGAGGCCGCAGAACTGCAAACCAGTGTCCACAAACTTTTGCTGCGCATGGCTGTACAGTTTCACGTTGGAGTAGTTGTTCTTGAGGTTGGAGGTGTTGGTATCTGCCCCGAAGTTGCACCACTCCCCTACCACTGAGTTGCCCAGGAACCCGTCATGCCCTTTGTTGGAATACCCGAAGAACACGCAGTTGCTGATTTCGCCGCCCACTTTACAGAAAGGCCCTATGGTTACATCGCCGCGCATTTTGCCGCCCATGTTGATCACGCTTTCCTCACAAATGGCAAAGGGTCCCCTAATCACGGTTCCCTCCTGTACCTGCGCGTTCTTCCCAATGTAAATAGGCCCGTTCTCGGCGTTCAGAATGGCGGCTTTAAAGCTGGCTCCTTCCTCAATGAAGATATTCTCTGCGTTGTAGGCTACGGTGTGCGGGTCTGTTATAGGCTGGCTTACCCTACCGTTGGTGACCAACTGGAAGTCTGCCCGTATCTGCGGCCCGTTAAACCGGAAGATGTCCCAGAGTTGGGTAATGACGGAATGCGGAGGAAGCACAACGTGGCTTCTATCTGAGGTGTTATGTCTGTACACCTCTTCCACACTGTGCAGTTCCACGCTGTCGGAGTTCAGTGCTACCAAAAGATCATCTTGATACAGCGCTCCGCCCACGGGTAACTGCCGTATCTGTGCCATCAGTTCGGCCGTAGGGCAGATTGCTCCGTTGATGTACATATTCTTCCCGCCATCCAGCAACTGGCTGAATTTCCCCTGCAAGTAATCCTGGGTTAGGTAAGACACCACTTCGCTGGAAAGATGCCGCCATTTCTCGGCAATGGTCATGATGCCCACGCGAATTTCGGCCACAGGCCGGGTAAACGTCAACGGCAGCAGGTTGGCCCGCAGCACCGGGTCGTCAAAGAGAATAATGTTCATATAGACTAAATAAAAAAGTCTCCCTGAAAAACATCAGGAAGACTTCTATACGGTTCACCGTACAATATGCTTATTTCTTGTAACGCTGCTTGAACTTGTCAATACGGCCGGCAGTATCCACGTAGATATTTTTACCGGTGTAGAACGGGTGCGACGCAGAAGAAACCTCCACTTTGATTACCGGGTAGGTTTTGCCGTCTTCCATGGTGATGGTCTCATTGGAGTTCATGGTAGAACGGGTGATGAATTTAAAATCACTGGAAGTGTCTTGGAAAACCACTTCTCTGTATTCAGGATGAAGGTCCTTTTTCATTATTCTATATTTTTAACTTCGGATTTCTGGAATAGGACTGCAAAAGTAAAGCATTTGGCCCACTTTTAAAACCTTTTCCGCTAAATATTTTCAAAGATACAACTTTACCGGGTACCATGCCGCTGTTTTGGGGATTCTTTTGGTAATTTGGCCCGTAAACAGCAACGCCCCATGGTCTTTACACAAGAGAACCGCATCCTGGACCACCACCAGATTCTGCAGAAAATCAAACGCATGGCGTTTGAGATCTACGAGCACAACTTTGAGGAAAAACAACTGGTGCTGGCCGGCATCCATGAGAACGGCTACTCGCTGGCGCAACTGTTGGCCCAGGAACTGCGGGCTATTTCCCCGCTGGAAGTTTCTTTGCTGGAGGTGACGCTGCACAAGACTGAACCACTCGCCCATGACCTTGTCATTTCCCCTGCCCTTGCTTCTCTGTCTGGTACTGCCGTGGTGCTGGTAGATGATGTCTTGAATACTGGAAAAACGTTAGCTTATACCCTGCGGGAGTTTCTGAACAAGGACTGCAAGAAATTAGAGATTGCCACTTTGATCAACCGCCACCACACGCTGTATCCTATTTCTGCCACGTACACCGGTTATTCTCTGGCCACGACCCTGCGGGAGCATATCAGGGTGGTGTTGAAGGAGGAGGAATGGAATGCTTATTTGTTGTAGGGTTTATGGTGGTTTGGGGAAAGTAAGCATGGAACGCTGTTTACGCTAGGTGCACGCATTTTGTAGTTCCCTGGACTTGGGTGCTTTTGGCGTGGGTGCAAGTGCTGTGCTGTTTCATCGTTGACGGTAAGCGCTCACGGCCGCGAGGCCTCGCCTTCCGCCCTCGCGCTGTGATTTCTCCTCACCTGCTTCGCTGGCGCTCACAGGTCGTCGAACTCTAGGCGCTCAAGCGAAAGGCTGGAAACGGATATGCGTGAAATAGGAAAACAAATGAAAAGATCTCACAGGTTTTGAAAACCTGTGAGATCTTTTCATTTGTTTTCCCGCTTACTCTGCTGGCGCGAGTCTCTGACTCGTGCCTACAGATGATAGGTAGTCTCCAGATTACTCTTGCTGCATCGCAGCGAAACCACGCATTGTCGAGGATTTCTGCCACACTCAATCCCACCTAACAAATCAACTCCCCTCCTAATGTAGGAGGTATGCCCGTAGGGCGGGGTTGTAAAAGCGGGACAGGCTAGTTCGTAGTACTAGCTGGCACGGATGTTTTCTTGTCTTGCTTCTGCTCCAGCTTCTGCAGCCGTTCCTGGCGTTGTTGCTCGCGTTCTTTCTGCTTGGCCTCGCGTTTGGCTTTTCTCCGGAAGAAGCCGTTGAGCAGAATGCTGTGCTGGAGGCTTTCCATGTTGGCGTCTAGCTTGTCGGTGCCGGCTTCCAGGTTCTGCATGGTCATTTGTAGGTCTACGGCAAACTCCTGATCGTTGAGCAATACGCCCAAGGCATTGTTGTTGGAGCCTAGTTTATCGGCGGTGGTGTTGAGTTTGCTGGTGATTTGGTTGGTGGTGGCCATGACCTCCTCCAGTTGGGCCATGGTGGCTTGCAGCTTGTTGAAGGTGGACGTATCGGTGAGGAGGTCATCGGCTAAGCCGCCTTTGGTGTTCAGTTTACTGGAGAACTGCGCCAGCGCCTGAGACGCCCGCACGCTAGTGGCCGAGGTTTTTTGCAGGTTAGCCAGAATAGCCTGAAAATTCTGGGCTAGTTGGTCGTCGGTGAGCAATGCGCCCGCCAAGCCTTCGCCGTTGGCTAAGCCAGAACTAAGCTTTTTGAAATCGGTGGTAATAGCAACCAGGTTCTTGTTATTTTCCTGAAGGGTTTGCATCATCTCCTCGGTACTCAGTTGGGCCGAGGTGGTGAGTCGGTCGCCGGGCTGTATTACGGGCATCTGCGGACTTCCGCCGGTGAGCACAATGGCTTTGTTCCCGATGAAACTTTCAGAGCCGATGGTGGCTTTCACGTCTTTCCGGATGTATTTCTGGGCTTCCTCGGTAATGTCCATGGCAATGGCTACCTGTGACGGGCCTTCAAAGGCAATGCTCTTGACCACGCCTACCCGCACCCCAGAGAAAAGCACTTGGTTTCCTATTTTTAGACCGGTCACGTCACTGAACACCGCAGTTACCTGAATGGTTTTGGTGAAGCGTTTCTGCTGGCCTCCCAGCACAAAGACACCCACCACCAGAATCACCAGCGCCAAAAACACGAAGATTCCCACCACTACGGCTCGCCTATTTTCTACTGCACTCATTTAGTCTATGAAATTGTAATCATGAAATAATTTTACCCGCTCATCATCTGTCTGAAACACCTCGTCAAACGTGCCCTGCCGCTGAAAACGGCCGTCCAGGAGCATCACCACGCGGTCGCCCACGTCTTTGGCGCAGGTTAAATCATGGGTAATGATGATGGAAGAAGTATTAAAGCGGCTTTGCACCTCGTTGATCAGGTTATTGATGTCAATACAGGTAATGGGGTCCAGACCGGCGGTGGGCTCATCGTAGAGCATGATCTCGGGCTGAAGAATCAAGGTACGGGCAATGCCAATCCGTTTCCGCTGTCCGCCAGAGAGTTCTGAGGGCATCTGGTTAATGGTCTGCGAAAGGCCTACGGCATCCAGCACCACTTCCACCATGCGGTTCACCTCGGCTCGGGTCATGTCCTTGCGGTTGCGCACCAGCGGGAACTCCAGGTTCTTCCGGATGGTCATGCTGTCATACAGCGCACTGTTTTGGAACGAGAACCCAATCTTGAGCCGAAGTTTATCTAAATCACGGGCTTTCAGCTGATTTACCCGCTGCCCCAGCACATTCACTTCTCCGGAATCTGGCTTGAGTAGTCCGGCAATGATTTTGATCAACACCGATTTCCCTGTTCCCGATTTCCCCAGCACCACCAGGTTTTCGCCTTTGTACAGGTCCAGGTCCACGCCCCGCAGCACGTCCAGATCTCCGAAGGATTTCTCCAGTCCTCTGATGTTGATGACGCAGTTGTTTCTATCTATAACGGGTTGGGTCTTTTTCATGGGCTTTTCTTAGAATCAACGGAGAGCCGTAATGACCTGCAGAGATAACAGCTCCTCTATAAACACTAAAAACATAGCCGTTACTACGGAAGAATTAGCCGCTTTGCCTACGCCTTCGGTTCCTTTTGACGAATTGTAGCCTTTGTAGCAGCCCACCACGCCAATGGTAAACCCAAACAGCGCCGACTTGAACAAGGAAGAAAAGATGTCCAGAAACGTAATGGCGTCAAAAACCTGAGAGAAATAGGTCACAAAACTGGTGCCTTCGTTTGCGTTCACATTCAGGAAAGCGCCCAATAAAGCCACCAGCATGGTGTACATCATGAGCGCCGGAATCATGAACGAAGTCGCCAGTACGCGGCTTACCACCAGAAACTTAAACGGGTTAGTAGCCGATACTTCCATGGCCTCAATCTGCTCGGTCACTTTCATGGAACCCAGCTCGGCCCCAATCATGGACCCAATACGACCCGCCCCAATCAAAGCCGTCACCAGCGGAGCCAAGGCCCGCACAATGGCCAATGACACCAGCGACGGCAACCAGGACGTAGCTCCAAACTCGGCCAAAGAAGGCCGGGACTGGTTCATGAACACAATGCCAATGATAAAACCTGTAAGTGAAATAAGCGGGAGCGACTTCACCCCGATCTCAAAACACTGCCTGATAATCTCTTTGAACTCATACGGAGGCATGAAAACCTCCTTAAAAAAACGACCGACAAACGAAGCGATGGTGTACAGTTCCGTGAACACGCGGTCCAATCGTTTGGAGAGTACCTGCGCGCGGGGCCGTCTTACCGGTCTTTCGTCATCATTATGGAATTTCATCAACTGTCTCTGCTTTTCATCTTCGGTATTCCTGTTTCTCAGAACACCTGTTTCAACGTTGTCTCAGCGGCACAACGTAGTAGTCTGGGGAAAGAAGCAAGTGATTGGTTCACCGCATCTGCCATCTTTGCCTATACCAGTATAGGCTAAACCTAGTTGCTGCCTTCTGGTTATCTGCAAAGGCTTTTTTTAAGCTATTTTTTTGAAAACAGACCTAAAACAGCCTAAGAACGCGCAAAAAGAACTTACATTTTCGTTGCCAAACGGATTTTGCTTCTTACAGCCGCCCGCAACGCGGCAAAATTACATCAAAAAGCCTGAGTACCTATTAAAAAAAAAGCAGAACTGCGTAGAAGGCAAGCACCCGTGCTCTCCTGCGTTTCTAGGCTAGAAAAATGAAAAAGCGCCAAAAGCCATCTTTCAGCGCTGTTGCTGCGTTCTTACCAGCCGTGCCTTCGGGTTAAAACGGCTTTGAACTGCTGGCCAGACGTAGTATCATTGTGACACCTTAGTACCTTACTTTATACCCTATGAAAATCTGTTTCGCCTCTAATAATGCGCATAAGCTAAAAGAAATACAGCAACTGCTGGGTCTGCCTTTTGAACTGGTGAGCCTGGAAGAACTGGGCTGCTCTGAAGAACTAGCCGAAGACCAGGACACGCTGGAGGGGAACGCCTTGCAGAAAGCGCAGTACGTGTGGGAGAAATACCAGATACTCTGCTTCGCCGATGATACCGGCTTAGAGGTGGAAGCCCTGCACAATGAACCCGGTGTGTACTCTGCCCGCTACGCCGGACCGGCGCGCGACAACCAGGCCAACATGCAGAAAGTACTGGAAGGTCTCAAGGGCCAGGAAAACCGGAAAGCCCGTTTCAGAACCTCCATTGCGCTTATTCTGGAAGAAGGCGAACAGCATCTGTTTGACGGCATTGTGGAAGGCCACATCATTGAAGCCCCACAGGGCGAGCAAGGCTTCGGCTACGACCCCATCTTCGTGCCCGAGGGCCAGGACCGCACCTTTGCCGAGATGGATAGCCAGGAGAAAAACCAAATAAGTCACCGGGGCCGGGTGGTGCAGCAATTGGTGTCCTTTCTGCAGCACCGCTACGTACAAACCGGTACCTGATAAATTCTTTTGCGCGGGCGTTAGGCTGCATGCTGGCAAAAGGCTAATTTTGCAACCCGTAAACCATACGTATATATGCATCAAAAGCCATTTATTGTAGGAATAACGGGAGGGAGCGCATCAGGGAAAACCACATTCCTGAGCAGACTACTGGCTTCGTATGCACCTGAAGACATTTGCCTGGTTTCGCAGGACAATTACTATCATGACCGCGACAAACAGTTTATAGACGAAAACGGCTTTCATAACTTTGATTTGCCCAGTTCTATTGACAGCGCGGCCTACGCCCATGACATTCTCCAGTTAAGCAAAGGAGAAACCGTTTACCGCAAAGAGTACACCTTCAACAACCCCAATGTAGTACCGCGCCAACTGGAGTTCAAACCGGCTCCCATTGTAGTGGTGGAAGGCATCTTCGTGTTTTACTTTGAAGAAGTAGCCAAGCTGCTGGACATGAAGGTGTACATAGACGCCAAAGAGTACATCAAACTGCAGCGCCGTATTCTCAGAGACAAAGTAGAACGCGGCTATGACCTGGATGACGTGCTCTACCGCTACACCAACCACGTAGCCCCTACCTATGAGAAATACATCAAGCCGTTTAAAAATGATGCCGATGTCATTATTCCCAACAACCGTAATTTTGAGGTGGGTTTAGAGGTATTGGTCACGTATCTGAACTCCAAAATCAAAAAATAACCTTTCTTCAAAGGCACTTAACAAAAGCCTCTGCTGTTCAACCCACAGCAGAGGCTTTTGTTTTATTTTAAGAATCGCTTATCTTTGCTTACAGACATGAAACCCAGGCACTACATACAACGTAATTGGCGGCTGCTTTGCACAAGCATTGCCTTGCTGTTGGTGCTTACGGTAAACCACCGAGCCCTACCGGCCTATGCCCATGTCACTGCCTCTCCGGCAGAACAGGCAGCGGTGAACCAGCAGGGCCGCGATGCGAAATCTTCGGTGGTGAAGCAGAAAGTCTCTTTTGAGGCCACTACTTCTTTTGTCTCTCTGGAGATAGCCGAACCCACTGCTTTCCTTCGCCTCACGTTTCTTGCCCCGGTGCAGGCGCTGGTAAAAACGTCTTTGGGCACTCCCTTCTGGACATTCTTCCTGCAACAATTGGCTACTTTGCCTATCTCACCCAACGCTCCCTAGCGTTTCTGCTTCGGAACTTTCCCGCTATTTCCCGGCATTTCCGGAGTAAATACTGCATTTTCTTTTGGTAAGGCCAGATGGTTTCTGCTTCCTTTTCAGGAAAACAGGGCATTTCCGGCTTAGCCGCCTTTTCATACCCGTATTCTTCATTTTTATTTATTCAAACATTACCAATGCGTAACAAAGGTTTTATCCTAGTACTGACGGTCATTGTATCGGCGTTGTGCCTGTACTATCTGTCCTTCTCTTTGGTCTCTAAAGGCGTAGAAGAAGACGCCACGCGGTTTGCCACCACCAAAACAGGCACCGTTGACCACTACAAAAGACAAACGTATCTAGATTCTGTCTGGAAAGCTCCGGTATTCAACTTCTTAGGTGCTGAGTACACGTACCAACAAGTGAAAGAAAGCGAACTGGGCCTGGGTCTTGACTTAAAAGGCGGTATGCACGTGACACTGGAGGTTTCTCCGGTAGAGATCATCAGGGCTATGGCCGGTGGTCGCAGAGATGCCGCGTTTGAGCAAGCGATTGCCCGTGCCCAGAAGTTGCAGGCAACCAGCCAGGAGAACTTTGTAGACCTGTTCTACCGCTCTTACCGTGAGTTGCAGCCTAACGCAAAACTGGCTTCTATCTTCGCGAACAGCACCACCCGTTCTTTGAGCTACAACTCAACTGACAAAGAAGTGTTGAACGTGATCAACAAAGAAGTAGATGACGCGGTAGCCCGTTCTTTCAACATTCTGCGCACGCGTATTGACAAATTCGGGGTAAACCAGCCTAACATCCAGCACCTGAAAGGGACCAACCGTATTCAGATTGAGTTACCGGGTGTAGATAACCCAGAGCGGGTTCGTAAATTATTACAGGGAACGGCTAACCTGGAGTTCTGGGAAGTATGGAGCGTGCAGGAATTCGGTCCTTACTTTACGCAGTTGAATGACTACCTGGTAAAAGAAGAAGCCGCTAACAAACTGAAAGGCACTACGCCTTCGGCCTCTTTGGCTTCTGCCGCTGATACTTCTGCCAATGCGTTGACCAGCGCTGCCGGAAAAGACACGTCGGCTTTAGCCGCTCAGTTAAGCAAACCTGCTGACAGCGCCGCTGCCAAGCAAGACTCCATTAACCCGAACCAAAGCTCTCTTTTAGCGCGCTTGTTCACTACCCTTCCGGGTGGCTTAGGCACCAACGTGCGTGACACCGCTAAAGTAAACGCTTTGTTTGCCAAACCAGAAGTGAAAGCGATTTTCCCGCAGAACATGAAGTTCTTGTGGGGCGTGAAGCCGATTGTTTCTAATGACGGTGCCGAGTTCCTGGAACTGTACGCCGTGAAAAAAGGCCGTGAAGGCAAAGCTCCTTTAACCGGTGAATTCATCTCTGATGCCCGCCAGGATTATGACCAAACTGGTCGCCCGGAGATTACCATGAGCATGAACGCCGCCGGTTCCAAGAAATGGCAGCGTCTGACTGGTGACAACATTGGTCGTCAGGTAGCTATTGTGTTGGATGACTATGTGTATTCTGCCCCAGTGGTACAAAGCGAGATTAGCGGTGGTAACTCTTCTATCTCTGGTTCTTTCACCATTGAAGAAGCGCAAGACTTAGCTAACATCCTGAAAGCTGGTAAAATGCCTGCTCCTACCCGTATTGTGGAAGAAGCCATTGTAGGTCCTTCTTTGGGTCAGGAAGCCATCAACCAAGGGTTGATTTCTTCTTTGGCTGGTATGGGTCTGGTAGTACTGTTCATGTTTGCTTACTACAGCAAAGGTGGCTTGGTGGCTAACATCGCGCTCCTTTTCAACATCTTTTTCATCATTGGTATTCTGGCCCAGTTTGGTACTGCGCTTACTTTACCAGGTATTGCCGGTATGGTCTTGACCATGGGTATGTCTGTGGATGCGAACGTTCTGATCTTTGAACGGATCAAGGAAGAAATGGCCGCTGGTTTAACCATTCAGGAAGCCATCAAGAAAGGCTACAGCAAAGCGTTCAGTTCCATCTTTGACTCCAACGTAACCACGTTATTGGCAGGTATCATCCTGTATTTCTTCGGATCTGGTCCGGTAAAAGGGTTCGCCATCACCTTGATGATTGGTATTGCTACTTCCTTCTTCACCGCTGTTTACGTTTCCCGTCTGTTGGTAGAGTGGATGACTTCTGGCAAGAACTTCAAGAGCCTGGCGCTAGAGACCCCGCTTTCCAGAAACTGGTTTAAAAACATCAAGTTTGACATTTTAGGCAACCGTAAGAAAGCGTACATCTTCTCTGCCGCGTTCATCCTGTTCGGGATTGTGGCCGTGTTCATCAAAGGCGAATTGCCGTTGGGCGTAGACTTTAAAGGTGGTCGTTCTTACGTGGTGAACTTCAACACACCGGTTCCGGCTTCTGACGTAAGATCTGCGCTGGATGACGAATTCAAAGGTGCGGGTACTGAGGTGAAAACCTACGGTGCGTCTAACCGCCTGAAAGTGACGACCAGCTACATTGCCGAAGATGAGTCCACGCAAGCAGATGAGACGGTAAGAGCCGCTCTGGTGCAAGGTTTGCAAGAGTACAGCGCGCAGAATCCTACCATTGTAAGTTCTTCTAAAGTAGGTGCTACCATGGCCGATGATATTCAGAAGACGGCTGTTATTGCCGTGTTACTATCTTTTGCCGGTATCTTCCTTTACCTGGCCTTCCGTTTCAGCCGCTGGCAGTTCAGCTTGGGCGGGGTTATTGCTTTGATCCACGACGTGCTGGTGGTATTTGCTGCCTTTACCATTGCTAACTTGTTTGGGGTTTCTTTCGAAATGGACCAGGTATTCATCGCGTCTATCCTGACCATTATTGGTTACTCCATCAACGATACCGTGGTAGTGTTTGACCGGATCAGGGAGTACACCCAGGAGAACCCGCGTATGAAGTTCAGCGAAATTGTGAACCCGGCCTTGAACAGTACTTTCAGCCGTACTATCATCACCAACTTTACGGTATTACTGGTAGTGATCATCCTGTTCGTGTTTGGTGGTGAGACCTTGAGAGGCTTCTCCTTCGCGATGTTGGTTGGTTCCTTGACTGGTACGTATTCTACGTTGTTCATTGCCGCTCCAATTGTAGTGGATACTACCAACGTAGACAAAGAAAGAATTGTAACTACCAAACCAGTAGTGGTAAGCTAGTCACTTCAGTTACTTTGATTAACAAAAATGCCAGACAAACGTCTGGCATTTTTGTTTTTATACATCTGTGATAGTTTCGCCGTTGTCAAGTGTGATTGCCAATAACAACTCATCAACTCAGTTTGATAGCTGTTTTAGGAATTCAGCCGATAAAGGATTGTTGGTGATAACACCAACAATGGCACTGATGGCAATGAGTGAATACACTGCATGAATATACTCAACCAAAAGAAGACAGCGGCATCCTTCCTCCTTTCAGGGCTGTTTTCAAGAAAACAGCCCTGAAACAGAGTTTAGCAGCTTTTACTTTTTCTACAGGACTAACAGGCTATGTACAGCGCAAAAAGATGGCAGCGTTTTTAGCTTAGTAGGAAACAACCTGCTCAACCCCTTCCTCCAGAAGCTTTATCTTGCGGGGAACACCCACTATCCAAACAATATCTCCTTCCTGAAACACCATCTCAGAATCTGGGTTAAGAATTCTTTCCCCTCTTCGCTCCATGCCTACAATCAGGCCTTCGGTTTTCTCTCTGATGCCTGAGTTCCGGATGGATTTATGCAGCAAAACAGAATTACTTCTGATCTGAAGCTTTTGCAGGCTGACATTTTCGCGCTGATTTTCTGGCAATAACGTCGCCTTATTGTGGATGAAAAGCCGGAAAGCCTCTACCTGCTCTTCTGAACCAAATACATAAAGTTTGTCATAGGGAAACAATTGTTCATTGCGAGTTGGTGCCATAAGCGTGCGGTCTCCGCGTTCAATCACGGCCACGTTTACCCCATACTTCTCCCGTATCTGTAATTCAAAAAGAGTTTTTCCTACCACTTCGGCTTCAGGCGCCACATCCAGGCTGGTCAGATGAACATTCCAAGGAGTGATGGTGTGGTGCATTTTAGAGGCTTCCTGAATTTCACGGGCGTTAAGGTTCCGCAGAAACCGGTTCTCTATCCGGATGTAAAAGCGCTGGATTCTCTTGGAGAAGAGGACCATGAGCGCCGCAATGATTACTCCTACCAGAAACGCCAGTTGCACCGAGAAGAACTGGTTCAGCAAAAACCCAATAAAAAGGATAGCGATGGCTATTCTGGCAAAACCCAGCACAATGACCAGGCTACGGTAATTGCGGTTAGCCCAAATGCGGCCTTGCGCCTCTTTCTGCGGATGGTGTACGGCCAAGGCCCAGAGAAATGGCGCCATGAACACTAGTGTGATTACTGTGGTGATGATATCGCCTAAGTTGCCCTCCACCACATTCTGGGTGATGAACGGATTCAGGTACTGGGCAGACAGTAGTACAATACTGATGATGATGACGGAGAAAACCACCAGGTTGATCAGGTAAGACCTAAGCACCACTTTCCAGTCGCTGGTGGTGGAAATGGTTTGGGTTCCCGAGCTATACTCATTCAAGGACTTCTGCCATTTCGCCGGTAATATCTTTTCCGAGAACTGATACAAAGGGCCTGAAAGCCGAATCATGTAGGGCGTGGTGAAAGTGGTGATAGCTGAAACTGCTACCGCTACGGGGTACAGAAACTCACTGGTTACGTTTAAGGTAAGCCCCAGCGTGGCAATGATGAACGAGAATTCCCCAATCTGGGAAACGCTCATCCCTGACTGAATAGAGGTCTTCAGGCCTTGCCCAGATATCAAACCACCGGCGGTGATACTGAGGAACTTCCCTAGCAACGTGACAATGGTAATGAGAGCAATGGGCCCGGCATAGGTCACCATCATGGCCGGGTTGATCAGGATGCCCACCGAGACAAAGAAAATTGCCCCAAACAAGTCCTTCACCGAGGAAATAAGGTGTTCAATTTTTTCGGCTTTGGTGGTCTCCGCTAGAATAGAACCCATGATAAACGCTCCCAAAGCAGGCGAGAATCCGGCCTGGGCTGCCAAAATCACCATGAGCAGACACAGCGCTAGCGAGACAATGAGCAACGTCTCATCATTCATAAGTTTGCTGGCTTTGCGCAGGAAGGTAGGAATGAGAAAAATGCCGCCCAGAAACCAGAGCATCAGGAAGAAAGCCAGTTTGAGCACCGCCGTCAGCATTTCTGAACCGGCAAATTGCTGGCTCACGGCCAGCGTGGAAAGCAGCACCATGAGCAAAATGGCGACCAGGTCTTCCACAATCAGTACCCCAAATACCAGCCCGGCAAACCGCTGGGTTTTCACCCCCAGTTCGTCAAACGCCCTGATAATGATAGTGGTAGAGGAAATAGAAAGAATACCGCCCAGGAAAATACTGTCCATGGTGGTCCAACCCAGTATCTGCCCCGTGAGATAGCCTAGCAGCAGCATGACCACCACTTCTATCAAAGCCATAATGGACGAGGCCCCGCCCACCTTCACCAGCTTTTTGAAGCTGAACTCCAGCCCTAGGCTAAAAAGCAGGAAAATCACGCCAATCTCGGCCCATATGTTAATGTTGTCAAGCTCTACAATAGTGGGAAACAAGGCAAAATGGGGCCCTACCAGTAGCCCCGCAATGATATAGCCCAGTACTAAGGGTTGTTTTATTTTCTTGAAAATTAAGGTAGTGATACCGGCAGCCCCCAGTATCAACCCCAAATCAGTTATTAAATTTGGTAAATGCGTCATATAATGAACAGTAGAAAAAGGATTCAATCGCCCGCTCAAAGGCAGCAGGCAGCATCTGTATGCGATAAAGTGTACAGGTAAATTACAAGTGACTTAAAAGGGGAAGGAATAAGGAAAGAAGCAGTTACGGATCAACCAGAAACTAGCAGTACCACGTGGCGCAGTAGCGCGTAAAACCACCAGTAGGTACGTAAAGCTGCAAATGCACCAGCATTCATATGCCAGCACAGAAGAGACATTACTCCTACATCTTTCCAAATAGCTTTAAAAGCCTAAGGAGCGTTGGGCCGAAGTGACGTGAGAAGAGATTTTCTAGGGAGAAAGACTTTCCCCAGCAATGCAGATGGGGAAAGCCCAAAACAAGCAAACACCGGAGCGGTAAAACCCTCCCATGCTGTGGCCAGCAAAGCCGGACTTACTTTCAGGAGGGGGGCTTTGGCTGGTTTGGCGTCTTTAAATGCGTGCACAGCCTCTTGCTGCACTTTTGCGGCAGATAGTTGCCCGGCCTCTGTTTCCAGGTGCGTAGGACTAGCGGGTGCCGGTTTGCCGATGGTGTATCTGAGCAGGAATTTATAAACTTCTACCTCCTGCCCAGGCAACGTGAGTGCCCAAAGCAACATCACTCCCATGAGGGAGAACTTAAAAGGGTACAATATTTTTCTAAACACCTGAGACAGCATTACTGTAAAGTTAAAAATATTTAGGCCTTTTCAGACAGCTTCCTTTCTGCATTCTACCCAGAAAGACCCCAAAAGCCTTTCCTCTTGCCTTAACTATACGTTTCTGCGCTGATTTTTTAAAAGAACATGAAAACATAATCAGGCTTTTTCTTTTCTACCCGTAGTTGATTGTGCCTTACAAGCCCCTATTTTCATTATCTTGCTTGGTACGCAACTGCCAACCCACCCATCAACCCGAAACTTCGCCTTATGCTTTCCACCGCTGCTCAACACGTTGATCTCAGAGCCGAACTCAAGAACATTCCCCTCATTATACTAGGCATCCTTTCGGCGGGTTTGGGACTGAAAGGGTTCCTGCTTTCCAGCCACTTTATTGACGGCGGTGTGACCGGCATTTCCATGCTTCTCACGCACCTCTTCGGCATACCGCTCTCTCTTCTGATTGTGGTCATCAACCTACCTTTCATTTTTATGGGGTACCGCTATGTGGGCCGCGTGTTTGCCATTAAAAGCGCCTCGGCCATTGTGGGGTTGGCCGTGTGCCTGACGTTAGTGACCTTTCCAGATGTGACCTCAGACAAGATGCTCACGGCCATCTTTGGCGGCGTTTTCATTGGGTTGGGCATTGGTTTTGCCATGCGCGGAGGCGCCGTGCTGGATGGCACCGAAGTGGCCGCCGTGCTGGTGAGTAAGTTTTATCCTTTAATGAAAGTGAGTGATGTCATTCTACTCCTGAACATCATCATCTTCTGCACCGCCGCATTCTTCCTGGGCGTAGATGTGGCCCTTTACTCTATCCTGACCTATTTCTCGGCTTCCAAAATGATTGATTTCCTGTTGCACGGAATTGAGCAGTACACCGGCGTCACCATTGTTTCTAGGCAAAGTGAAGACATACGGGTGGCCATCACTGAGAAGTTAGGCCGGGGCGTGACCATTTACCAGGGAAAAAGAGGTTTCGGGAAGCGGGGCGACAACCTGGAGATTGACATCATCTTCACGGTGGTAACCCGGCTGGAGATTCCGGCCCTGCGGAAGGAAGTAAAGCTGATAGATCCTGAAGCGTTTCTGATTCAGCAAAGCATTGATGACACAGACGGCGGCATGGTCAAACGAAGAAGTCTGCATTAAGACCTAGACCGTTCTCTTTTAAAGCAGAAATCCCCTGTGAGTTTCAGATTCTCGGGCATCGGGGTCCAAGTTGGAAACAAGTAACAGCCCTTCAATGAGCTGATACTTCCTCTCGCTTGCGTCCCGCGAGTGTGAGCTACCCGCGGCGTCCCGCCGCTTCTCAGCTCCTTTTGAATAAATGTACATAAAGCGGCGGGATGCCGCACGTAGCCCATACTTGCCAGAGGCGAGCGAGAGGAAGTTCCCGAGGTCAGGCTAGAAATCAATCTCAGGCATTCATTTCTACCTTTTCCGGCTCCTGCTTGGCCACGTTGTTCTTTAGAAACCACCAGTACATAGGAATACCCGTCAGCATCAAAATCATCCCTATTCCGGCTTCCCGTGGGCGCACCAGAATGGTGTTGAAGAACAAGGCAACGCAGAATAAAACCATAATGGCCGGTACTACGGGGTAACCCCAAACTTTGTACGGTCTAGGTGCATCTGGCATTTTGCGGCGTAGGATGAAAACGCCCAGCGTGGTGGCGCCATAATAAATGAAAACGGCAAAGATGATCATGTCGGTTAGCTGATCAAAGGTGCCCGAGAGCACCAGAATACAGGCCCACACGCATTGGAAAATAAGGGAGTTGGCCGGCACCTGCTTCTGGTTCAGATCGGCGGCTTTCCGGAAGAAAAATCCTTCCCGGGCCATGGCGTAGTAGGTGCGACAACTGGCTAGAATGGTCGCGTTGGTGCAACCCAGCGTGGTTACCAGAATCAACACAGAGATAAAGAACCCACCGGCTTGCCAGAAACTTTTCACCGCCTCAATGGCGGCAATTTGGTTTCCGGCGGCATACACTTGCTCCAGAACTGGAACAGGCAGCAAAGCCAGATACGTGGCGTTCACCAGCAGATAAATGGCAATCACCAAGAGCACGCCAATGAAAATTCCGCGGGGAATATTGCGTTTCGCATCCTTAATCTCGCCGCCCACAAACCCGATGGAAGCCCAGCCCTGGTACGCCCAGAACGCCGACAGCATAGCAGCAAAAACCGCGCTGAAGGTGATGGGCGTGTTATTGGTGGTTTCTAAATCAAAGCTGCGGGTAATATCAGCTTCGCCGCTGCTAAGCCCGAAGCCGACAATCATGAAAATACCGGCGAACACCAGAATGAGAATGGCTGTACTCAGGCCTGCCCCTGCCCGCATTCCCCGGCTGTTGATCCAGGTCAAGAAGATGATGAGAAGAATGGCCAGCAGTTTCACGTTGAAATCGGCGAAGGGATAGAAGACACCGGCAATGGAAAAATCAGCCAGGGAACTCAGGACGGGTGGTAACGGTCCTACGCTGTTGAAGGATTGCGCAAAGACGTAGGCCAATGACGAAATACCTGCCGTTTGGATCACGGTAAACAAAGACCAGCCGTAAATAAAGGCGAAGAACCGGTTGTAAATGCGTTTGTAGTAGGCGTACTCGCCGCCGGTATCGGCTAGAAGTCCAGCAATTTCGGCATTACTCAACGCCCCGAACAAGGTGATGATACCTCCTAGAATCCAGCAGATCAAAACCCACCCCGGCGAGTGCAGTTCGGCGGCCATGGGGGCCACTTTCTTATAAACCCCAGACCCAATGATGTTCCCCACCACTACTACCACTACCAGTCGCAAACCCAACGTGCGGTTCAGCTGCTTTGTATGATCCATATTCCTTGGAAAGTTTCTCTAAATAAACGAATTATCTCAGAAACCTCCTCCATATCGCCCTCCTACTTTTGCGGTTACTACTTACACTTTTGCCTAAAGCTTTTCTGTTAACAAAGCATTGCGAAGAATCTGGTGCAGCGCCAAGCCTTCTTTACGTTTTAAGCACCATTTGAGAAAAAAAAGCCGAAAACAGGTGTTCTCTACCTTCGGCTTGGTCTTCAGATTCAGGAAAAAGGAGAACCTACTCGGCCTAAGAGCTTCGTTTCTGGGCCGGAAAACAGAAGTTGGCCTTGCTTTTACAGGAGGGCAGATAAAATTTTAGGGGCTAAGGTTTTACAGCTAAATATCTGTATTTTTGTCATCATGTTTTTTAACATAACCTCAGACACGTCTTCCAGTATCTCTTTCGCGACGGCGGCGTTGCCATATTTGCCTGCTTCTTCTTTTCATTTCTCCTACGGCAGGTCAGGTTGTGAGCGTTCAATTGCCTCTGGCAAATTCCCAGTGCTGTTCTAATGGTTTTCTCTAGCACAGGGCCAATAGCAGCCTTTCACCCACACATTTTTATAACCCTTTTTTCTTAATATGAACCGATTTACCGGCCTGATTGGCATTGTTCTGATCTTAGGTATTGCTTTTTTACTTTCCAATAACCGAAAAGCCATCAACGTCAGGCTAGTGGTGGTGGGCCTTTCGCTCCAATTGGCCCTAGCTTTCTTTATTCTGAAAGTGCCTTTCGGGCAGATGATTTTTCAGAAATTAGGCCATTACATCACCCAGATTCTGAGCTTCTCTGACCGTGGCGCGGAATTCGTGTTCGGGGCCTTGGTGAACAAAGAGAAAATGGACCGGGCTTTTGGCGTAGGCAATGACGTGATCTTTTTCTTCAAGATTGTGCCTACCATCATTTTTGTGGCCGTTCTGGTGAGCATTGCCTACCACATTGGCCTCATGCAGCGCATTGTATCTGTGGTGGCGCGCGGCGTGCACAAACTTATGGGCGTGAGCGGTAGTGAGGCGGTTTCCAACGTGGCCAGCGTGTTTGTGGGCCAGGTAGAAGCCCAGATCATGATCAAACCGTATTTGCCCACCATGACCAACTCTGAACTGCTAGCCTCCATGGCGGGTAGTATGGCGTGTATTGCGGGTGGCGTAATGGCGGTGTACATTGCCTTAGGCGTTCCCGCCGAATACCTCATTGCGGCCAGTATCATGGCGGCGCCCGGTGCCCTGGTGATCTCTAAAATTGTTTTCCCGGAGACCGAAGTTTCCGAAACCAAAGGCAAAGTAGGGATTGAAGTAAAGAAACAGGATGCCAACCTGGTAGATGCCATTTCGCACGGTGCTTCTGACGGATTACGCGTTGGTTTGAACGTGGTAGCCATGCTGGTAGGCTTTATCGCTTTGATTGCGTTGGTAGATTACTTCTTAGGCTTCGTGGGAAGATCACTGGCGGGCATGGGCATGTCTCTGGATGCGGTAGGAATTCCGTTAGAGAACCTGAGCATGAAGAGTCTGTTGGGCAGCGTGTTCTCGCTTTTCGCGCTAGCCATGGGCGTTCCTTCTCAAGATATGTTTACCGCTGGCTCTTTGATGGGTACCAAAATCGTGATCAACGAGTTTGTGGCCTACTTAGACTTAGCCGCTCTTAAAACTAGTCTGCACCCTAAAACCTTGCTCATTACCTCCTTCGCACTTTGTGGTTTTGCGAACTTCAGTTCCATTGCTATTCAGGTGGGCGGTATTGGGCAGTTGGTGCCGGAGCGCAGGAAAGACCTGGCCGCTCTTGGTTTGAAAGCCTTAATTTGTGGTACATTAGCTTCTTATATGTCAGCGGCTTTAGCGGGCATTTTGCTGTAAGTATTCAGAAACTACTCCA